>CAYWAL010000088.1:0-1654 GCA_964456605.1 uncultured Candidatus Saccharibacteria bacterium | reverse complement strand
TCCAGACGGGATCCTTCGCTAACGCTCAGGATGACAACATCTTTTCTCCAGACGGAATCCTTTGCCGAAGGCGAAGGATAACAGTGTTTTCTCTGTGTCATCGTGTCATCCTGAACGTAGTGAAGGATCCCGCAGGAACGGAAATATCTATTTTTTCAAACTTTACCCTTAGCTTTTGTACTCACGATGTAGTTGCTTCCTGTTCACTACACTTGAACAATTCTATTTTCTCTTCTACTTTCTTTTGAACTTCGTCTCGCGCTAAAGCTAATACTTTTCTAGGATCGGTTACCATCTGGCCGCTTACGCAAAAGTCACTCAACGCTCCCATGAAAGCGACTCTAATCTCTGTGTCGATATTGATGTTAACCACTCCATATTCTGTGATAGCTTTTTTTATGTCTTCCGATGGGGTTCCGGAGCCGCCATGCAAAACAAAAGGAATTGGAACCTTTTCTCTTATCCTTTTCAGTAAATCCAAATCCAGATGAGGATTTCCTTCTGGCTTATACATTCCGTGTATGTTACCCACAATAACGGCAAGTGTATCAACTCCAGTTTTTTCAACAAATTCTAATGCTTCTTGCGGGTCGGTTTTTTCCATTCTGCCTATAGGAGTTCCTTCTTCGGCGCTTGTGTTGAGCCGTGGAATCTTTCCGAGTTCTGCCTGAACAACAACCCCCTTTTTGTGAGCATATTCTACAATATTCTTGGTAATTTCTATGTTTTTTTCCAAGCGGTACATTGAAGCGTCTACCATTACAGATGTAAATCCCTCATCTATACATCTTTTTATAATCTTTGGGTTTCTTCCATGATCAAGGTGTAAAACCAAGTCGGCAGTAGATTCTGCTATAATACCTTTTACTAAATTTACAAGTGGCAGAAAACCAGCATAATTGAGTGCCGTTTCTGTTACTCCAATTACTGCAGGCATATTTTTTGCTTCCGCTGCTCTGGCAATTCCTTGAGCAACTTCTAGGTTGGAAGTGTCAAATGTTCCAAAAGCATACTTTCCCTCCCATGCTTTCTTTATCATTTCTTGGATCAGTGTCATTTGTTTTGATTTAATAAATTATCATCCTAAATGTATACTAGAAGAAAACTGTTGTCTGTCATTTCTGGAGAGTTCGCGCAAAGCAGTCTTTACTTTGAGCATCTTGCAAGTTCAAATTCAGGACATCCTCCGAAACACTGCCGCTTGAAGTCACAGCTGTTGCAGGCTTTTTTCTCGGCATTGCTCTCGAGCTTGCTTCTGAACTTGTTTGCCTTTTTTCCAAACCAGATAGAGTGAAAATCATCCTTTTTGAGGTTTCCAATGCTATAGTCAATAAAACTGCAGGGGACAACATCCAAGTCCATACCTACTGCTAAACTATTTCTAAGCGCGCTGCAGCCTTCAACGACCTCAAAATCGAAAGAGGAAAATTCACTTTCCATTTCAATTATACCATTTACAAAACAACAATCAAATCCAATCCTTGCTTTGCCATAGACTTTCTTTAAGCACTTTGCCAAAACATTTCTGACAAGGTTGTATTTCTTGTTAGCAAGAGTTCTGTCAAAAAATTTTCCTCTTCCGACAGGCTTGTAAGAAAGTAAAATAAAACCGTAGGGCTTAAATCTCATCAAAAAGTCTATAATTTTTGGGATT
>CAYWAL010000087.1:0-1828 GCA_964456605.1 uncultured Candidatus Saccharibacteria bacterium | reverse complement strand
CATCCTTCGCCTTCGGCAAAGGATCATCTTTTTCTCAAAACCCTTCCTGCCAGCTTTCCAGTGTGCCAGCCTTTTTCCACAACTATCTCACCGTTGATAAATACATATTCAACACCCTCCGAATACTGATAAGGATTATCAAAATCTGCCTTGTCAACAATTTTTTTTGGATCAAAAACAACAACATCCGCAAAATTTCCTTTTTTCAAAATCCCCCTCTCTTTAATGCCGACTTTCTGAGCCGGCCGCGAGGTCATTTTCTCTATGGCACTTTCCAAACTCAAGACCTTTTGCTCCCTGACATATCGCGCTAAAACTTTTGCGAACGCTCCAAAACATCTTGGATGAACAAGCTCTCCCACTCTTGCATACTCAACATTGTAAGCGGCATCCCCAGAAGCAATCATAGAATGCTCATTTTTAAGCGAAAGCTTAATATTATCCTCGCTTAGAATCCCCTTGTCAAACACTATAACATGACCATTGGCACTAATCAGAAGTTCTATTATCGCTTCTTCGGGGCTTATCTCTTGGTTTCTTGCTATGTCAACAATTCTCTGCCCAACCACTTCTTTAAGACGCGGACAAATAGAAACCACAATGTTCTCATAATCATAATTCATACCTCTCATCTCCTTTTTAATCTTCTCTCTCAAGCCCAAATTTCTCAGTCTGGATATCATCTTCTTTCTTCCTCCCCTAGAAACCCAGTCAGGAAGAAGTATATACAAAACTGATCCCGTTGTATCATAAGGATATAAGTCAAAGCTAATATCAACACTCTCTTCATTAGCAATATCTATCATTTCCAAGGCTCTCAGCATATCGGGCCAGTACCTTTTGCCCACTGCTTTAAGATGTGAGATCTCCACAGACACGCCTGTTTCTCTTCCAATCTCAATAGCTTCATTGACACTTGGCAACAGTTCTTCAGATTCACCTCTTATGTGGCTTGCATAGAGAGCATCATTTTCTCTTAGAATCTGCGCCAAATATTTTATTTCATCTATCGCCGCCATCTTTGCATGAGAAAAAACAAGGCCGGTTGACATTCCAAAAGCTCCCTCGTTGAGACTCTCTAAAAGCATCCTGCCCATAACCTTAATCTCTTCTTCCGTTATCCTTCTAACCTCATCTTTCAGCAATCCTCTTCTCAGTGTTTCATGTCCAACTAAAGTGCCAAAATTTAGACCTATGTCTCTCTTTGCCAACTCGCTAAGAAATTCGTCCATTCGGTTCCAGTTTATACTCACATTTGCAAGATCAACCCATTTTTGGATAGAGGCAACAGAGTCCTTGCTTACTGTCGGAGCAAGAGACGACCCACAGTTTCCACCGATTATGGTGGTAACTCCCTGCATCACTTTGCTGTCTAGCCTCGGGACCGTGAACAATGTCCAAAAGCTGTCAGAGTGATCAAGTATATCAATAAACCCAGGACAAACAATTTTCCCTTTGGCGTCTATCACTTTATTTGACTTGGCATTGTCCAACTTTCCAACAGCAGCAATTCTATCCTTGTCTACACCAACATCAGCAATAATGCCCTTTGCTCCAGAGCCATCAATAACAGTTCCATTTTTTATTATTAAATCAAACATATCTCTTATAAATTATGCCCGCAATAATTTGCGGCCTATAAACCATTTCAATTTAATTATGATTGTTTGATGAATTTTGTCAAACATTGGGAGAGCTTTAGACTGTCCGAAAGCTACCTTTTAGTGATTTTAATAACACAATATGATACATAAAGAACACTGTCATCCTGAGCGCTAGCAAAGGATCCCGCCTGAAAATTGGACAAGACATATTGCTACAGTCATTC
>CAYWAL010000086.1:0-2073 GCA_964456605.1 uncultured Candidatus Saccharibacteria bacterium | reverse complement strand
AAAAATGTTTGTTTTGCAATCAAAACAAATGGTTCAATCCCGCGATTGAACCAACGGAATAACTAGACACCCAGTGTCCGTGGACACTGGGTGTCCCGCACGCAAAAACGATTTATTGAATCTTTAAAGCTTTTACTCTCAAAACACACACGAGGAGCTTCCACCTGGATTCCCGATCGGGGTCGCAGTGACAAATTTATCACGCTATCTCTGGCGTGATCCGTCTATTAAAAGGATGGACCACAGCAGAAATGCTGTGAATAATCACACCATCTCTGGTGTGGTCCAAAACAATGTTTCCTTGACACCCAGTGTCCATGGACACTGGGTGTCCTGTGATAACACTGGGTATCCTCCAACCCTGGATGTCCTGCGACGCTGTGCGTCTTGTTTTCTGCCATTGTTTCAATTTTCCACAATTTAAAATGGAAGTTTTGATTTCAAAATCAATACCTTTTCAGTGTTATTTCAGACTGTAAAATGCAGATGTTTCTAAATAAGAACTTTTTTGTTATAATCAACCTAGTCATAATAGTAGCGATTCTTGACAGATTGGTTAGCAAATTAAGCTTTTACTACTATCCTACTAAGTCGCTGCCAAAGTGGTTGGCACTCGCATTTACATTCAATGTGTAATAATGTTACAACAGCAAATTGGTTGCTAGCAATGCATAAAATGCATAATAATAGGTAAAATTGTATGGAAAAAATAAGCAATAAGATAAAAAGCATAAAAAGCATAAAAAGCATAAAACAACGAGCTTTAGATGAAATCAAAAAAGCTAAAAACTTGGCTGATCTTGAAAAATTAAGAGTGAAGTATCTTGGAAGAAAGAGCGAGCTTGTTGGCATTTTGCGCACTTTGAAGGATTTACCTTTCACTGAAAGAAAGGATATAGGAAAGATTGCCAATCAGGCAAGAGAGGAAATTGAGTCAATAATAAAAAATCGGGAAACCGCAGTTAAAAATTTGGAATTAAATGCTTTGGAAGAAAAGGAAAAGATAGACATTACTTATCCTGGAAAAAAGATCAGAGAAGGTCACTTGCATCCTTTGACGAAAGTGAGAGAAGAGATTGAAGAAATATTTATGTCAATGGGGTTTTTGGTTGTTGACGGCAGAGAAATTGAAGATGAATTTCATAATTTTGACGCTTTGAATATTCCAAAAGACCATCCTGCAAGAGATATGTGGGACACTTTCTGGCTCAAGGATGGGAACTTACTCAGAACGCATACATCGTCTGTGCAAATAAGGTTTATGGAGGAAAATAAACCGCCGTTTAGAATGATTGCTCCCGGAAGGTGTTATCGTTATGAACAAGTTGATGCTTCACATGAAGCTGTGTTTAATCAGGTGGAAGGTCTTATGATTGAAGAAAGTATTACCTTGGCAAATCTCAAAAGCCTTTTAAGTACATTTATGAGAATTTACTATGGAAAAGAGATTAGATTGCGTTGGCAGCCAAGTTATTTTCCATTTGTAGAGCCTGGTTTGGAACTGATGATGGGTTGTACTGTATGTGGGATGAGAGGCTGTTCAGTTTGCAAGCAGAGCGGATGGATTGAAGTAATACCGTGTGGTATGGTTCATACAAATGTTCTCAAGTATATTGGGATTGATCCTGATAAGTGGCAAGGATTTGCGTTTGGGATGGGCTTAGATAGGCTAACTATGATGAGGCATAAAATTGATGACATAAGATTATTCTATTCTGGAGATCTGAGATTTTTAGAACAGTTCTAGAGTTTGTTTTAATAGGCAAAGGCAAAAGTATTTTTGCTTTCTCTTTCGCAACAAGCTAAAATTGATTCTCTTAGTAGTTTGTAATGAAGAGGTTTCTTATATACTATATTGCAGCTCTATTTGCTTATTGGGCAATAATTGATAAATTAAGAGGATCCGAAGGACCTTCTGTGGACAATTAAACCAGCAGAAATTTATCATATCGCTCTGGTGCATTCATTGGTGTCGTGCTACCTCTGGCGCGATCCGACGGTTAAAAACAATGTTTCTACGTTGGTTCAATCGTCCACGATTGAACCCGTAGGTTTTGATTTTAGGACTGACTA
>CAYWAL010000085.1:0-2175 GCA_964456605.1 uncultured Candidatus Saccharibacteria bacterium | reverse complement strand
TTATTTAAGCTAATAATTAAACATTTTTGGTTCGGATAATCGAACTTTACCCAAAGAAATTAAACTAAAAAGCGCTCTTTCACCTCCCAACTTCAGAAATCAATCCACTGCATCTGTACAAATACAGTTGATGTCAAGCACAGCCCTATCTTGCAAAATGGGCAAAGGCTCTATTTGCTTCCGCTGTTCTTTGAACAGTATCCCTCTTCTTCAAGGCAGCTCCGGTGCCGTTCATTATGTCTATAAACTCATCCGCAAGCTTTTCTGCCATCGGTTTTCCCTTTCTCTCTTTGGCAGCACTTATAATCCACCTAAATGCCAGTTGAATTCTTCTATCCCCTCTTACCTCTATCGGCACTTGATAGGTAGCGCCTCCAATTCTCTTTGACTTGACCTCCATAATTGGAGCAACCTTATTCACAGCATCATCAAAAACAGTAAGAGGATCTTTTTTGGTTTTCTCCTTTATAATGTCAAAGCACCTATAAACAATTTTCGTTGCCACGCTTTTCTTGCCTCTTCTCATTATGTAATTTATAAACCTGGCGACCATTACACTGTTGTATTTAAAATCAGGTTTAATTCCTCTATCAACTTTCTTTTTTCTCCTTCCCATAGCTATTTAATAAAATAATAATAAATTAGGCTCCATTCTGACTACTTTGGTTTTTTTGTTCCATATTTGCTTCTCTCCTGCCTTCTTCCCTCTACTCCCGCTGCATCCAAAACACCGCGGACAATATGGTATCTGACACCAGGAAGATCTTTAACCCTTCCACCACGAATCAAGACAACCGAATGCTCTTGCAGATTATGTCCAATTCCAGGAATATATGCTGTTACTTCAGTCTCATTAGTAAGCTTAACTCTTGCAATTTTACGCAGAGCTGAATTCGGTTTCTTTGGCGTCATTGTCCCCACCTTAACGCATACACCGCGCTTAAATGGATTTCCTTTCTTGGCTATTGACGGCTTGTTCTTTATAAAGTTGAAATTTCGCAAAAGCGCGGGGGTTTTTGGCTTCTTCGCAATCTTTTTTCTTGGTTTTCTGATTAGTTGCTGTATAGTTGGCATTATCGTTGAGTTATATCATTTAATATACATTTTATTTACACATATTGAAAGTCTTTACAATTTTATAGAAAATTTTACTCATTTTCACGCAACTTGTAAATACCTTCCGCATTTCAAAGTAACTTAAAAAGCAAATACAATTCCGGTTGTTCTCTCTGCAAGAGAACAGAAACAGTCTTTATTTACCTACTAAATATGATCCATAACAACTGGGAGTTTCCCGTAACCAGAACAAACAGATATACCATAATCGGAATTATAAGCTGAAACCCAAAAAATATAAATATCAAAAGAAAAAGTATTCCATTTCTCTCCAAGACTTCCTTCACACCATGCATTGAATATGGCAAAAAATAAAAAAGGATTTTAGAGCCATCCAATGGAGGAATTGGAACCAGATTAAAAACAGCTAGTAAGATGTTGTAAAAAGCTATTATCCCGAAGAATATAATTATACTGGAATCTACAACAGCCGTGCCTTGCGCCAATAAAATCCTGATTATAATCCCAAAAATCAAAGCCAGCAGCAAATTTGAAGCAGGGCCCGCTGCGCCAACAAGAGCGGGTCCATTTTTTTGATCCCTCAGGTTATAAGGATTATATGGTACCGGCTTTGCCCAGCCAATTATAAAACCTGCTTTACTTAACAACAAAAAAAACGGCAATAAAATTGAACCTATAAGATCAATATGAGGAATTGGGTTGAGGGTTAGGCGTCCCATAAATTTAGCCGTTGGATCGCCAAGATAATTTGCCATCCAACCATGGGAAAACTCATGAATAACAACCGAAAATATCAGTACTACGAGAGAAAATACTTGCAGCACATCTGACATCTTGTCAAATTTAATTTAGTTAGCTATAATTGCACTGTTGACTACTTGGATTACCTAGTTTTCTTCATAAATAACAACTTAATTCTATACTATGAGCCGAACATGTCAAGTCTGTGGCAGAGGAACAAGAGCAAGTCAATCACGTAGTCACTCAAATGTTGCCACAAAGAGAAAACAGCGCATAAACATTCAGACCAAAAATATCAACGGGAAAAAGATTAAAATCTGCACCAAGTGCATCAAAACCCTTTCAAAAACAGCTGGA
>CAYWAL010000084.1:0-2252 GCA_964456605.1 uncultured Candidatus Saccharibacteria bacterium | reverse complement strand
AGGATAGCCTTAGTATAACATAGGCAATGGTTATTATGCAACCTAAGGTACCTATTCAGTTGAAGCTGCAAAAACACTACAATTTTTTGACTACGATTTCGTTATTGTCTTTTTCTTCAAGATCACTCTTTGCTCTATAATTGTTACTTATTTCCAATTGTCTCAATCTTCTTTCCTCTTGCCTATTCTTCCATATATTTATCTCCTTGTTTACTCTTTCAACCGATTCCCCATTCTGTGGCAAATTGAAGCCTCTGTATTTTCTTTCACCGCCGGTCGATCTAAGATATTCCTCCATACTCATAACAACTATCGCTGGTTCTCCCTTCTCAACAATAACAACTTTTCCTCCCACTGCCTTAATCATATTTTTGATTTTACCAAACCCGCTGTCGGTCATACTAACTAAAAATCATTTGCACTTACTCCAGTTTAACACTAGTAGAGATTAGCATAAATATTTTTCCTGTCAAGCAAATGCATTACCCAATGTAAATCTAACCGAAAGGAGATATGACTTAAGTTTTCTTGCGGCAATTAGAATTTGACAAGCTTATGTTGCAATTGCAAAGTTATGACTATTGCTTTATCTGTTTTTTCAAGTAGAGCGAAGAATTCCGAATTTATTTTTTTCTTCAGCGATAACCTCTAATCCTGCGGCTTCGGACTTTGCTCTCAAGATAACATCGTTTTCGAATCGCTTTGATTTAATTGGCAGAAATTTAAGAGATTGCATTTTGTAATTCAAAGTAATCAAGATAAGGAATTGCATCTGCAAGTTTATCGTAGAGCTTTGGGTCTAGTCCATAACCCTGAGTAGAATCCATTTTAAGAATGCCCGTTCTACAAAATCAACTTTAGCTTTAAGGAGCAAATCAGCTACACGATCAATTGAATCTTTCCCGATAATCGGCTCATACATTGCTACTGCCTTGGCATTTTCTAAAAGATTATTGGTTCTATAACTGAGAATGCTCCTTCTTATTTTGAGCCAACTCTTTTATCGTATCATAGGTTTGAAATTCCGGGGCAAGGGAATCATAAACCTTCACTCTCCCGAAAGACAGAGTCGTAGCATCCTGCCCCATAAAACCGCCATGAACAGGATAGGCAAAGATAATACCTCTTTCCTTGAAAAACGCATCTGCTGTTCTTAAAAATTCATTTTGTTCTTCCCTGCTTAATTTTTGAGAAAAAACTCCTAAAGGAGTATTGGTAGTTCCTGCCCAATCAATAAAAGCAACAATTTTGGCATTGGGCAATCTTTTTCTAACTGATGAGATAATATCATCCCATCTCCTATCATCTAATTTTAAACCCACTATTTCTTCTTTAGTTGGAGAAATTGTAATAAAATCTAGATCAGGAGAGTAATTTGGGAAATCAATGAAATTATACCAGCTCCCTAAATAGACTTCTTTGCTTTTGCTTTTCCCATAGGTTTTTATCTCTCCTATGAGATAATCTATTGCTCTTAGGCTTTCTTTAACGGATTTATGGTTTTTGTCTTTCGTAATTTCAGCTAAGTATCTTGGTTGAGCAAAAAGCATATCTAACCTTAGTCCTTCTACTCCTGAATCTATTTGTTTTTTAGCCCAGGATAGATACAACTCCTGAAAGTTTTTGTTTGTTATATCCGGAAAATAACCATACTTGCCTGTTCCACTCTTCTGAGCAAGTTCTTGTAGTTTTTCCTTTGATACATTAATTCCCCATTTTCGTGGATTCAATGCCATCTGCCACACTTCCTCTTTTGAATATTTCTTTCCTGTGATTGGATTTCTTTCTTCAAAATTTATTCTTTGAGCAGGAATTGCTCCGAAGAAAAGAATGCGAGGAAATTTCTTTTTTAACATTCCAAGGGTCTCCTCCAGTTGCTGATAAGTAGCTCCAGCCTGATACTCTGGGCTTGAAGGAGAAAGAGAGTCTGGCGTGGGAACCCACCTCAACCACATATTAAAAACAATATCTGGTTGCGTCTCTTTTAAGATATTAACTAAATCTTTATATGTCCTGATTTTTGACGGATGATAAATTCCATCAGTTATTTTATCATAAAGAATGGCAACTTCTGTTTGGTTCTTAGATTTTGCTGAATCTCTCGAATCTGATTTGTTTTTCGCTAATTCTTTTATTGTCTTATAAGTATCAAACTCTGGTGCAAGAGCGTCATACCAATTGAATTTGCCATAAGAAAGCTTTTCCACCTTACCGGGTGCGCCCATATTGCCTCCGTGAACAGGGTATATGAA
>CAYWAL010000083.1:0-2539 GCA_964456605.1 uncultured Candidatus Saccharibacteria bacterium | reverse complement strand
CTGAGCCGAAGGCGAAGGATCCCGAATTCCCCGAATTCATAGGTGTAAGCTTCTCAGAATAGCTTGTGTTTTTTTGCTCACGGGATCCTTCGTTCCCTTTGGTCGCTCAATGACACCCCTTTTCAAACAACATCCCCGTTCCTTTCAGTCACTTAGGGCGAGATGGGTTGTTATGAAAATATAATAAAAAAATATTGTGTTTCATAATTCAAAGTTCTACAGATAGCTGAATTTCAACCGGAGCTTAAAGCATTTTGTATAGGGAAAGCTGAATTGAGTTTTTCTGTGTTTAGCTGATAGAAGACAGCCAGAAAGCTGATGGCGAACGGCGGCGGAATAGGTAATAGGTATATTTGACCAGAAGCGTCTAAAGTGCTAATTTAGAAAATAAAGCGGTTCTTGCTCTATTATCCAGCTCTTTGTAGCGAGGTAGGAAAATGTTATGTACAGAGGAGTTAAGCTGCAGCATTTTTGCAATTTCCACTTTTGTTGACGGAAGTAATTACGAAGTCAACTGGATCGCAGCAGAATAAGAGCAAGTTCTAGTCTAGATATTTAGCAGTATGACTGAAGTTCTATATAGAAAATACAGGCCGTCCAGTTTTAGCGAGGTTGTTGGGCAGGAGTACATTATCAAGACACTCAAAAGCTCTGTAAAGAGAGGCAAAATTGCGCATGCTTACTTGTTTTCTGGGCCAAGAGGAACTGGGAAAACAACAGTTGCGAGAATATTGGCGAAAGTTATAAACTGCAGAAATTCCAAAGACAGTGAACCATGCAATAAGTGTGATATTTGTTTGGAGATAAACCAGAATAAATTCCTGGATTTAGTAGAAATTGATGCAGCAACTCATACGCAGGTGGACAAAATGAGAGATATAATAGAAAGGATTAATTTCTCTCCATCGTCTGGAAAATATAAGGTTTATATAATCGACGAGGTTCATATGCTCAGCAAGGGCGCTTTCAATGCCCTCCTCAAAACGTTGGAAGAACCGCCTGAACATATTGTTTTTATTCTAGCTACTACTGAGATTCATAGGGTTCCAGCAACTATAATTTCTAGGTGTCAGAGATTTGACTTTAGACGACTTAGGATTAATGAGATTGTAAAATGTTTGGAAGAGATTGCAAAAAAAGAGAAGGTGAAAGTGGAGAAGGGAGTTTTGGAGTTTATTGCCGCAAATTCCAATGGCGGAATGAGGGACAGCGAGAGCTTGTTTGGTCAAATACTTTCTTTGGGTGATAGTGGCAAAATAACCCTAAAGGATGTCCAGGAGGTCCTAGCAGTAGCGGACAGTTCGATTGTGGTAGAAATGGTGAAACTGATATTAGACAAGAAATACGGTCAGGCTATTGAGCATATAAATAGAGTGACAGATAATGGGTATGATCTTGAGCAGTTTGTAAAGTCCGTGGTGGAGTACTGCAGAAAGCTGTTGCTTATAAAAGTCAGTCCCACGATGAAGGGCAGCTTCTTTTCTGAGATGACTGAGGAGCAAGTGGCAGAGCTGGAGGATATGTCTAGAAAGACTTCTATTCCTAATCTTCTAAGAATTATCCGCGCTTTTGTTCAGAGCGGAGAGGATATTAAGTCCGCTGTGCTTCCACAGCTTCCTTTGGAGTTAGCAGTCGCAGAGATTAACATTTCTGACGAGAGTTCAGCAGCAGATAAGACAGATGGAAGTGATAGCATCAAGAGTGAAAAGTCAATTAGAAAGATTGCTGAAGAAGTTTCTCACTCGGCGGAGAAGTCACAAGACTTTATAAAGAGAAACACAGATTTTGGAGAGAAGGAAGAAAGGATAAAAAAGGTGACAGTGGGAGAAGATAAAGAGAAAGGGATTTTGAGAAAAAATGTTGAGACAGAAAATAAGGATGAGGTCTCTTTAGATTTAGATGCAGTTAGGGACAAGTGGCTTAAAATTTTAGAGAAGGTAAAACCATACAACCATTCTCTGACAGCATCTTTGAAAACCTGTCAGCCTATTGGCATAGAGGGAAACCAAATAGTTGTGCTGTGCAAATATTCTTTCTATAGAGGTAAACTACAGAGAATTGAAAACAGGTCTGTTGTTGAAAGGGTAGCCTCAGAGATTCTGGGGGTAGAAATTGTTATGAGATTTGTTGTTCAGAGCGAAGCGGAAAAACTAGGATATGAAGTTGAAAGAGCTGGCTTCGTAAAAAGAGAAGATGAGGAAGGAAACGATGATCTGGTCAGCTCAGCATTGGAAATGTTTGGAGGAGAAGTGGTTTAGAAAAATGTGGAATGGAGTTTCGAATTTTAGATTGCATCTTGAATTTATTGTCGCAACGAAAGCATTTAGAATTTATTAATTCGGGGATCGTCTAACGGTAGGACAACAGGTTCTGGTCCTGTTAATCGGGGTTCGAATCCCTGTCCCCGAGCCAGAATTGTTGGCTACGAACTTATTTTGAGAGAATTTTAACGAATCTATTTCTATCTCTTTCGACGGATCCGCCCAGACCGTCCAAAAACTCCTTAAAATTAACAACAATCAACAAACTAAAAACAGAA
>CAYWAL010000082.1:0-2576 GCA_964456605.1 uncultured Candidatus Saccharibacteria bacterium | reverse complement strand
GAGCCTTGAATAAATATCATAGGCTCTTTCCCCATATGCCGATTTTTCAATTACCGTTGGAACTAAATTCATAGTATCTATAAGTTAAAATTAACAATTATCTCCAAACAATACCAAAGCAATTCCATTATTTGCTGTTACTTTCTGCTATTCTTTCCAGCATTTCAAAGACTTTCTCGTTCATAATCATTCCCGCAGTATAATTTTTAAATCTCTCGATGTCAATGCTCTTTCTAACCTCTTCTTCATTTGGATAAAGCTTTAAGGTATCGTTGACTCTCTTTTCCACCTCTTCATCGGTTACTTTTATATTTTCCCTTATCGATATCTCTCTTACAATAAGAGCAGTTTTAACTCTCTTTTCGGCCGCAGATCTCCATTCCTCTCTCAATTTTTCAACGTTGGTACCAACGTTCCTAAGATACTCCTTAAATTCCATCCCAGTCTGAGCTATGTTGCTTTTAAATTCACTTATCATATTGTCTAATTCCGATTCAATCAAAACATCAGGAATCTCAACAACTGTTTTCTCGCTTACCTGCTCCATTAACTTATTTCTAAATTCCTCTCTCGCCCTGTCTCTTTCTTCCATCTCCATTCCTTCTCTTATGCTTTTCTTTAAGTCCTTAAGGTTCCTAAACCTTCCCAGACTTCTTGCAAAATCATCAGTGAGCTGGGGAAGATCAACTCTTTGCACAAGCTTCATTTCAACCTTAAAGCTCACATTCTTTCCGGCAAGCTCCTTCTTATGATAATTTTCCGGAAAAATAATGTCAAACTCTTTCACATCTCCTTTCCTCATTCCAATCAATTCATCTTCAAAACCAGGAACAAACTTTCCACTGCCAATTACAAGCGGGTGATTTCTGCTTTCTCCTCCCTCAATTTTAACCCCTCCTATTCTCGCCTCAAAATCAATTTCTACCCTGTCTCCTTTTCTAGCTTCCCTGTCTTCAGTAATGTAATTGGACCTTTTCTTTTGCAAAACTTTTAATTCCTCCTCAACTTGTTCGTCTTTTATCTTGGCAACTTTCATTTTTCCCGACACACTCTTGTAGTCACCAAGTTTCACCTCCGGCATAACCGAAACCACAATTTTATACTCAAGTGGATTTCCAAGTGCCGCTTTTGTAATTTCAGCCCTTGGTTGTCCCAAAGGCTCCATCTTATTATCCCTGACTATTTTCAAGTATGAATCCTCAATCGCAATACGGCTTGCTTCTTCAAAAATCGTAAAATCTCCAATTTGTCTTCTGACGATATCTTTTGGAGCTTTTCCTTGACGAAACCCATTGATCTTAACACCTCTAGATAGTCTATCCAGAGCTTCGCTCATATATTTTTCCATTTCCTCCACAGAAATCTCAACAGTTATCTCTTTCTGCGATTTTGGTAAGTCTTTTATCTTGCTTTTCATTGTGATAATTTATTGTTAGCTTTTACCTGTTTTTCACCGCCTCCAAGATTGCCACCACAACTCCTTCACTTTTTCAACTCATTCATCAACAAGGGGACTACTTGCTTTTTTCTTGATACAACTCCTTTCAAAAACATTATATCGCCTTTCACAACAACTTTGAAAACATCTTTCGCCAGTTTCTCCTCTTCTTCGCCTATTATGTACAAATAGGAATTGTTTTTCAAAATATCCACTACCGCAAAAAACATATAGTCCACTTTCTCCGCTCTTTTCTTGTCAACAAGAGCCTTGATGATTTTGCCCTTTTGCAAATTTACGCTTTCAGGATCAACCGTTTCCCATACACCAATTCCAACCCTGCTTTTTCCCATATCATACTTCTTATAGTCCCTTTCTATAATACTAGCCGTTGAAATTCCCTTCAGACTTGATTTAGCTTTAAACAATTCCTTCGCAAATTCTTTAATATCCAGCTTAGCAATTTTGTTCAGCTCCCTGACTATTTTTCTATCTTCCGCTGTGGAAGTTGGAGAATTAAAATTGAGCGTATCTGAAATTATTGAAGCAATTATAAGGATCGCCGACAGTTTATCAATTTTAGCTCCTCTTTCTCGTAAAATCTTATAAACCACAGATGCCGTGCATCCTATCGGCTCCACTCGACAATAAATCGGTCTTGATGATTTCAAACCTCCAAGATTGTGGTGATCAATAATCGCCACAAGATTATTCTCCGTCAGGCCCTCAACTACCTGTTTCGGCTCTGTCGTATCAATAAGCACTACATCCTCGTTTTTTATTCGTTTCAGCAATCTTGGAGCTTTAATTTTCACTAGATCAAGCACATATTTTGTTTCGTTATTGACCGCACCAGCTCTTGCAGCTTCAATTTCACAGCCAAGCACTTTCTTCCCAAACCGCGAAACTAAAATAGACGACAAAATTGAATCTGTATCAGGATTTTTGTGTCCAATAGATATAGTTTTGCTTTTCATAAAGTTACACATTACTTTACTTTTTAATTATCTTGAAATTATGAAAGTGTCATCCTGAGCCGAAGGCGAAGGATCCCGTTTGGAAATTAGACAAGACACATTGCTACAGTCATTCTTTCTTCTACGGGATCCTTCGGGCTTCGCCCTCAGTCAGTTATACT
>CAYWAL010000081.1:0-2609 GCA_964456605.1 uncultured Candidatus Saccharibacteria bacterium | reverse complement strand
CTGAGGGCGAAGCCCGAAGGATCTCGAAGAAAGAAGAGCAATACTTTTACAGCAGTTTAGGAGATTGTATTTTACGGTTCAAGATGATGTCATACTGCTGCTGGAAACAATTTGTGCTTTCTTTGTTCTTTGAATCTGATATCATCTACGTCGCTGAAGCTTTCAGCTTTATAAATTCTACTTTCATCAATCCTGCCGGCGCGAGAGCGCAACTTTCCGGAAAGAATGCAAACAATCTCATTAAACTTATTTTTTTTGCCAGTCTTTATGACTGCCGCAAAACTTGCGCATCCTTCAGAAGAAGTGTAAATGCCATTTTCTTCTAAAATGACCTTGGCTGCTTTTGTCTCGTTCTCGTTAACATAGATACCGCTTCCGCCGCTAAACTTTATAAGTTCGATTATTTCCTTTTTGCGCCTTGTGTTCTTTATTCCTAATTTTCCCGCTTGCGGAAGTTCCTTTTCTTCTTTTTGGAAAGAACTCGAGATACACTTTTTGCCTTCAGGATATTTTGAGCCTTGCTCTCTTAGGTGTGGAGCATTGTCAAGATTGGAGCAGCAGATGTTTTTGTTTCTCTCTGAAACGGCGGCAGGGAAAAATTCTTTTGCTACCGAAAGAATATCTCCGCTTTGAACTGCATATAATCTTGGCACTTTTTTTATTTTGCCGCGTTCCAGAAGGTTCCTGTAAGCCCTGCCGATTCCGACGAATGAGCTGCCGCTGGTCACAAAGGTAAAAATTGCGTCAATTTCTCCCAGTCTTTCAAATATCTCAAAAGCAATGGATTTAAATCCTTCAATTGAGGAATCGTTAATTGACGGCCTCAAGTTCTCTATTTTGTATTTTGCCGCAAGATAGTTTGCAAGTCGTATAGCGCGGTTTGATTCTATTATAACAGGATTATATTTCTGCATCTTGGCAATTTTTGCTCTCTCAGTTTTTGGGGATATAAATATGTATAGCTTTATTCCTGCCATCTTGCAATATGCCGCTGCCGCAATTCCCGCGTTTCCTGAAGTTGAAATTACCAGTTCTTTCTTATTTTTTTGCTTTGCCAAAGAGACCTGATAAGCAAGGCTTCTTCCTTTCAATGATCCTGTTTCGTTTTCATCTTCCCTCTTGAAATAAAGATGTTCTACTGCCACGAGTTTATTTATTCTTTCAACTTCAAGTTCCCTTGTATTCCCGTCAGAGAGGTATAACCTATTTTCCGGCTTTATAAACTCGCTGTAAAAATCAGCATATTTCCAGATACCTTTTGAATTTTTGTCCATTTTGGTTTGTAGATTTTAACTTTCCTATTTAAGAAGTTTTTTCAGTTTTTTTATGTGTTTTGAGATGTGAATGAATTTTTCATTGTCTTTATTTTATCCTCGTTCTTAAAAAGTAGCAATCCTAACTTTTTGTCAGTTCTCAAGAATCTGCTAAGAAGAAAGTGAGAAGGTGGAAACGGTGAAAAGGCTAATTGAGAAGCATATTAATTTTTTTTTAACTTGACAGCCGCTGTCCGAAGACACTGAGTGTTCTGTTATTTTATCAGTTTCTCCGCCGCTTTGTATGATTGTTGAACAATCGCTACACTTTTTGAGAGGAAGCCTATTTTTGACAGTTCTTGGAATTTTTGGTAGAAAACAAAGTGCAAGAAAATGGAGGGAAAAGCTCCTTCAACTAAAGTAAGAGGTGAAAAGAATGTTTGGAGCCTTTAGAATGAGAACAGAAGAAATAGAAGGTCTAAAGCAAGCAGTTCAAGCAGTTATCAGACTGTTAAAAGAAGCGAGAAAGGAAGTATGGATTTCCACTGGATTGCACCAAAGTTTCTACAATAGTTCTGAAATTAAAGAGGCTATAGTCAAGACTGCTGAAAGAGTAGAATCAATCAGAGTACTTATTGACGGAGATGCAGAAGAAAAAACTAGAGAAGTACCGACGCTTCTTAGGCTTGACAAAGTAGAAATTAGAGAGAGCAAAAAAATTCCGCATTGGACAGTGATTGATGGAACGCATTTTAGACTTGAGAAACCACACCCTGTGGACCCTATGGGTGAAGGTGAAGTAGGGAAAAGTTTAATTGTTTGGAACATGGACCCAGCAATTTCCAGAATTTTGAAGGAAGTATGGATTAAATGGTGGTTCAGTGCTAATCCTTGTGAGCTCCAATTCCAATGATTGCCAGTATGTGTCATTCTCAAATAAAGCTCTTTTTGCTCGTTTCAGAGCTTTTTTATTTTAAAAAACGGGAATTGACTTTCTTCTTCTTGCCTTGTGGCAGTCTCTCACAGAGGACTGCTACAAGGCTTAAAAATTGACTTTCCTCTTTTTCACAAAGACTGCTTGCTACTAACAGAGTTGGATAAAGTGATTTTTTAGAGTGTGGAGAATGTTAAAGATCCGGCAGTTGCGCCACAACCTGTCATCCTGAGGGCGAAGCCCGAAGGATCCCGAACTCATAGGGATAGCTTTCCTAGAATAGTTTACGTTTTCTATCAACGGGATCCTTCGCCTTCGGCTCAGGATGACACCTCACTGTCATCCTGAACGCAGTGAAGGATCCCGTAGGAATGGCAATATCTGTAGCACTATGTCTTACCTTTCTCCAGACGGGATCCTTC
>CAYWAL010000080.1:0-2634 GCA_964456605.1 uncultured Candidatus Saccharibacteria bacterium | reverse complement strand
ACAGTCAGTCCTGAAATCAAAACCTACGGGTTCAATCGTGGACGATTGAACCAACGCAGAAGAGGACGATTGAACCAACGCAGAAAATGGTGTGATTGTTCACAGCATTTCTGCTGTGGTCCAACTCCTACCTTCACACTTGGAAGCTTTCGCGGGAATGGCAGGAAAAAAATGAACTCCCACCCCTGTTCCCACAGAGACTTTGCAGTAATAAGCAGTGATAAACGGGAATAAACGGAATCCTGACAAAGTCAGATTTAACTGTTAACAAGACAAGTACTTTATCAAACTTGCTGTTTGTGCTAAAATCAAACTAAAGCAAAAAAGTGTAGAACATTAAGCTTTCCTATGAAAATATCAGTAATTGTACCAGCATACAACGAAGAGAAATACATTGAGAAAACTCTAAGGTCCATTAAAAATCAAAGAACAAACTTAGCCTATGAGATAATTGTATCAGACTGCAAAAGCAATGACAAGACAGTGGAAATTGCCAAACAGTATGCTGACAAGGTAGTAACTGCAGAAAAGAGAAGCATTGCTTCAGCAAGAAACGCAGGAGCTAAACAAGCAAAAGGAGAAATCCTTGTTTTTGTTGATGCTGACACAATCCTGATGCCTGATTATCTAGAATTTATATATTCTAAATTTCAAGAAGATCCAGCCCTCGTTGCACTCACCACCGGCTTCAAAATCAGCAATCAATCACCAAAATTCGTGTTTGCCGAGGAAATTGCCAACAACTATCTAGACATTCACTCAAGGTTATCAAGCACAATTCTAATAGGGATAAATCTGTGCGTGTACAAGTATATCTTTGACAAAATAGGAGGTTTTAAGGATGTTCTTCTAGAAGATGCTCAAATAAGCAGAGATCTTGAGAAAGTCGGCAAAACAAAATTTTTTCCTGAAAGAAAAGTCATTGTATCTGCGCGAAAACCAGAAAAAATGGGACTTTTAGGAACTATGAGATATTATTTTGAACTTGATTTAATTGACAAAAAACTTGATAAGCCGTTTAAGAAAATCGGAATTTTGAAAAACCACGGGTATAAAGAAATAAGGTGAGAAAATAGATATTAGGATAGGATAGCCTCTCTATTTAGTCTGAACCGAATTTTGCCTTTTTTGAGTTTCGATCCAGTTTCCTGCTGCGGATTTTGAACTCCGATTTTTAGTTTCTGCGTTATGTGCTTTTTTGATATTTGGATATATTCATTATCCCATTGCCTCCATTAACTACCGATTGCATGCCGCTATTATTATGTTATGCTGACTACGAAAGTCAAGAAAATAATAATTATTGAATTGCAGACAGAGCCGTGGGCGCCAAAGGGAATAGTTGAAACTTCACTTGAAGAACAATACAAGTCTATGAGTCCAGAGCAGTTTCGCAAGAATGTTGAATTTGTAAGAGGAGTAGAGTTTTCTGAAGCTTATCTTTAGGGAGGCAATGGTGGTATTGGCTAAAAGTGACAAAAGGAGACGATAGGATTGGAACGAAGCCAAAAAAGTTTTTAGTGGAAATTAATCACAAAAATATGATTGAGATCTACAAAAAAACGGTAAAAGATCCGAGACTTAAGGAGATAGACAACATAGAAGTAGGAAGCTGGATTTCTGTTATAAGCCCTGGTAAAAAAGAGATTAAATTCTTGGCAGAAAAACTAGGGCTCGATATGACAATTATGGAAGATGCACTCGATGAAAATGAAATTTCAAGAGTGGAAAGAAGTATTGATAAGTTCTATATGATAATACGTTTTCCAACAAGAGATAGTTCAGGCGTCAAGACCCTCCCCTTGTTAGTTGTGATTACTGAAGAAAACATAGTGACTCTCTGTAAAATCGAGAATGAAATTGTGAATATGTTCAAAAACGAAAAAGTTGTTTTCTATACTACGCAGAAGACGCATTTTCTGCTGCAGATTCTTCTCGAAGTTTTCAGAAACTATGATCTGTACCTAAACAGAATAATGAAAGACATAAAAGTTAAGAAGATAGGGATCAGAAATCTGGAAAATAAAGACATTCTCTTTTTAGTACAGGAAGAAGAAACACTTACCGACTTCGAATCGTCGCTCTTCCCCATTATTGGCATCCTAGAGCGTATTTTGAGCGGACGGTATATAGCCATATATGAGAGAGACAAGGATGTAATAGAAGATTTGGTTATGGACAGCAAGCAAACACTTGAACTTTCCCGCACAGGACTCAAATTGATAAAAAACATTCGTGAGGCATACTCCACTATCCTCACAAACGAACTTAATAGAGTCATAAAAGTTTTGACAGCAGTCACCATTATCCTTACTATTCCCACAATCATCTCCAGCATCTACGGAATGAATATCCCCTTGCCTTTAGAAGACAATCCTTCCGCTTTTCTCTATGTCATAATCATCATATTCTTGACCTCTCTGGCATTCTTAGTAATTTTAATAAAAAGAAGATGGATTTAGGCTGCCCTTTTCTCAAGCATCAACATTGCATTTCGGCCTATAGCAATCAATCCCTCTTTTCTCCAGGCGAGATCCTTTAATCCTTTCCATTCGCTCAGGATGACCTGCCTGTGCGTCGCCTGCCTGTGCGTTGCCTGCCTGTGCGTTGCACGCAGACAGGCACGCAGACAGG
>CAYWAL010000079.1:0-2700 GCA_964456605.1 uncultured Candidatus Saccharibacteria bacterium | reverse complement strand
TTTTAGCTCCAATATGGTAGGATTATGTGAATAAAAAGTGCGTTTAATAGTTGTTAGTTTCAATTTTTGTTGGCTCGCTAAATAACGGAAGCCCCCGCAGTGCCTACGGCACATTTTGTCTCGCCTTTGGCGAGGAATATTAATAAAGTTACTTTTACTTTTTCCTTCCAATCCTCAAAGCATTCAATATAACAGCCAAACTCAACCCCATATCACCAACAGCAACAGCAAGCCATAAAGTAACAATCCCTGGAAATGCTAAAATTGCAAAAGAACCCTTGATTAAGATAGAAGCAGAAACATTTTGTTTCACTACCGACATTGTTTTTTTGCTTAAGTCAATAAGATAGTTTACTTTTGTCAAATCATCATGCATTAATGCGATATCAGAAGTTTCTATTGCAACATCTGAACCGATGGCTCCCATAGCAATTCCAACATGAGCCTTAGCCAGAGCAGGAGCATCATTAACACCATCACCAATCATAACCACATGCTCATGTTTCTTTAATAGTTCATCAATTACTTTAACTTTATCTTCTGGCAAAAGTTCAGAATAATACTCGTCAATCTTGAGTTTTTTGGCAATTGCTTTTGCCACTTTGTCATTATCTCCCGTAAGCATTATTGTTTTAATTCCTTTGTCTTTTAGAGTTTTTATTACACTATAAGAATCTTTTCTTATCCTATCCATTAATGAAATTATTCCGATAACGTGATTCTGGTTTCCTATCAACACTGCTGTCTTTCCTTCCTTTTCAAAATTCTCCAACAATTTATCAGAAAATTTTATGCCTGTTTCCTTAAAGAAGCTTTTGTTTCCGACATAAAACATTTTCCCCTTAATTTTTCCCTTTAAACCTTTGCCTGCAACTGATTTAAAATTCTGGATATTTACCAATTTAACATTCTCTTTTTTTGCCTTTTCTATAATTGCTTCTGCGAGAGGATGTTTGGATTTTACTTCTAGAGAAGCCGCTATCTGCAATACGTCTTTTTCAGAATATTTATTTAATGCAACAATGTCTGTTACTTCAGGGTCTCCCTCTGTCAATGTCCCTGTTTTATCAAACACAATTACTTTGGTATTTTTGATTTCTTCAAGATAACTCCCTCCTTTTATTAGAACACCATTTCTTGCAGCAGAGGTCAATCCAGAGACCATTGAAACAGGGGTTGAAATTGCTAATGCGCACGGGCATGAAACAACAAGCAATACTAAGGCTCTATAAAACCACTCGCTGAATTCTAAACCAAAAACAAGTGTTGGAACAGTCATTACAAGAAAAGCCAGAATTACAACGCTTGGAGTGTAATATCTAGCAAATTTATCAATAAATGCTTCTGTTTTTGATTTCTTTCTTTGCGCTTCCTCTACAATTTTTACTATTTTCGATAGAGTAGTTTCGTTAGATTTTTTTGTTACTTTCACTTCAAGATAACCTTCTTCATTAATTGTTCCTGCAAAAACATTGCTTCCTCTCACTTTTGGAACAGGCATGCTCTCTCCTGTGACTGGAGCCTGGTTTACTGATGATGCTCCTTTAGTCACAATTCCATCTAGAGGTATCCTATCACCTGGTTTAACTATAAGAATGTCACCAACCTTTACCTCATGCACATGCACTTTTACTTCTTTTCCATTTTTCCTTATTGTCGCCATTTCAGGTGCAAGTTTCAAAAGTGAGGCTACTGATTTTTTTGCCCTTTCTGCTGCATAATCTTCCAGAAATTCAGCTATAAAAAACAAAAATATTACAGCGGCTCCTTCTTCTCCATGTCCTATTAAAAAAGCTCCAAATGCAGCAACACTCATTAAAAAATTCATGTCCAATCTTTTTCTTCGTACAGAATGAAGGCCTTTTTTTATAATGTTATGGCCAGAAACTAAAACAACTGCAAGAAATAAAATCTGTGCTAATAAACGTTGTTCTGTTAGAAACTCTAAATATAATCCAATGGCAAAGAGTATTCCTGCTGTTATAATAATCAGAATACTCCTCTGTTTCCAGAAAGGTCCTTTTTCTTCAAAAATATCTGTCGCACATGCAGAACAGCTTTTATCCTTGTCGATATATGTTTTATTCTTTTGCATGTTTAACCCCTATCTCAATTAATTTTATAACATGTTCGTCAGCAAGTGAGTAGTATACTATTTTTCCTTCTTTTCTAAACCTAACCAAGTTCGTATTCCTTAACAACCTTAACTGGTGAGAAATAGCGGATTGAGTCATACCGAGTAAGGATGCCAAATCACAAACACACAACTCTTTTTGCGATAATGCAAATAATATTTTTACTCTTGTTGGGTCACCTAAAATTTTAGATGTATTTGCTATCTTTATAATAATTTTGTCATCAAGCATTTTAGATTTTACTTTTTGAACAGCTCTCTTATTCACATATTCGATCTCACAAACATCTTTTCTATTCATATGAATAACTAATCATATATTCATATATAAACCTTTTGGATATGGATATTATATCAAAAAACATGTATTGCAGCATATAATTTTGGGCGAAGGCTTCCTAAACTATTGTCTGCTCGGGAGGATTATTATAAAAACGCTCGCCAACAAAAACTTTGGATTTTTCGGCTACGCCGAACGTTGCACTAAAATCCAACCTCTAACGAGGGAAACTAACAGCGATTTAACGGTTTCGCTTTCTTGCAGAAAGCTACACCCAAATCCTCTG
>CAYWAL010000078.1:0-2723 GCA_964456605.1 uncultured Candidatus Saccharibacteria bacterium | reverse complement strand
TATTCTGTTCTTCAGTTTTTCATACAGGCTTTCGGCTTCTTTTCTGCATCTGTTAGCTTTGGAACTTTTATATACAAGTTTGATAAGCCTAGAAAATGGAGGATAGCCAATGTTGGCAGTCAACCTTCTGTTTTCCAACTCTCTGCAGTAGAAGTTCCTCAGTCTGTTGCTCTTAGCCGCCTTAAATATTTTATTTTCAGGCTTATAGGTCTGCACGATTATTCTCAGCTCGCTGTTTGCTTTGTTGAAAATAGTTTTCATCAATTGGAATGATCTTTCTTCAGACCTAAAATCCGGCTGATTGAAGATTATCTCAGGAAACAGGACCGCAATGAGCGACAGGTTTTTCAAGTTCCAATTCTTCAAGACCATCTGAGTTCCCACAAGAATATCAACCTTATTATCTATAAAGTTCTTGTATATTTCAAGCTGTTTTGCCTTACTCTGTGCAACATCGCTGTCAAGCCTGTTTATTTTTATGTTTTTTCCCTCAAACAGTTTTGCAATTTCTTGCTCAACTCTCTCGGATCCATAACCAAAGGAGGTCAGATTTTGTCCCTTGCATCTTGGACACTCTTCTACTTGATTGACTTCCTCACTGCACCTTGGGCAGTATAAAGCGCCGCGCTTGGTAATGAGAGCGGCTTTACAGTTTTTACACTGCAGCAGATATCCACAGTCCTTGCATTGGGTGGCAGTGTTTTTTCCTAGACGGGGAATAAAAACAATTACTTGCCGCCTCTTATAAATGCTATTCATAAGCTCGTCTTCGAGCCTCTCCGCAAATAAGGAATAGTTTCCTTTTTTGCGTTCTATGTTGATGTCTATGATTTCAATGTACTTGCTGTTTTTCTTGTTTTGAAACAGTTTAATTTCTGCCAGCGCCCCAGTTTTTGCTTCGTAGTAGCTTTCAACAGATGGAGCAATGGATGAAAGAATAATTTTTGTTCTCCATATTTTGGCTAGCTCCTTAGCTACTGTTATAGCAGAGTATCTTGGATTCTGATCCCATTGCTTGTAGCTTGAACTGCCTTCGTCGTCGGCAATGATCAGCCCTAAACTTCTAAAAGGAGCAAAAACTGCTTGCCTCGTCCCAATAATAATCTGCGCCGAACCATTTTTTATTTTTCTCCACTGATCAAAATATTGGCTTTTGGTTATCTCGCTTGTCAGAACCGCAACTTTGTTTGCTCCGAATTCGCTCATATAAAACCTTGCAAAGTTGTATATATCAAAGAACTCTGGCAACAAAATGAGTGTCTGCTTGTTTTTTCTGGTTTTATTCTTTATGATTTCAGAATATAAATAATGTCTCTCAGATTGCAGATTATGAATGAGAATAATTTTTTCTTTGTTTTTAATTTTCCCAAGCAATTTGTCTATTCTGTCCTTTCTAATTTCAGGAATCTTGCAATTAGAATTAAGCCTTATCTTCTTTCTCGGTTCGTTTTTTGTTATAGGGGGAATTATAGTTTTTATAACAAGGCTAAGAGGAGTATGGTAATAGCTTGAAGTATATTCTGCCAGTTTGATCTGTTCTTTCGAAAGACTCAAAGAGCCATCAAGCAAGCCTTCAATGTTTTTTAGTTCGTACTTGATTCTTCTTCCCGCTTCTTTTTCCACATCATAAACCAAGCCAATAGTTTTTCTTCCTCTAAATGAAATATCCGCAAGATTTCCAACTTTGATCCTATCTTTGAGTTCGTTCGGAACAGCATAATTGAAAATTTGTCTCACCTCCTTCGGAAGGCTAATCGCAGGAACTATCTTTGCCACTAGTTTTTTTTCGTCTGACCTCATTGGCTAGTTTCTTTGTCCTTCTATTGATGTTTTTCTACCGTAAACCTATAAAGATAAAGCTTAATATCTTCATTTTGCAAGTCAATTCCTGCCTTTTGGCAGGCGATTAAAATTTGATGCTGCGGAGTATCCACTCCCTCAATATCAGGAAGGAGAAGACCAGTTCTTCCATCTTGCGATTTTACAATAACGCCATATTTTTTGGGGTCAAGTTTTTCCACAGAATCAATCTGCTCCGGCGGATTTAACAGGCTTACCTCATACTGCAAATTGTTCAATTCATCTTGGGTAATTGGATTGAACCGCCAGTCGCGAGTTGCCGCCGAGATTGCGTTGTCAACTATCTCTTGGGCAATATTTTCCTTTGTCGGCAGGAAGGTTCCTATGCATCCTCTGAGCTCTTTTTTGCTTGGGTTGAAATCCGATTTTCTATAAATAGTGACAAAAACCCCTTTTCTGGCGTTGTAAAATTCTTTTGGCAGTCCCTGTGGAACCAGCTTTCTGCCGGTTCTTATGTATGTCTCTATCGCATCTTTTGCCAATTTTGTATATTCATCCATATTTTAGTTATATTTTTTGTCCCGCTTCAATTATATCTCCTGAGTAGAAAAATCACAATATCACTTGCCCCATTGAGCTAAATCAGAACAGTGTGTATTCCAACTACTACAACACTCTCCTCTTCACCACTATACTCGCCACTAGTTATGCCGTTTCGCTATAGCGTGGAGCAGGCAAAAAGTGGTATATAAAATCGGTCAGATTTTAAATTGCTCAATCAATCTCCTTTCGGTCAATTTTAGAATGTTGAATACGCTAGCTTTACAAAGCAGACAAAATATGATAGGCTTCTGAGCAGAGGTTGGATGAGAATGTTCTTTATAAATATGGGTAAAGTTCGATTATCCGAACCAAAAATGTTT
>CAYWAL010000077.1:0-2966 GCA_964456605.1 uncultured Candidatus Saccharibacteria bacterium | reverse complement strand
GCTTTTTTTCCACTGGTGCGCTATGAACATCCTGTCTTTATTGAGCATAAAAAAGCCGGCGAGTTTATAAAGAACAACATAAGCGGAGAGTATGAGAAAATAAATGTAATGGCGGTAAAAAGCACTGTATGTTTTTATGCTAATTCCAGATGCACTCTTTTTCCATATGCCGATGTTGACAGGCTGATTGAATATATTAAAAATAATAAGGTGGACTATGTTGTTGTTGATGAGAGATATATGGGATTCCGCAGCAACTTTGAGGAACTTATCAGGCTGGACAAAAGGAGCAATATGTTTAAAATGATCTATGAAGACAGAAAGCCGACTTTGACAAGGATATTTCAGGTTATGCGCTAAAAGTTCTCTTTTTTTTTCACTGCACGTCATCATTTTTCCTTTCTTACCTTTTCCTTATATGACAAATAAATGAGTTCTTCAAAAAAGATACTGGTTACAACAAGTACATTTCCCAGTTTTTCAGAAAGCGACTCCACTCCAGTTTTTGTTTATGAGCTTGCAAGAAGATTAGCAAAAAGAGGACTGGGAGTTGTTGTTTCCGCTCCTTATCTTAGAAATTCAAAGGAATACGAAGAAAGAGAAGGTTTGAAAATATACCGCTATAAATATGGCTTTACAGCTCTCCGCGATAAAGGAGCGATTTTGCCGAACATTAAAAAAAACAAGGTTCTTGTTTTTCAAGTCCCATTCTTTTTACTATTTTCTTTTTTAAACTTAGTAAAACTAGTCAAGAAAGAAAAAATAGATATTATCCATGCGCACTGGATTATTCCCCAAGGATTTCTAGCCATTCTTTATAAAAAGCTTTCCAGAAAAAAGGGTTTGAAAGTAATTTGCACCGTTCATGGAGGGGACATCTTTAGTTTAAGGGGATGGCTAATGACAAAGATAAAGAAATGGACCTTAGAGAACACAGATGCAATAACAGTTGTCAGTAGTGGGATTAAGGAGGAAGTAAAAAGAATAGGAATAAAAAACAATCTTGTCAGCGTGATGCCAATGGGAGTTGATGAAAGAGTATTCAATCCAAGCAAATATGACAGGAAGATAAAAGAAAGGTATGATATAACTGGTCCATTTTTGCTCTTTGTCGGACGCTTGGTTGAAAAAAAAGGCGCGAAATACGCTATTTCAGTAATGCCAGCAGTTTTGAAAAAGTATCCAAATACGAAACTTATGATTATTGGTGACGGTCCCCTAAAGGAAGACTTGAAGCAACAAGCCAGAAAACTGAATCTGGAAAATAATGTGATCTTTACAGGGGGCATTCCTAACAATAAACTGCCGAAGTATTACTCTACAGCTGACATATTCCTAGGTCCCAGCATCACTGCCAAAAATGGCGACAGCGAAGGTTTTGGTTTGGTTTTTGTAGAAGCGTTATTGTGTAAATGTTGTGTTATTTCTTCTAACTTGAAAACGATTTCCGATATAGTAAGAAACGAAGAAACTGGAATTCAAGTTGATGTGAGAAATGTAAAGCTATTTGCCAGCAAGATTATTGAGTTAATTGAAGACCAAGATAAAAGGAAAAAATTGGCAGAAAATGGATATAGATTTGCGAGGAACAATTTCACTTGGAATATATCAAGTGAGAGATATTACAAACTAATTGAAAGCTTGTTATGAAGGTTTTGCTTGTCTCAATCAAGAGTGGCTCTGGTTCAGATGTCTATTATAAGCTTTTGAAACAAGGTTTGGATAAATATACTGATATTAAATCTGATTTGATTTTTATCCCACATATTTTTGAAAAGATATTTTTTCTAATTCCGCTATATTTGAGGTATAAGAAGATAGATTTTAGCAGATATGATATAATACACACTAATGCAGAGTTTGGATGGTGGTTCAAAAAGAAAAATAAAAAACTAATTGTAACGATACACAATTTCATTTTTGATAAAGAGTTTCAGAAATGTAGTTCTATTTTTCAAAAGGCGTTTTATTATCTTATAGTTAGACCAAACTTAAAAAAATCTTTGTTAACAGCTAATAAAATTATTGCGGTTAGCAGATATACAAAGGACAACATTGTTGATTATTTTAAGCTCAAGAAGAAAAACATTAAAGTTATTTATAATGGTATTGATACTCAATTTTTTAAACCTCTTGGTTTAGAAAAGAAAGACAAAAAAACAAAAATTCTTTTTGTTGGAAATCTTATTAAAAGAAAAGGAGTAGACTTATTGCCTAAAATTATGGCTAAACTAAATGGTAATTATGAGTTGTATTTTACTTCTGGCTTGCGTATTGACAAAGTACCGAAATATCTTCTAAAAGAAAAAAATATGACTCCGTTAGGAAAGTTAAGTCATAGACAGCTCGTAGTAGTGTATAATAAATGTGATGTAGTGTTGTTGCCATCAAGATTAGAGGGATTTCCCTACGTTCCAATTGAAGCAATGAGTTGCGGCAAACCGGTGATAGTTACTGATCTTCCTTTTTTTAGAGAGTCAATTAAAGAAGGGAAAAATGGATATTTGTGCAGAATTAATGATGTTGATGATTTTGTTGAAAAAATAAAAGTGGTGAGAAAAAGATTGGCTAATGGCAATAATTTTTTGAATAATTGTGATTATGTAAGAAAAGAATTTTCTTTAGAGATAATGATAAAAAATATACTGAATCTTTATAAGTTCAAAAATATAAAAGATAAAAAGTGAACAGTTATATGAAAATTCCAATAATGATGAATAACTGTCTAGTGAAAGTTAGAGATGTCAGAAAGGTCATTTTTTATGTTAAGAAATTATTGAATGTAATGGTGTTGAAGCTTTTTAACTTTAAACGTCAAACTTTATACAATGCCGATGGATTGTTTAGTTGAAAAAAATGGGATTATATGGACTTGAGAAGGTAGTAAAAATTTGGCAAAGATGTATATTATAAAAGGGTAAAGTTTGAAATTCCGAACCAATAGAGGTATTCTATTGGTATGGAAA
>CAYWAL010000076.1:0-3020 GCA_964456605.1 uncultured Candidatus Saccharibacteria bacterium | reverse complement strand
GAGAACACCTAAATTCTTGACTAGGGTTAGTAGTTTTCTTGACACCCAGTGTCCATGGACACTGGGTGTCCCGCAATACTGGATGTCCTGCAGCGCTAGGCATTCTGTGCATTATTTGTTGTACTTTCCAAAATGTTATGGACTTGTGCAAAGGGGTTGACAAGGCGCCTTGGTTATGTATAATGGCTACTGAAAGCGGTAGGATTGTAGGGTGATAATAGAAAGAGGAGAAGGGTCAGAGAATTCAGAGAAAAAGAGATGAAGGATGTTGTGAGAAAGTAAGCAGCAAGGAAGTCGGAAGAGAGATAAGCCAATTCGCAGTTCTTTAATAATGTAATAGTAAAAATGGTCGACGGATGAATTTCTGCAAGTTTACTGAATAATTAACTGGTTAATTAATTAATTTAGTAAGTTCCATTCAAATTGTTCTGCAACGTATAGTGGTATTACTCTAAGCCTAGTGTAGTTGAGGATTGCTTAACAGAAAGAAGAATGTGTAAATATTACGCTGTCGAAGAAAAGCAAGTTTGCTGGAAAAAAAGTGATCTTGCCAGGTTTAGAGTAGTACCACTATGCGATAGTTTTGCTGAAAAAACCAACAAAGCAAAATCGCAGAACAAATTTGTTTGGAAACTAACTAAAGGAAGGAGAAATCAGAAAAATGAGCGGAACAAAAGACAAGGAATTCGTAGAATTCGTAGTCAAATCGATAGTAGATCATCCGGAGGATGTCAAGATTGAAAGAACAATTGACGAAATGGGAGTTCTTATATCGCTCAGGGTCCATCCGGATGATATGGGACAAATCATTGGTCGTCAAGGTTCAACCGCAAAGTCAATCAGAACTCTCCTAAGAGTTATCGGGGCAAAGAATAATGCCAGAGTTAATTTCAAGATCATTGAACCAGAAGGTTCAGAAAAAGCCAAAGAAGGAGAGAAAGAAGAGAAGAAGGTTGACGATGTAGTCAATGATCTAAATTTATAACTTTGGATTTTCAATATCGAAAAAACCGTGTCGCTTTAGCGAGCAGCACGGTTTTTTAGTTTGGTTCTTTGGTTTGGTACTAGGTTGTTCACTCTGTCTCGATCAAGTCATAGAATTTATCCCAGTCAAGAATGGTGGAAACACAGCCAGCTTTTTCCAGAGCAAGTCCAACACCGCAAAGGTTTAATTTTTCGCACATTTCAAGTCCTGCTTTTACTTCTGCCGCACATCCAACGCCAAAAATAGCACAGTCCTTGTGTTTTTGCACTATCCTTCTTATGAAACTAGATCCTGGCACAATGTGTACTTTGTATCCGAGGTTCTCTGCAGTTTTCTTCGCTCTTCCAATCTCACATTGTCCGCAATTGACACAGGCAATGCCGTCTGGTCCAAGCTTGGCTGGACAGTTTATAGATCTCAAGCATTGCGGCAAGAAAATCAACCGTTTGTTTTTTGGTGTGTCTTTGAATTTTCTATGAGAGATTCTGTTTCTGAGAGCTATTCCCATCTCATCCACAATACAGTCATCCATTTTTGCCAAACGGAGTAGAGCTTTCATGACGCTCTCAAACAGGGCAATGCTGAACAGTGCAAAACGTGGAAAAATAGAACGATTAGTCTTAAAAAAATATACGACCAATGCCAGACCAAGTATCGCTGTTATAAACAGCAAAAAAACTAGCAAAACTACTATCTTGCCGACTATTATGTATAGCAAATCTGTTTCAATCTGCATCTGAGTGTTCCCTTTCTATGGCAAATTGGAGTATCGTCGACTGCGGCTTTGCTCGGTTTTCCTATTATTCCAATTTTTCATCTCTATCGCACAACTTTTTTTAAAGACTTGCGAAAGATATTTTCTCTCACAACAGCTTAGCGCCAGCAGCAGCCTACAGAAGATAATTATGTTTTGAAACTTTTTAAAGCTACTTATTTGGAATCAGAGAGTTCAGTTTCTCTGTCTTCTTTTGCTGCTTTTTTAATCTTGCTTATGATCTCGTTTGCAGTTTTTGGGTTTTCCCTTAAAAATTTTCTACTGGCTTCATACCCCTGTCCAAGCTTTTGATCTTGATAATTGTACCAAGTTCCGCTCTTTTTAACTATCCCATATTTGACGGCTGTGTTGAGTACATCTGCGTAGTAAGCAATTCCCTCATTATACATAATGTCAAACTCAGCAGTCTTGAAGGGTGGGGCAACTTTATTCTTTGCAACTTTTGCTTTTACTCTATTGCCGATAATATTTTCTCCTCGCTTTATTTGTGCCGCTCTTCTGACTTCAATTCTGACAGATGAGTAAAATTTGAGAGCTTTGCCGCCGGGAGTAGTTTCTGGGTTTCCAAAAACCACCCCGATTTTCATTCTTATCTGGTTTATGAATATGACAGTACAGTTTGACTTGTGTACGATTCCTGTGAGTTTTCTTAGTGCTTGACTCATAAGTCTGGCTTGAAGTCCCATATGCGGATCACCCATTTCTCCTTCAATCTCTGCTTTTGGAGTCAATGCTGCCACAGAATCAACAACGATCAAATCAACGGCGTTTGATCTGACCAAGGTCTCAACAATTTCTAATGCTTGCTCTCCGCTATCTGGTTGGGAAACAATAAGATCCTTTACCTTGACGCCAATTCTCTTAGCATAATCAGGGTCAAGAGCGTGTTCAGCATCTACGAAAGCTGCTGTTCCTCCCTTTTTCTGCACCTCTGCTATGATATGTAAGGACAGAGTTGTTTTTCCACTTGATTCTGGACCGTAAATTTCTATTATTCTTCGCTTGGGAATGCCGCCTCCTAGTGCAATATCAAGCGAAATTGATCCAGTAGGAATAAACTCAATATCCATTGCTCTTGCCTCTCCCAATCTCATTATTGATCCTTCTCCAAACTTGCTTTTTATCTCTTCTATGACCTCTTCCATTTTTTCTTTTTTCGACTTGTTGGAAGATTTTTTTGTCTCTTCTTTTGCCATGTTTGTTATTAAATTAATTACCTTGAAAGGCGAAATACAATCTTCTAAACCTTTACTGCTCAAA
>CAYWAL010000075.1:0-3137 GCA_964456605.1 uncultured Candidatus Saccharibacteria bacterium | reverse complement strand
AAAGCAGGTGCGCTGTGTATTTCTTTGAGCCGTTGTGGGTATGTTTCTTCGTTTATCGTTACAACTTTTATCCCTTCTTTTTCTAGCTTCTCAAATTCCTCATCAGGAGATATTTCTTTTCTTTTTTGGTCGATCTTTTCAACAACCTCTTTTTCTAATCCGCATTTTTCAATTTCCGAAACATTTGCTTTCCATGCCTCCTCCATCGACCCAAAATGAGTATAGAGTTTCTTGAACCTCAAAGGTCCCATTTCGGGAATCAAATTAAACGCATTGTAATACTTTTGCTCAGCTCTTGACATATTTTTTTTATGTGCTATAATGCCCTGTTAAAATTCAATTGAGAAAAACTTTTGCCAGATCGGTTCGCAAATAATGTACCTTACAATCTCTAAACTGCCTTAGGACAACCAGCAGGAAGAGACAGAGACACAGGATTGATAAAAAAATCAGTTCTCAAGTCAATCTACCGTTCACTTTCCTGTCTATGAGCGGCGAAAGTGCGGTGATCCCTCCTTAGCCGCACAAGTAGCCATAAAGTCAAGGTCTGGGTTTCTTGTAAATCTAGATCTTGCGCTTGTGGACAGGGTAGTGAGCGGTAGATGCAGGATAAAAAGCTAGGCAATCTAGATCTAATGATGCCTGGCTTTTTTATTTTTAAAACCCTTTTCCTAGGATAATCACAAAGTCTGCTCGTGAGCTTTCATCATTGGGCATTTCAACAACAGCGCCGTTGAACTTATCTTTCAAAAACTGCAAGGTGACTGGCTTCGATCCTGCCGAGTTATCATAAATCCGAACTCCGGAAAAATTGGGTGGTTCTATATTGGTAGATTTTATGATTCTGTATCCAAGCTCTTCCAAATCACTGGCTACTTTGTTCGCTAGATCCAATGAACCTGTCCCGTTCCTGATCTCAATGTTGGCTCCTTCCTGCTTTATGAGTTTCTCCCTCTCGGGCGGTATCTCGATATCAAAAATGCTAGCGCTCAGCTCTCTGATTTTTTCGTAACTGCCGCCTTTCGGCAGTAAGGTATAGCCTTTTCCTAGGTATGCGCGGCTCAAGTATCTTCTTGTGTCAACCACTTCGGCAGTTATTTTGTGGTTTTTGATTTCTTTGGCAATTTTATAAAATCTTGGAATTTCTTTCAGCTGTATGTCGGTTCTCAGGTTATCGCTCAGAGAAAAGAGAATGTTTTTGAAGGCTATAATGTCAAACTGGGAATATTTTTCAAATACTTTTTGTTTGACAGCTTTGATTATAGCTTGCTGGCGCCTGATACGATCAAAGTCTCCCATCTTGCTATGCCTCGAACGCGCAACCTTAAGTGCTGTAGCTCCATCCAAATGATGCCATCCTTTTGAAATATAAAAGGGATCATATCCATGGTTGAAGTCTGGATATTTGGGATCATTTATATCATTTTCTAGATAGATATCAATTCCTCCAAGATCATCAATGATTTTTACAAACCCTTTAAAATCTAACTGTACAAAATAATGAATATCTAAACCTGTGATTTCATTTACTACTTGTTTGATCAATTCTATGCCGTTTCCTCCTCTTCTATCTCCAAACTCCTTCACAGCGTTTATTTTGCTGTTGATGTTGGTGCCCGGGACCTGAACATATAAGTCGCGTGGAATAGAAAGGATAGCCGCCTCTTTTTCTTTTGGCTTTATACTCGTAATAATAATAGTGTCCGTGAGCTGTCCGCCGCTGTGCCCCTCTCCGCCAATTCCCAAAATCAGGACATTTATTCTATCACCGTCCTCTCCTTTTAATTTTTCAGCAGGAGCGAAAATCATTTCTCCAAACTGTCTGACTATAGAGGTTCCTTCCTTTGAGGAAAATATTTTCTGCCCGGTCGAAAAAATCTCATACGAAAAGACAACCACAAAAACCGCTGCAATTAGAACCAGCGCAAAAAGAGATTTTAGTATAAATTTGAGCATAGCAGCACAAGTTTAATATCACTTTAATGATAACACAATTGTTGCTTTTGGATAAGGCTAGAGCAAGAATCCACTGGAGCAGGGGATGTTAAGGTTTAGAACAAAGGAAGGCATGAATTGACAAGTGAAAAGTACGGCAATGGAAAAGAGCCAGAAGAACTTGTTTTACTTTAGACGGAAAAAGATAAACAGCAAATATGTACTTGTGAAAATTAAGGGTTTCGCAGGCGCTAAGAATAGAGGGAATAGTTGGTTAATATTCAGGAGAAAATAAGGGGGTTGCATATTATGTGGCTTTTGATATAATCACCAACAGCGGGTTACAAAGTGGAAAGTCCTTGAAGAGCTGAACAAGTTAGATCTTCCGATTTTCTATTTTTGACTTTGCAGCTTTCGTCGAGGGCGTGTAGCTCAGTTGGTTAGAGCGTTTCTCTGATAAGGAAAAGGTCCCTGGTTCGAGTCCAGGCACGCCCACCAAAATCTGACTTCTGGGCTTTGAAAGAGCCATTTTATAGGCGGCGCACAGCGCCGCCTATTGATTTTGCTGATTTTGCTTGGTTCGCTCAAAGCGGAAAGAGGAAATTTTAAAAGTATAGGTTGCTCCAATCAGACCGCCTAGAAACCCAATGTGACTCAACAACATTTGTTTTAGGTAGATGCCTGCTCCAATAAATATATGCAGCCATGCCATACCTACTAAGAAGGCAAAGAAGGCGTACATCAGTTCAGTTTTTTCTCGACGCAGTCTTGGCAAGAAAAGTGCGATGGCTATCAGATAAACAACAGCTGAGAACCATAGCCAAAAAACTGCTCTTGGAAGTCCCAAAATAGTTTCTGACATATTATTTACCTTACTTCTAGTGCTTAAATTCAAGCACTCCAAAAGCAATATCATATAGTGTCATCCTGAGCGACCAAAGGGAGCGAAGGATCCCGGCTGGAGAAAAGATGTTGTCATCCTGAGCGTTAGCGAAGGATCCCGTATGGAGAAAGACAAGACATACTGCCATAGATATCGCTCTTTTCTGCGGGATTCTTCGCTTCGCTCAGAATGACGGTGAGGTGTCATCCTTCGCCTTCGGTGAAGGATCCCGTATGGAAATTGGACAAGCACATCGCTGCAGTTATTCTTTCTTCTACGGGATCCTTCGGGCTTCGCCCTCAGTCAGTTATACTGAAAA
>CAYWAL010000074.1:0-3163 GCA_964456605.1 uncultured Candidatus Saccharibacteria bacterium | reverse complement strand
CAATTAAAGAAAATAAAAAAAGACGATCTGGATGAGGTTATAAGAAGATATAAACTTGTTATAAGAGAAGGAAACAGGAAAAAAGAAGTATTAGATGAAAAACTGAGAGAGTTTTTGATTCAGAAGATTGGTCTTATCGTATTGGAATATGTATATCCTCCTTCAGCGAGGCAGAAGAGAGAATTAGAGGAAATAATTTCCAAGAAAATTGGAGTAGCAGTTGAGATTCTCAAGGATAAAATTATCCAGAAACAAAACAAAAATCTTATCATTGGTTTTCGTTTTGAAATTATGGGAAGAGTTGTTGAAAGTAATCTGTTAAGTGTAATACAAAATGTTGCAAGAGAAATTGAAAAGCAAGAATAAGGAAGAGATAGGGCACATAGTCTCATTTTTTTCCGGTGTTGCCCGACTTCAAGGATTACCAAATGTTTCTTTGCACGAGGTGCTTTTGGACGAGACAGGCAATCAAGTAGCCATTGTTATAGGTTTTGATGAAGACTTTGTTGACGCATTATTTTTTGACGAGGAATTTGATTTAGAAAAACCGGTTTTTAGAAGTTTTAGACCTTTTTCAGTGCAGCTTTCAGAAGGCTATATAGGCAGAATTGTTGATGGACTTGGAAAGCCTCTTGACAGCTCAGACAATATTTTAGGAAAAGCTTCTCCTGTTTTCTGTGAAGCGCCGCCGATTGCTTGGCGGCAGCCTATTTCCCAGCCGCTTTCTACAGGCATAAAAATCATTGATACAAATCTTCCTTTGGGCAGAGGACAGAGAGAACTTATCATTGGAGATAGAAAACTGGGAAAAAGTACAATTGCTATAGATACAGTGCTGAATCAAAAGTATGCCACTCCGCCGGTATATTGCGTATATGTAATTTGCGGACAAAAAGAGCAGAAACTTCACGAACTCTCTTCTACTTTTGAAAAGCATGGTGCATTTTTGTACACTGCGATTGTTGCTGCTACCGCAGGTACTTCCTTTGCTCAACAATATCTTGCTCCATTTGTCGGATGTACTATTGGGGAGTACTTCCGTGACAGAGGTAAAGATGCGCTGGTTGTTTATGACGATTTGTCAAAGCATGCAAAGGTATATCGCAATATCTCGCTTTTACTTGAGAGAACACCGGGCCGAGAAGCATATCCAGGAGACATTTTCTCATTGCACGCTGGGCTTCTAGAGCGAGCGGCGAAATTATCAAAGGAAAAGGGTGGAGGATCTCTTACGGCTCTGCCAATTATTGAAACGGAGGAAGGTGATGTTACTTCGTTTATTCCAACAAATATAATCTCTATCACGGATGGGCAGATATATTTGGAAAGAGGGCTTTTCCAAAAGGGTTTTTTGCCAGCGGTAAATGTTGGGCTTTCTGTTTCTCGCGTGGGATCGCGGGCACAGCCCGGCGTGCTAAAGGAGGTAGTCGGCGGCATTCGTTTGGCGCTTGCTCAGCACAAAGAACTTCAAAAATTGTCGCAGTTGGAAACGATAGTAAGTAGTGAAGCGCAAAGAAAGATTCATCGAGGAGATTTGATATTGGAGCTTTTGAAGCAGGAAAAGCACACGAATGTTGAATGGCCGCAACAGGTGATTTTGTTCTACGCTGCTCAACAGGGGTTTTTTGACGATATCGAAAAGAAAAGGTGGAGTAATTTTGAAAGACTTCTTTTGGAATTGACAAGAAACCGTTACAAGAGTGTTTTGAAAAAAATTGAAAGTGGGGTGTTTGATCAGGATGTAAAGAAAAAAGTCCAAAAAATTATTCAGGATTTTAAACAGGAATTTATGTTGGACAATGTATAGTGGATTGAATTGGGAATTGGAAGCCTGTGAAATGAAAAAAAGAGGAAGTTTTGATCTATTTGTATGTTCTTCTAAAAGATCAAGTGAAAAAGGTAAGTATTTTGTGGCTCTAGAGTACTTTATATCCAAAATTTGAAACTAGCTATGAAAACATATCTTGCTTATAAAAACCAGGTGCAAGGTTTTCAGGATGTTTCAGAAACAGTAAAGACGATAGAAAAAATTGCTGCCTCTTCTGTCCATTTCCTGAAGCAGGAGACGATTAGTCTTAATGTCTATGCCAAGGAAATTGAAAAGGTGCTAAGTCGGATGTCATTGTTTTACCAAGAAAGGAAACATCCTTTTTTACAGGAGAGAGATGATGGTAAGAGAGCTCTTATTATTTTGACAGGAGACAAAGGGTTGGTTGGGGGCTTATGGCACAGGACTGTCAGCGTATTTTTGGAAAATATTTCTCAGTACCAATTTGTTGTTACTGTTGGAAATAAGGGCGCTAACTATCTCAGAGAAGAGAACATAAAAATTGCGAAGTCGTTTAATCAAATTTCAGATATTTCCCATCAAGAAATCAAACGCGTTTCTGATTATATTTTTGGCAAGTTCAAAGGAGGGGAATTCTCAAAAGTTGATATTCTATATCCAAAGTTTGTCTCTTTGGCGGAATATCAGCCATCCTTTATCTCGTTTCTCCCGCTTGCGTTTTCTGTGGACTCTTTAGATCAATCCAATGCGGTGGGGACAGGGAACCAAATGTTTTCTTTTGAGGCGGCAAGAGGCAGTGTGATAAGAAAAGAAGGAAAATCAAGATCGGTGGCAGAAAAGAAAGTTGGAAATGGACTGCCGATCTTTGAGCCGTCAAAAAGGAAGATTTTTGATCGGCTTTTGCAAAAATATATCAGCGTGTTTTTCTATAAAATTGTAATTGAAACAAGGTTGTCAGAACTTTCTGCGAGAACTGCAGCGATGGAACATGCCTCTGTCAAAACAGAGGAGCTGATCAGAAAATTCACTCTTGACTACACGAAAGAGCGCCGCAAAACGATAACCCAAAAACAGCTGGAAAGCTTTACGGCGCATATGACTGTTAGATAGAGCGATTGATTGTAAGGCTATGCAACTTAAAGTCGTTTGGAGTTTTAACTGTATAATACTTTGAATTACAGAATATCTCAACTCGACAATATTTGTCTGACTTGTGCGGTTTTGCCAGCTTCCTACGGGATCCTTCGCTAACGCTCAGGATGACATTCCCCGTCATTCTGAGCGAAGCGAAGAATCCCGCAGAAAAGAGTATATCTATGACAGTATGTCTTACCTATCTTAAGACGGGATCCTTCGCTCCTTTCAGTCGCTCAG
>CAYWAL010000073.1:0-3177 GCA_964456605.1 uncultured Candidatus Saccharibacteria bacterium | reverse complement strand
CCCGCAGAAAGAGCAATATCTGTGGCAGTATGTTTTACCTTTCTCCAGACGGGATTCTTCGCTCTGCTCAGGATGACACAGAGTTGTCATCCTGAGGGCGAAGCCCGAAGGATCCCGAACTCATATAGATAGCTTTCTTATTTCTTAGAATGTTTACGCTTTTCTATCAACGGGATCCTTCGCTAGCGCTCAGGATGACAACATCTTTTCTCCAGACGGGATTCTTCGCTCTGCTCAGGATGACAGTGTTTTCTCCGTGTCATCCTGAACGCAGTGAAGGATCCCGCAGGAGCATAGATTATACATAGCGAAAAAAACGGAAAAAAAGCGGCGGATTAATTTAGAATATTTTATATGCTTAGCTTAAAAAATGAATAAAAAATTTTGTTCATCTTTGTTTGTCTTTTTTTCGCTCCTGCTGCTTTTGATTGGTAGCTTTTTTCCAATTGCGGCTTTTGCAGACACGGTCACTGTAAAGTCTGCTACTTTGCCTAGTACAAGAGAGGGATCTGCCTGCGCCGAAAACTCAAGCACGCACAAAATTTACTGCTTTGGCGGTTATAATGGCAGTAGATTTGATGAAATTATGGAATATGATCCGCCTACAGATACTCTTACTGTGAAATCTCACTTGCCTACTACTAATTACGTCTATTCCTGTATTGAAGACTCAAATACTCACAAAATATACTGCCTTTCCGGTCACGGTAGTGGAAGTTTTACAAGAGATATTATAGAATATGATCCATCGTCAAATGCTGTTACCACAAAGTCTGCCCAGTTTCCTGGTAGCGGCAGAGGCGGACATGCTTGCGCAGAAGACTCATCCACTCACAAAATTTATTGTTTTGGGGGGCACTATTATAACACTTTCTATGATGACGTACTGGAATATGATCCAGCAACAGATACTCTTACCACGAAAGCCGGTGTTACCCTGCCAAGTGCAAGGCGTCAACTTGGTTGTGCCGAAAACTCAAGCACGCACAAAATTTACTGCTTTGGCGGTTATGATGGTTCTAATAAGCTTGATGAGATTGTGGAGTACGATCCTTCATCCAACAGCATTTCTGTAAAGTCTGCTCATCTTCCAGTTGGAATAAATGCTCTTACGTGTGTTGAAGACTCGGACATACACCAAATTTTTTGTTTTGGAGGGTCAACTGACAGTGGATACTTTGACGGGATAATAAAATATGATCCTGCTACCGATTCTCTTGCAGTAAGACCTGTTGTGTTGCCAAGCGGAAGAGGGGAAGCAGGTTGCGCTGAAAATTCACAAACCCATAAGATATACTGTTTTGGAGGAAGGACAGGCAGTAGTAGTTATATTGACCAAATTATTGAGTATTTTTATGCTCTTCCTCCGTCCTGTTCTCTTTCTTATTCTGCTCCTGTTTTTGAGGGTCAATCTCCTCATTTGTCATGGACAACGCAGAATGCCGCAAGTGGTTCTATTGATAATGGAATAGGAAATGTAACTCCAATAGAGTCCGGGAGCGTAGTGGCTTCTCCGATTGTTTCTGATACGACTTACACAATGACTGTGGACAATGGAAGTGGTGACACAAGCACCTGCAGCGTTTTGGTCAGGATAGAAAGGTGCAAGGCAGGTCTTGTTCCTTGCGGCAGAACGTGTGATGTTTTGTCTACTCCTGCTTATGATGAGTCAAAACCATGTACCTTGTGCTCACTGATTCTGATGGTCCAGCTTGTAATAGAATTTTTGGTAAAACTTTCCACAATTGTAGCGCTGTTTGCCATTGCAGCAGGAGGACTGCTTTATATGTTTTCTTCCGGAAATCAAAGCAGAATGGAGGCGGCAAAGACTGGGATAAAATATGCTCTACTAGGATTTGTTGTCATCTTTATCGCATGGGCAGTGGTGGCAACTATTCTTGCTATGCTGGGCTATATTGATCCTTTGAATGGGGAGTGGTATGTTGTAAATTGCTAGCGGGCTTTTAAGGATTTTTGAAATGTCCACTTATAAAACTAAAGGAATAATAATAAGAAGGAATGATTTTGGAGAGTCGAGTTTGATTTTGAGTATATATACAGAGGACTATGGCAGGATTGAAGCTGTGGCGAGAAGCGCCAGAAAGGCGAAAGGAAAGCTCAAAGGTCATCTTGAGCTCTTTTTGCTTGTGGAGTTGATGCTGGCGCGTGGAAGAAATATTGATACGATAACAAGCAGTCTGACAATTGAAAGTTTTGCGGCTCTCAGGAACAATTTGGAGCTTTCATTTGCGGCTTATTATATTCTGGAGCTTCTCTGGAGAATGACGGCAGAAGGATACAAAGACAAGAGAGTCTTTTATCTTGCGAAGGAAACTTTGATGTTTTTGGACAAACTTGCGCGGGAAGCTCAAGTTAGTCAAAAAAGAGTGGCTGATTTATCGCTTGGAGAAATCTGCAGAAGGTCTCAAGATTTCCAAGGTAAAAATAGCGGCAAAAAATCTGATAATGGCAAAGTCCATTTCTCCCCAGCCGCTGGAGCGCTGAACGCGCCAAAGCATTATCTTGCTCTCTTGTTTTTTCAAATAAACATTCTGGATCTTGTTGGATTTTCTCCTGAGATTAGAGGATGCGTTTTTTGCGCTGGCCCGCTAAAGGAAAACAGCAGCCGCTTCAGTTTTGCGAGGGGAGGATTGTTATGCAGGAAGTGCTCCGAGCGGGACATTGAAGCAGTTCCTGTGGAGGGCAATGCTATAAAACTTTTTCGTTTGCTTCAAATTGAAGAAAAGAACGAAAAAGAGTATATTTTGCCCGCAAAAGAACGTTTTGAGATGGTGGAAAAACTTGTGGTTAAGAAAAGACTGGCGGAAGATGCCGTTTTCTTGTTAAATAGGTTTATAGAGTTTAACATAGAAGGAAGAATTAAAGCCGCTGATTTTTTGCGGTTCTGCGTAGAAAAACCAAAAAATGCGGTGGATGACTAAAAAGGCGGCTGATTTAATTTGACTTGACACCCAGTGTCTTGGGACACTGGGTGTCCTGCAACGATTGGATGTCCTATAAAGTTTTGTTTCCAAAGCATATACAAGAAATCTTCATCCGGATCTTGCTTCAAGCTGGAAGTGACGAAAAGTTATCGTTTCCACGAAAGTCTGTCCTCGCAAAAGCGGTCTTTCCGTCATTCCTACACAAGTCTATCCTTATCCGTTCTTCCGTCAT
>CAYWAL010000072.1:0-3543 GCA_964456605.1 uncultured Candidatus Saccharibacteria bacterium | reverse complement strand
TTATGAAAAAGCGAATTTTTATTGCCATTAATATCCCTGATGAAGTAAAGAGGATTCTTTTGTCCCACAAGAAACGCTGGAGAAACTTGCGTGTCCGCTGGACGAGTTTTGATAATATGCATATAACTCTGGAGTTTCTTGGAAATCTGGATAGAAAAGGTTTGGAAGCTGTTTTGCAGGCAGCGGAAAAAGTTGTTTCAGAAATTGAGCCGTTCATTGTTTATGTGGACAGGATAGTTCTTGGACCAAATATAACTCATCCGAGAATGTTTTGGGCAACAATACGTGTGGAGAGAAATATTACGAAGCTTAAAAGGTTGATAGGTCAAAATCTGGAGTCTTTGGGATTTGAACTGGAAAAGAGAGAATTTAGGCCGCATATAACTCTTGCACGTGCAAAAGGAAATCAACTGAAGGGAAAACAGACAAACATTATTTTGAATGATATAGAATTTGAGGTCAGAAGCATGGAAATTATGCAGAGTCAGCTTCATCCGGGTGGTGCAAGGTACAAGGTTGTGGAAAGCTTCAGGTTTGGAGGCAAAGAGTAAACGAAATGGTTAAAAGGCTTGATGCGTTTATTAGTATGTTAGCCAATGCATACAGAGATCTTAGGGGTAAAACTTAGCAAAACCACAACCAGCGAAGTTCTTGAAAAAATCGAGAGTTTTTTATTATTGGAGGAGCAACATTATATAGTGACGCTAAACCCTGAAATGGTTGTTGAGGCGCAGAAAGATGAGTATTTTAGAAAGATAATAAACGAAGCTGACATTGTTGTTCCAGATGGGGTAGGAATATTGATAGCAAGCAGGTTTATTAAAGGCGAAGTTTTGCCAGAGAGAATTCCGGGAATTGATCTTATCTGCAAAATATGCAAAGCGGATTTCATAAGAGGTCGAAGAATATATCTTTTAGGGGCAAAACAGGGAATAGCAAAAAAAGCGGCAAAGGCATTAGCGCAAGATTATGATTATCTGAATATTGTTGGAGCAGAGGAGGGAATACCATCATCAATTTTCAATTTTCAGTTTTCAATTTCTGACAAAATCCGAAGTTCAGAATCCAAGGATCAAAGTCTTGACTGCCAGAAGTGTCAAAAGGAAGATTCAGAGTTTGATGCGCAAAATAACAGTTTAATTCAAAGGATAAATAAGGCCAAGCCTGATATTCTGTTTGTTGCTTTTGGCGCTCCTAAACAAGAGAAGTGGATTTATGAAAACTTGAAGAGGATGCCAAGCGTTAAATTGGCAATTGGAGTAGGAGGATCGTTTGACTTTATATCCGGCAACGTAAGAAGGGCTCCTTTAGTTTTTAGAAAATTGGGGCTAGAATGGTTGTGGCGGCTGATATTGGAGCCGCAAAGGGCAGGAAGAATTTACAGCGCCGTAGTAAAATTTGGATTATTGGTCTTGAGACAGAAATACAAGCGAAATACAAAAGGGTAGTTCAGTAGTCAAAGATAGACACTAAATAAATCTTATGAAAAAGGTACGAACAAGGTTCGCTCCAAGTCCAACGGGACGGCTTCATGTTGGAGGCCTAAGGACGGCATTATATAATTATCTTTTTGCCAGACATAACAGCGGTGATTTTATATTAAGAATAGAGGACACAGATAGAACAAGGTATGTGGAAGGGTCTATTGAAAGTATTATAAAAACTCTTGATTTGATGGATCTTAAGTATGACGAAGGGGTGGTAGTTGAGAGCGATGGAAAAGTTGCTCAAAAAGGCGATTTTGGTCCCTACCTGCAGTCTGAAAGGATCAGGATATATAGGAAATACATAGCCAGACTGATAGAAAGCGGCTGGGCATATTTTTGTTTCTGCAGCCAGGAGCGGCTCACTCAGATGAGAAAAAGGCAGCAATTGCAAAAGCTGGCTCCGATGTATGATGGAAAATGCAGAGAGCTGGAGAAAAGGGAAGTTGAAGATTTACTGGCAAAAAACACTCCATATGTGGTGCGTCTTAAAATTCCGAAAGATGGATTTACTGAATTTAACGATTTGATTTATGGGAGAATAAGAGTTGATAACAGAACTATTGACGATCAGGTTCTTATAAAATCCGACGGTTATCCTACCTATCACTTCGCAAGTGTTGTCGATGATCATCTTATGAAAATTTCACATGTTATAAGAGGAGAAGAATGGCTGTCGTCAACTCCGAAACATATTCTTCTGTATGAGGCATTCGGATGGGAATTGCCAAAGTTCGCGCACCTGCCTCTTTTGCTCAATCCAGACAAAAGCAAATTAAGCAAGCGTCAGGGCGATGTCGCTGTTGAGGATTACCTGAAAAAAGGATATCTAAAAGAAGCCCTTTTGAATTTTATTCTTCTGCTTGGTTGGAATCCAAAAACGGAGGAAGAAATTTTTTCTCTTCAGGAAATGATAGAGAGATTTGATTTATCTGGAGTTAATAAATATGGCGCTGTTTTCAATGTTGAGAAATTAGATTGGATGAACGGAGTTTATATTCGAAGGATGTCTCTTGATGAGTTAACTAAGCTCTGTGTGCCATATTTGATTGAAGCAGGGCTGATAGAGAAGGTTGAAAAGAAATTGGAGCCGGATGATCCGTTGGCAAGCAGGTTCAGAGTCCAAGATACTGGAGAAGAAGTGGATTTTAATTATTTGAAGGAGGTTATTGCTCTTGAGCAGGAACGAATGAGAAAATTAACAGAAGTAGGAGAATTAGTTAAATTCATCTTTGTTGACGAGCTGGAGTATGAGAAGAGCCTATTAGTTTGGAAGAAAATGAGTTTTGATGAAGTGAGAAACAATCTGGAGTTGGCTTACAGCGTACTGGAAGGAGTAGACGAGAGAGATTTCACAAAGGATAATCTGGAAAAAATTTTAAGGGATTTGATAGAACGGGAGAAAATTAAGGCAGGAGAGTTGCTTTGGCCTCTGCGAGTTGCTTTGACGGGACTGAGGGGATCTCCAGGACCTTTTGAGGTAGCGGCGGTTCTAGGAAGGGAGAAAGTGTTAAAAAGAATTAGAAGCGCGGTTGGATTACTTAAGTCCTAAATAAATAAGACTGCCTGAGCAAATAATCAGGCTCCTTGCCAAAAAGTGTGGTAATTGTCCAATAACCATATAAGTGGCAGAAAGAAGCTAATGAAAAAACAGGACACCCAGTGTCTTCGGACACTCAGGATGGCACCCTACCTACTACCTGCCTGTGCGTTGCACGCAGACAGGCACCCAGACAGGCACGCAGACAGATCATCCTGAAAGCGAAGCCCAACAAAGGATTCTTGTAGAAAAGAGGAACAGCCATTAAACAGCATTATTGCGTCTTATTAGGTTTCAGACGAGATCCTTCACTTTATCTGATCACTCATGATGACAGGCAGGTTGTCATCCTGAGCGTTAGCGAAGGATCCCGTCTGGAGAAAAGATGTTGTCATCCTGAGCCGAAGGCGAAGGATCCCGTCTGGAGTAAGGTAAGTCATGCTGCTATAGATAGTAATAAATAGGGGTAAAGTTCGATTATCCGAACCAAAAATGTTTAATTATTAGCTTAAATAAAAG
>CAYWAL010000071.1:0-3720 GCA_964456605.1 uncultured Candidatus Saccharibacteria bacterium | reverse complement strand
ACGGGATCCTTCGCTAGCCCTCAGGATGACAACATCTTTTCTCCAGACGGGATCCTTCGCTCTCTTTGGTCGCTCAGGATGACACATTTCAGGATGGCGAAAGGAAACAACCGTCACTCTAGCGGTCGAGGAGATGGAGGATTCTGAAACAGTTTAGTAATACTAAAATAACTGTAAAAACCTTGACTATTTGGGTCTAGTTTTTCTTCGATTATGAAAAGTAATAGTAGAATAAGTAGCGTTATAGAAAATCTTGTAAAATTATATCAGCAAAAATATGGAGTTGCTGTTTTTAATATTGTGGTTAAAAATCTAAAGAACGGTGTTGAGGTAAAAGGAAGCGTGTTGACTGAAAATCAGAGGGATTATATAGTTGAAGCTTTCAGAAGGAGTGGGATGAAGATCAAAAGAAGTAGCCTTGAAATCTTGAGTGATGCAAGCAAAAGAAATGAAATCGGATGGGCGGTTGTTAAAGTTGAATTGGCAGATCTGAAATCAAGGTTTGTTCAAAATAGGATATTAAATGGAAGGATACTGAAAAGAATCAGGTGCTCGCAGGTTGCAAGAGGCGAGATATTGCGGGTTTTGTTTAAGAAGGATGATCAACTCTTGGTTCAGCAGAGTGACTTGACGTTGGGATGGGTGAACAGAAATCAAGTAGTCTTAAAAAAAACAAATTCCTTTCTTAGGATGTATGAGGAGTGGAAAAAGGGCGACTTTGCGGTTAAAAATAAGGCTTTAGCAGTAAACAGTTTAAAGTGGTGTTCCAAATCTATTCAACAAGGTCAGAACGTGGATGCTAGAGCTAGAAATTGTAGCTCTCTGCAGGATATGATAGTTGAAGAAGCAAAGAAATATCTTGGAACTAAGTATGTTATTGGTGGAAAGTCGAAAAGAGGAATTGACTGCTCTGGATTAGTTCAGATGGTATATAAAGATTCTTTAGGTATAATCTTGCCAAGGCATTCTTGGGATCAGAAAAGGATGGGAAGGGAAGTAAAGCTGGGAAGCATAAAAAATGGCGATTTGGTGTTTTTGGTCAAAAAAAAGAACAGCTTCAAACATGTTGGAATTGTTGAGATTTTGCCAGAGTTTTTATCAAAAGCTTTGTCGAAGCACAAGGATGCTGGAGAAAAAAAGCCTTCCAGTTCTAGCAACTTGACAGCAGAGGATGAGAAACTGCCGAGCAAAAAGAGAATAAATTTAATTCATGCTTCTTTTGATAAGAAAAAAGTCATTAGACAGAATCTGGCGGAAATTTTTAAAGACTATGATTTTGTGGAGGCAAGAAGGATTGTGAAATAGTTTTTTGACTCGAAGATTATATTACTAAAATGTCATAAGGTGATAAACAAGCAGTTTATTGGTTTCACCCCCTCCCCCTGTCTTTAGTAAAGATGCGCAAGTATAACGCCTATGTCAATAACTGACAAATTAAAGCGATATAAAGGCAAAAACATTCATATTGTTGGAATTGGCGGAGCAGAAGGGAGCGCTATTGCGGAGTTTTTAGTGATGAACGGGATTTTTTCAATAACAGGCCATGATTTTTCTTCCAAGAGCGACTTTAAGAAATCTTTCTACAACACTCATCTAAGTTTGAAGCCAAAGGAAAGAGAAGAAGCGCTAAATCATCTCTTAAACCTGCCCATAAGAATAAATTTTAAGGATCATTATCTTGAGGAAATTGAAAAAGCGGATGTGATTTTTGTTTCTCAAGTATGGTTTAAGTATCCCCAGAATATGCCAACGTTGGCAAGACTCAAAGATTCTGGCGTTCTGTTTAAGACTATCACAAATTTGTATTTTGAGCTCGCGCCATGTCCGATTATCTCTGTGACAGGAACAAATGGCAAGACGACAACTTCAAGATTGATAAATAGTATTTTTAAGGTGTGGGAGAAGAAGAACGGAAAGTCCAAAGTTTATTTTGCAGGAAATGACAGGCAGAATATTCAAGTTTTAGATAAACTTGATGAAATGACAAAAGGCGATGTTTTAATTCTGGAGACAAGCAGTACCCAGCTGCTTTTGAATGATGGCATAAGTCCTTATATAGGCATTATAACCAATATAACTCCAAATCACATTGACGATCATGGCAGTTTTGAAAACTATATTGAAGCCAAAAAAAATTTGATCAGATGCCAGAAAAAGGGAGATATAACGGTACTGAACTATGATAATCCAGTTACAAGAAAGATAGCGGCTGAGATAGAAAGCGGTCGAAAATCAAAACTTGAGGGTCCGTCGCTTTTTCTCTATAGCGCAAAAAGGGAATTGGAGCAAGGATGTTTTGTAAGAGACAAGAATATAATAGCCAAAAGAGGAAATAAGGAAACTATCTTGCTTTCAGTTGACGGTATTAAAATTCCAGGAGCGCACAATCTTCAAAATGTCTTGGCTGCGGCTTCCGCTGCTTTTGTATATGGGATTGATGCTGAAATTATTAGAAAAGGCGTGTCGAATTATACTGGCACCAAGCATAGGTTGAGGCTTCTTTACAATATAGACGGCGTCAAATATTATGACGATACGCAAGCGACCACGCCAGAGGCGACAATTGCTGGAATTGAATCTTTTGATGAAGATATAATTTTGCTTGCAGGAGGAGATAATAAGGGGATGAAATACGAGAGATTAGCAAAGAAGATAAATGATAAAGTGAAATTTCTTATACTATTTGGTGGAAGTGCTTCTTGCGAGATTGAAAAGTTTGTTGACAAAAGCAAAGTTGGTTTTAGGAAGGTTGACAATTTTTCACAGGCTGCAGATTTTTTGAAAAAGTATTTAAGAAATAAAAAAACCACCGGTGTTGCGTTAGGTACTAAACATCTAGGTGTGGTTTTGATCTCTCCAGGGGCGGCTCATTTTTACTCAAAATTCGTGGAGAATTCTGGAAAGGATTTGAAAGGATGGATTAGGGACATAGCGTTAAGCTGCAGGCAGCAAGGTGCTTAGCAAACCAAAAGCCCACAACACTACTTCCTGTTTAACGCTGGCTGTGCTGGCTATACTCACTCCTAATCCTATTTTTCCTCTTCAACTAACTCCAACTCAATTGGATCGGCTGAGATTACTTCATGTTCAGCTCCGCAGGATGGACAAACCAATACAGTCCCTATATCCGGCATTTCGTCTTCAATTGGAATTGGAGTTTTACATTCTTGACAGCTTGGCATAGGACCATTTAACTATTTAATCTACCTTTGGTAGTTATTTCGGATTATGGAAGTTACAACAATATAAATATAATCCATTTTTCAGTTGCGAGCAATAGTTAACAGCAGAGTGATAATAAGCTGGCTATTTGCTTTTTTCTTTGATTACGAAGTGCAATCTTTTAAATTTCTATCAATTAAATCTAAGTAATTCAAGAACACTGCCATTCTAAGCGGCGCCAAAGTGAGCAAAGGATCCCGTGTGGAGAAAAGATGCTGTCATCCTGAGCAGAGCGAAGGATCTTGTTTGGAGAAAAGATATTGTCATCCTGAGCCGAAGGCGAAGGATCCCGTAGGTAAAAAAGCGTAAACTATTCTAAGAAAGCTATCCCTATGAGTTCGGGATCCTTCGGGCTTCGCCCTCAGGATGACAGCTCTGTGTCATCCTGAGCAGAGCGAAGGATCCTGCCTGAAAACTAATTTTCTTTACTCCTGGTGCCTATAGTGCCTATAGACGGTATTCCTCGACACCCAGTGTCCGTGGACACTAGGTGTCCAC
>CAYWAL010000070.1:0-3839 GCA_964456605.1 uncultured Candidatus Saccharibacteria bacterium | reverse complement strand
TCCCGTTTGGAGAAAAGATGTTGTCATCCTGAGCGACTGAAAGGAGCGAAGGATCTCGTCTGAAGAAGAGTACTTCGTGATTCTCAAGAGACCCAGATTATTTATATCTCAGCGCATCCAACGGATTCAGCTTTGACGCTCGACGCGCAGGGTACAAACCAGTCAAAAAGCCGACAACTAAGGAAAACACAAGAATTATCACTATAAACTCTTTTGGAGTATAAAATAGATCAACTTCTTTTCCTCCTAAAGACTCTGCCAATTTATTGATGCCGAAATTAGTTATTTTGCCAGCTGTAATTCCGATAACAACTCCGCTGACTCCGCCTAAAAACCCAATAATTGCCGCCTCAAACAAAAACATTTTCCACACATCTTTGTTAGAAGCTCCTAAAGATTTCATTATCCCTATCTCTTGTGTTCTCTCAAGAAGAGCAATAGTCATTGTGTTAAACATTCCAATTGCCGAAACAATCAGCGCAACTGCGCCAAAAAGAGAAAGAATAATTTGTATCGCCTGGAAAATCTTATTCGCTTCTTCTATTGTGTCCGACAGAGCAGAAGCATTGAACCCCATTTCTATAACTTTCCTTCTTATATTCTCAATCTCGTCCTGGTTTGCTGCCTTAACTTTTACTCTGGAAAAGCTTGGCAAATTCAAATAGCTTATATCCGAAAAAGGAAGATAAATGTAAGGAGAAGATTCATCCTCTACTACTCCAACAATTTCAAAATCGTTCTCCAGCTCAACTTCTTTTACTCCTTCAACAATGTTCTCTCCATTCTGCTCCTGCTTGGGAAGATACAGCTTAACAGAAGCTATTTTCCCCAAAGCTTCGCCATTGTTTGAAATGTCAAACGATTTTAGAGCAGATGAAGAAATAACAGCTTTACTTCCTTCACCTTCGGCAAACAAGTTCCCTTCTACGGGCTGAATCCCCGACAACTTAAAATAGGAAGGTTTGACAGCATTTACCGTTATCCCGCTGGCTAGACCATCAATTTCAACTTGCGCGGGAATAGTCATCACAGGACTGATTTCTACGACAGACGGAATTGATTTTATTTTATCCAAACTTTCCTGGTTCAGTTCAATTGCCGACGAAGACTCTGGAAAAACATCCACACTCAACAAAGCATCAGAAGTTGTGATTTGTTCCAAAATTATCTTTTGCAAGCCAAAACCTAGAGACACCAAAAATAAAATTGTGCCAATTCCAACGCCGATTCCCAAGATAGTGAGCGAAGTTCTCAGCTTGTTTGTTTTGAAAACTCTTGTTGAAAGTTGTAGTATGTCTCTGGTTTGCATAGATTTTTGTTACAACCGCAAGCTAGAATTATGTTCGCCAGACACTGGATGTCCTGTTGTCCTATTAGTTTCTCTGCTACTTGTATAGCTTTGAACAGCTGTGCTTTCTTGATATAGAGCCAGATTACTTTTGCTTTATTCTTCACCCTCCTAATCCTTAAGCTTTATCACTTATCCACAAATGGTAACCTTGACTCTGCAACAGCACAAAATTCCAACTTATTTATTCATTCCAAATTTCATAAGCAGAATAACTTCTAAGTCCTTTACAACTTTTCTAACGACTCTTTTATCAAGCCCAACCCCTCCTTCTTTGAATGGAACATCTAGAGCTTTGCTAAAGACTTCTTTGTCAATTTCATTTCTAAGACGCAACTTTACCAAATACTCAAGCCTCTCTTTTTGCCCATCACTTATTTCCCCGATAAAAGAACGAATCAAATATCTAGTAAGCAGTTTTACTTTCAAATCAAACTCTTCAAGATTAAGCCTTGAAGCAACTTCCTTAAGATCTCTCTGTAAAAGCTTAGCGCTTTCCAGTATTTTTTCCACTTCATGGGAATAATGCGCCGCCGTTCTCTCGTCCAAACCAACTCCTCCTTTCTCTATAGGTCTGTCAAGCATCACCCTAAACTCATACTTCTCAAGTCTGCCTAACATCCTCTTTTTGACAAGTTCTTCTAGTTTCTGAATTTGATCCACATCTTCTGACGCCAATAAATATTCCGACAGAATTTTTGCCTTGAAAGGAATCATAAGCTCATGCAATTGAGCCTCGGAAAACCCAGGGAAGGATCTTATCAGCAAGTCAAGTTCTCTTTCCTCTGGAGTAATTTTTTTCTTGGCCCTAAGCTTAGGATGCTTTTTATTAACAACCTCATGTTCTATTCTTCCATCCTTCATATAAAAAACTCTGTGAGCGTAGTCCAGATATTCTGGATTATGAGTAACCATAATGATGGTTTTCTTGTCTTTCTCATTCAGCTCCCTGAGGATATTCATTACATTTTGGGCAGACTTTGAGTCCAAATTACCAACTGGTTCGTCAGCCAAGATTATGGATTGATCATTGATTAAAGCGCGCGCGATGCCAATTCTTTGTTGCTGACCTCCTGAAAGTTCTGTCGGAATTTTATCAGCTTGGTCAAGAATTCCCATTTTCTCAAGCAGTCTATCCGCTTTGATTTTTCTCTCTTTTCTATTGCTAACCCCAAGAAACATTTGAGGAAGAATAACATTGTCCCTGACCGACAAACTGGGAAGAAGATTGTACGCTTGAAAAACCATTCCTATTTTCGTGCAGTGGAACCTCGCCAGTTGATCAGCATTCATTTCGCTAAGATTTTCACCATCAATAAAAACTTCCCCCCGTGTTGGTCTCTCAAGACCAGCAATTACATTCAAAAGCGTAGACTTCCCGCACCCAGAAGGGCCAAAAATAATAATATACTCCTGGGGTTCAATTTCAAAACTAGCGTCTAAAAGAGCGCCTACTTGATTATCCCGCCCTTCATTATAAACTACACTGACATTTTTAAGTTCTATAAGCGCCATAAACAAAAATTCTAACACAGATTACTAAGAAACTCTTTCTTGCAGAAATTATAAATAATTGCAAATACAGTCTCTTTTGGAAAAATGCCTGTTTAACAAGCAGGTTTATTCACTGCTGATAATTTTTAAGTAGTATTTCAGTTCAACATTATCTGGATTAGCCTCTATTCCTTGATTGAGCACTTTCACAGCTTCCTCTTTCTTTCCATTTTCATCCAGCATTAAAGCTAAATTATTATAACTTACCACCAAAGTTGGATCCAATTCAATTGCTTTTCGAAAGTAAAACTCAGCTTTCTCAAAATCTTTCTTAATCCAATATATATTTCCTATCCTATTATAGTACGAAGAGACATTGTCCGGATGCAGACTTATTATCTTCTCATATGTCCTGATTGCCTCGTCATAATTTTTCAATTTGTAATGCGCAATCGCAAGCTCTGTAAGATAATCAACATTATTAGGATCGAGTTCAACAGCCTTTTGAAAATAATACAAAGCTGAAGAATAGTTGTTCTTCTTAAATAGATCTCTTCCTGCTTTGTAATTATCTTCAGGAGTATTCCGGCTTAGACTACTTATATCTTTTCTAATGGACGAGCTTTTGTTCTTCTGTGGGTAAATATTGTAAATGCGAGGCAGTAGAAATGATAAGAATAAGACTCCAAAAACTATGAATGCAAACAATCCAAAAAGAATCAGGTTTTTTTCGTATTTTTCAATATATGCTTCTTTTTTGAATTTTTTAGGTTTATTTTTCATATAACCGTTTATGAGCTAATAAAAGCTAAAAAGAAAAAAAGGCTATCTAGATAACTGCGGGATCTCTCACTGCGTTCAGGATGACACGACGACACAGAGAAAATACTGTCATCCTGAGCGACTGAAAGGAGCGAAGGATCCCGTCTGGAGAAGAAATGTTGTCATCCTGAGCGTTAGCGAAGGATCCCGTTTGGAAATTGGACAAGACACATTG
>CAYWAL010000069.1:0-3868 GCA_964456605.1 uncultured Candidatus Saccharibacteria bacterium | reverse complement strand
ACCAACAGAAAAATACAGGATGTTAGAATGCAGGACACCTAGCGTTGCGGGACACCCAGTGTCCTTGGACACTGGGTGTCTAGTCAACTAGGTGTCGAGTATTGCCTCTCACAGCATTTCTGCTGTGATCCATTCTTTTAATTGACGGATCAGGCTAGAGATGGCGTGAAAAATGGTGATAAATTTGTCACTGCCGACCTCGATCGGGAATCCACTCCTTTGTCATTCCTGCGGGATCCTTCACTGCGTTCAGGATGACACGGAGAAAACACTGTCATCCTGAGCCGAAGGCGAAGGATCCCGTTTATAATAAGGCACAAGACACACTGCTGAAGGTATTACTTTCCACCTGCGGGATTCTTCGCTTCGCTCAGAATGACGGTGATGTGTCATCCTGAGCGACCAAAGGGAGCAAAGGATCTCGTGTGGAAAACTCCAAGGATCGATCTGGTTCTCGACATCCAATGTCTATAGATGATGGTGTCCAGCTATATTTTTCATTAATCCAATCATTCACAATAAACCAAAATTTCAGCTTTAGCCGCGTAGCAGAAATCTTGGGAGCTTGCTCCCGACTTGTTAATGTCAACTGACTAGAACCGAGAAGACATTGTCATCTCGTTAATTTTAACTGTCCTAATTATCGCAAAAAACTTACTATTCTTTTTATGTCGTTGTATGATTGGATTTAGTCTTCAACTCAGCAGAGAGAAGGCTTTGATTTCAAGACCAACCAACTAACCACAAACTACCATAGGAAACAGATATGCCTGTTCCCTACCATTTGGTTTAGTTAGGAACGATGCTATGAAAGTGAGAAAATCTTTTATTCAGGAAAACTCATTGGAGGAAGTGGTTGCGGTGATGGAAGTGGTTGCGGTGATTGACCAGTTTGTTCTCCCAATTCCAATTTCTTTATTTCTTCAAGGTTGCTCAACCTGTTCATCTTAATGTACCTTCTGGACAAAGTATACAATACATCTTTTATATAAAGACTTCTTTGAACATCGTTATAAGACCATTTTCTTCTTTCTTTGTCGGCATCACTTGAGTGATCTATTCTGCCTCTTAGGTTAAATTTATAGTTATCTATACTAAAGACAGCTGCACCGCTGAAAAACTGCTTTTGAGGACGGATTTTTTTCTCGCCAGTAGGCGGTTCTTCTAGAATTCTTACCGGTTCTTCCGTTCTCAGAGGAATAACAAGCAAGTTTTTCTTCTTAGAAAACAGGAAAGCTTTGTGATCATAAAGAGCAATAGAATCACTCCAGCGGTCTCCAAGAACGTATTTGTCCAGCTCTTTTGGATTTTCAACATCGGAAACATCAAAAAGAGCAAGTTTCACTCCTCCAGTTATCCGTCCGTTTTCATCTGTTTCTTTCCCAAGCCCAATTAAGGTTGTCTTGTCGTAAGGATGCAGGTAAGTGGAGAATCCTGGCACTTTAAGCTTTCCTAGAACTTTTGGTTTGGTTGGATTGCTAAGGTCGATTACAAACATTGGGTCGGTTTGTCTGAATGTGACCAGATAGGCTCTGTTCTGCATAAATCTAACTGAATAAATGCGTTCTCCTTTTGCCAGTTTTTCAACCTTTCCTACAACTTTCATATCTTTGTCAAGCACGTATAGATTATTGTAGGAATCTCTTTCGTTTTCCGCTACCAAGCTTGACCACATTCTGTTCTTGGTTGTTGCAATGCGGAAGTATCCATTGCTTTCGTCCATAGAGAACTGGTTCAAGACTGTGCCGGGCACTTCTCCAAATGTTTTGTATTCCAATTTGCTTCCCGCTATGGCAATTTTGTGTATCACTGTCTTCTCAAGTTCTTTTGATATATCCTCATATTTTTGTTTTGCCTTCTCTGTGAATTCTTTTTCCAACTGCTCTCGCTCTTTATCTGTTAGTGAATTGTTGAACCTTTCAAGTATGGCAAATATTTTTGATATCTTTTCTTGAGGAGACAATATGTAGTTTTTTGCCCGTGTGATTTCTGCTATTATGTCTCTGTCTTTCTTGCTCAGTTTGGGAAAAACAACTTCTTTCATAACATCCATCATCAATTCTTCCTCGCTGACATACTTGCTGAAGGTTATATAGATGTTGTTCCTTGAGACAAACATATTGTTCTGGCTTCCATCCAGAAGGTAGATTTTTCTGCTGATACTTTTTTCGGCATTAGCGACATCCACAGCAGAAACTGTCACAAAGTTGTACGAGTTGTAGGGAATGTCAAGATAGTAAACATTTGGACAGTTTTTGCACTTTCCTTCTTCTTTGCTTTCTGCCCGGAGAATTTTTTCATTTTCAATGACTATTGGGAGAAGAGAGGAGGGGTTTTCTTCCTCAGAAAAAGACTGGATGTAATAGTACGAAGCATACGATGTCACAAAGTATACATAATTTCCAATCAAGCGGGAATTGTTGTAATTTCCTTCAAACTCGAGATTTCTTTCTTCTTTTGGGTTTTTCTTGTCGCTTATGTCAAAAATTCTTAGAAAGACAAAGCTTGGATATCTATCAAAACCGCCTCTCACTTTTGCAACCTCGCTGCGAACTTTGCTTTTAGGAAGAGTATGCTGTCCATACACCACGAGCTTATTTCCTTTTATGTAAATCCCGCTTGGCTTTGATTCAAAACTGATTTTTGAAATTACTTCAGAATCTTCCGCAGGATAGGCTTTGGCTATAATGACTTTATTCTCTGAAATCGCATAGATGTATTCGCCATCGGTTTTAACAATATCTCCTTCATCAACTCCGCTTACCTGAACATTAGTTGTTGAGTAATCAGTTGGAACGCCGGATGGAGCACTAGCTCCCCATTCACTTATTCCGTTTACTTCCTTTCTTTCTTCCATTGGTTCCATTTGTCCATTCATTTTGCTTGCCTCGTATATGACGCCGGGGAGCATATTAAGGGAAGTTGTGTATATTCCTTCCTCCAAAAAATTTTTCAGTTCTTCATAGCTTTTGAACCTTTTTATTTTCTTACCCTCCTGCAGTGAATTTTGAGAAACAACGGGAGAAATTTTACTTCCATCAATTTCTGAGCGTGGTACTTTGGAAACAAGCAGAACACTTCCAACTCCGAGCACTATAAAAAGAAAAAGGAGAAATGCCACGGCGGACAGATTTCCTCCGCTGGATCTTCTAGATCCTGAAGAGTTATTTGGTTTTTGCAGTTTGTTTTCCATTTTTTTAGTTTACTTGTTAATCTATAATATAACTAGATAGAGCGAGAATAGTAATTAATATACTTCGAACTATGAAATATCTCAAAATCCGACAATATTTATTATTCTGGGAAGGTAGCTATGAAATAATCCCGAGTCGTGTCGTACTATTCATTCTTGAGTTCTGAGCAAAGCGAAGAATCCCGCAGAAAAGAGTGATATCTATGGCAGTATGTCTTATCTTTCTCCAGCCGGGATCCTTCGCTCCCTTTAGTCGTTCAGGACAACAGTGTCCTCCTTGTGTCATCCTGAACGCAGTGAAGGATCCCGCAGGAATGGCAATATCTATGGCAGTATGTCTTGTCTTTCTCCAGACGGGATCCTTCGCCTTCGGCTCAGGATGACACAGAGTTGTCATCCTGAGGGCGAAGCCCGAAGGATCCCGCAGGAGCTAGGAACAACCGCTCAGCAACATCACGTCTTATCAGATTCCAGACGGGATCCTTCGCTCCCTTTGTCGCTCAGGATGACACTTTACCGTCATTCTGAGCGAAGCGAAGAATCCCGTAGAAAGAGCAATACCTACCTAATATAGCAGCATGACTTACCTTTCTCCAAACGGGATCCTTCACCTTCGGCTCAGGATGACAACATCTTTTCTCCAGCAGGGATCTTTCACTAGTACTCAGGATGACA
>CAYWAL010000068.1:0-4061 GCA_964456605.1 uncultured Candidatus Saccharibacteria bacterium | reverse complement strand
GTTTCCTTCTCAGCTTCTTTTCTTCCGGTTTCCTTTATTCCCGCTTCCTTTTTCTCGTCCTTCTTGCTCTTACTAGATTCCTTTCCTCTACCTGCTCTCTTCACAGAATCCCCCTTTTTAGTCTTGTCATCTCCTATGATTTTCGCAACTTTTTCAAGAATCCCCATAGTTCTAAAATTAACTTTCTTTGAATAAAATAAATTCAAATTTTGCAAATTTCTTGCCAGAATGCATACTTTCCCAATAAAATTCAAACACCTGTCTACCTGTTCTTGCTTACCCTCACTTACGGCTGCTCCTATCTGCTATCCATAAGTCTCCTCAATCTTCCTAATTCCTTCTTTGTTTATAACTAAAGTCCTATTCTTCAAAAGATCAGCGACATTTAGAGAATCGCTTGCGATCATCGAAACGCCGGGAATGTTTCTTGCTGACCTAAATACATTTTCATCCTTTTCTGCCAGCGAAATTAAAATCCTTCCTTTCAGCGGCAGGCTATTTAGAATTTCCTTCATTTTCTTCGTTGAGACCTCACCTAGCTTTAGATTGTCAACAACAACTAATTCATTATCTCTCAACTTTGAAGACAGAACCATAAACAAAGCCCTTCTCTTCATCTTCTTATTAATTTTCTTGCTGAAATTTCTCTCACTCGTAGGGCCGAAAACAACTCCACCTCCCTTCCAAATCGGAGACCTAATAGAACCGTGCCTTGCTCTTCCTGTCCCTTTTTGCCTCCAAGGTTTTCTTCCTCCTCCTCTCACTTCTCCTCTGCTTTTTGTGTCAGCTATTGCTCTTCTTGCATTAGACATTTGCGCCACCAGCGCCTGATGTACTAAGTCGTCGTTCAATTCCACACCAAAAATCCTTTCCGACAGTTCTATTTGGCCGATTTCCTTCCCTTCTAAATTGTAAAGTTTAGTCTTCAGCATTTTTAAAACCGATGGATTTCAAATAAATTACAATTTATAAACACCACACAAACCCAACTTTCTCTTCATTCGCTAGTTATACTCACCAACGATCCAATGTTTCCTGGAACTGACCCCTTGATCAACATCAGATTCTTTTCTTTGTCAACTTCTACAACTTCAAGTCCAAGTTGAGTCACTCTCTTCCCTCCCATTCTGCCTGCCATTTTTTTTCCTTTTATCACACGTTCTGGAAAAGCACTGCCGATTGAACCCGGTTTTCTGTTGCTATGCTTTTGCCCATGTGAAGCAGGACCACCCTTGAAACCATGTCTCTTCATAACACCTTGAAACCCTTTTGCTTTTGAAATTCCAGTAACTTTCACTTTATCTCCTGTCTCAAAAACAGAAACATCAATTTTATCTCCTCTCTTGTATTCTTTTCCGCTATTCTCTACTCTAAATTCTCTTAGGTATCTAAATTTTCCTAGATTTTTCAAATGTCCCGCCAATGGCTTATTTATTTTTTTCCTGCTTCCAAACCCAACTTGAACAGCTTCATAGCCATCTTTTTCTTCTGTTTTAACTTGAGTCACAATACAAGGGCCGGCTTTAATCAGAGTAACTGGCACAACTTTCTTCCTTTGTTTGTCATCCACAAACACCTGACTCATTCCAATTTTTTCTCCTAGTATAAATTTCATATGTTTTTCGCCATACTTGAATTAGTAACACAACTAAAAAAAATCAGACAACATCAACCAATTTCAACCGTTTTTATCCGATTTTATAAAACTGGCTAATTCAGTATGCTTAGCGCTTTACTACTATAACAGTATAAGCACTTAAACTAGCATATAAATTTTACATTTTAATCTCAACGAACACTCCCGCAGGCAAATTTAGATTTGTCAAAGCGTCAATTATCTTTGGGTTTGGATCAACAATGTCAACCAACCTCTTGTGAACTCTCATTTCATACTGATCCCTCGAGTCCTTATGAACAAATGTCGACTTGTTCACTGTAATCCTTGTAATTTCAGTAGGAAGCGGAATTGGGCCTCTTACAGTCGCACCGTGTCTCAGAGCAGTTTCCACTATTTGCTTCGCAGACTGGTCAATAATTTTATGGTCATAAGCCTTAATTTTTATCCTAATCCCCTGCTTAGCTTCATTTTCCACCTTCTTTTTCTCAGCCATTTAGGTTCTCACTTAACAACTAATAAACTTTATTAACTTTCTTGCTGCTTATTAAAACAAAATTAAAGGAACGCTTCTTTTTCTTCCTTAACTCTCACATCTCCAAACCATACTGGCTACTAAAATAAACTTCCTCAGTTCAACAACATCCTTCAAAATCTCAATTGAAGAAAACTATCTTCTCCCACTATAACTTAAAACTAATCGCTTCACTCCTTCCTAAAAACCAGCACCACACAAACATCCCTTCTACAATCGTGTCCTATCAAAAAATAAAAATAAGAAGATACAGCTCTCCTTATTCTATAATCTTAGTTACAACCCCAGCTCCTACTGTCTTTCCACCCTCTCTAATCGCAAATCTCATTCCTTCTTCCATTGCAATCTTGGAAATCAATTTGATTTTTAGCTTCACTGTATCTCCTGGCATAACCATCTCTGTTCCTTCCGGCAAAGTAACTTCGCCTGTCACATCCGTTGTTCTAATGTAGAATTGTGGCTTATATCCTGAAAAGAATGGAGTATGTCTTCCACCTTCCTCTTTAGTTAGAACATAAACTTCGCCTTCAAATTCTGAATGAGGGGTAATAGAGCCAACTGCAGCCAGCACTTGCCCTCTTTTTACTTCTTCTTTCTTAATTCCTCTCAACAGAACTCCCGCATTATCTCCAGCTTGACCTCGATCCAGCTGTTTATTGAACATCTCAATTCCTGTGACAACCACCTTTCTGGTTTCGCCAAGACCAACCAACTCTACTTCGTCATTTAGATTCACAACCCCCCTTTCAATTCTTCCTGTTACAACAGTTCCTCTTCCCTCAATTGAGAAAATGTCTTCAATAGGCATAAGAAATGGTTTGTCTATTTCTCTTACTGGCTGTGGTATTTTTTCATCCAGAGCTTTTACTAGGTCTAGAATAGGCTTGCAGTTTTCACATTCTTCTTTCCCACAAGAACACTCAAGAGCTTTCAAAGCAGATCCTCTAATTACTGCCGCATTAGCTCCGTCAAACTCATATTTTGTAAGCAGTTCGCGAACTTCCTCTTCCACCAGATCCACCAGTTCTGGGTCATCGACTTGGTCAACTTTGTTTATAAAAACAACAATTGCTGGAACACCAACTTGGCGCGCCAAAAGAATGTGCTCTCTTGTTTGAGGCATAGGACCATCAGTAGCCGCCACAACCAAAATAGCACCATCCATTTGTGCAGCGCCGGTAATCATATTCTTGATGTAATCAGCATGTCCAGGACAATCTACATGAGCATAGTGCCTCTTATCCGTTTCATATTCCTGGTGAGATGTAGCAATCGTAATGCCACGCGCTTTTTCTTCTGGAGCATTATCAATTTCTTCAACTCCCTTTTTAGAAGCTTTTTTTCCAGCTGCTGCCAAACACGATAAGATAGCTGCTGTTAGAGTTGTTTTGCCATGATCAACATGTCCAATTGTGCCAACATTGATATGAGGCTTCGACCTGTCAAATACTTCTGCCATTTTTGTAATTCTCCTTTAAGGGCTCAAACAGCAGAAAGAATCTGCTGTTTTGACCCGCTTTAGTAAAGAGTTAATTAAATTAGAACAAGATACAGAAATGGTCAAAATTACAGCCATAGATTAACAAAGGTTTCCCTTCACTTCTTGCATTCAATCCACAACACTATAGGCATATATTAGCACTACCAGAAAATTTGACAAGTGGTTGAACAGTTTTCTTTCTTACTCTCTATCTTACTGTAGCAAGGCTCATTATAATACATTACTGATACCACGTCAATGCTCGCAATCCAAAATAGCATAGCTTGAGATCAAAGATTGAATACTTCACCTGCAATCTTCACTCTACCACTTCCGCTTATCAGAGACAGATCTGTTTGCTGATAGATAGGCGCTCAGGATAGCCTTAGTATAACATAGGCAATGGTTATTATGCAACCTAAGGTACCTAT
>CAYWAL010000067.1:0-4184 GCA_964456605.1 uncultured Candidatus Saccharibacteria bacterium | reverse complement strand
ATCCTCTTTACTTCATCAGGGATATTAATGGCAATAAAAATTCGCTTTTTCATAAGCCTATTATAGCATCTTTGAGAACTCTTTGCCAAAGCAGCAGTCTATCAAGGTTTAGCTGCTATCCGTTCAATAACAACCAATATGGCATAAGAAATCAAAATAAGTGCCATTCCCACCAAAGCATAAGTAATAATCTTCTTTGCTTTCTCTTGATTATCTGGATTTGAACCTGAAAATATATACCATATGCCACCAATAATCAGCATCAAAAGGGCAAGTCCGCCTGCGATAGACAAAAGCCAATTTGCCGCATCTCGGAATATATCAACAACTGGTTTATCCAGAAAAACAAGAGTAGGTGCTCCGTACACTGGCAAAGCAACAGCCAAAGCACTGAAAGCTGAAATCAAGAAAAATAAAAATAATTTTCGTCTCCTATGAAACATAAGCTAGTAGAATAACCAGTCTATGTAAATCGCTTGTCAGTTTTCTCTATCAATCACTTTCTCAAAATGAGACAAGCATAGTCTAACAAGACTACATAACTACATACCAATTAAGATACAATAAGCATCTGGGCTTTTTCATCAATGTGTGCATCTCTAACTAATAAGGCTATCTAAAAGTTACACTTGCTTCATATCTTCTATAAGACTAATTAGCACTAGTCAAGTACACTCCTCGCCTTATTTAGAGAAGAAAATATCCTAATAACTTCTTCGCTAATGTTCTGTTCTTCAGCGCTAGCGCTGCTACTTCAAATCCAATCACTCTCATCACCTCCGACTTTCTAAGAAGATTCAGAAGCATCTCCTGTCTTCTTTTTGCAGCTACAAGATTCTCTATCTTCCGCGGGCGGTGGTTTCTGTTAATAATAACTTTTGCAACTTCTTCACCTGAGACAAGAGCAGGATAAATTCCTTCTCCGGTTAGACCCGAGGCAAATCCTGCGGCATCTCCAGCCAAAAATATATTACCAAACCTAAAACCTCGGTAATCATAATTAATTGAAAAAGCTTCAAATTTGCCATGTGAAATATCAATCTTTTTATCTTCTATCCACTTTTCAAAATTGCTTCTCAACTTTTTCAATGACAAGACATTCGGATTGCATCCAGTTCCCACAGAAACGTAATCTTTATGTGGAAAAATCCATGCATACCAACAGTTAAACAATTTTGAGTCAAGAAAAAGCTCCATCTCTTTGTATTGCGAAGAAGGAATGGTATACTGAATTGCAATATTAAAATCTCTTATTTCTAACCCCAAATACCTTCTTACAATAGAGTTTGAGCCATCTGCTCCAACTAGATATTTAAATCCTATTTCTTTTGAATTGTTAATGACCACATAACCTTTGCCTATTTTTGTTACCGCCGATTCAGTTTTTATTATCACATTGTCCTTGCCGCTCAATTTTCCCAATTGCCACTGTCCCAGATTTTCTCGATTAACTGTACATACAAGATAGCCATCATCTACACAAACTTTGCTTTTGAAGAATGGTGTGTGAACCGTAATCGCCCTATACTTGCGTTCCAGTAAAGTGTCTGGCAGGTCAAGGTATTCTATATCCTTACTTGTGAGCCCGCCTGCGCATACTTTCGGACCTATTATTTCCTTCTTCTCTACCAGCAAAATTTTTCTCCCTGTCTTTGAAAGCTTTTCTGCACAGTTCAGACCTGCTGGACCCCCGCCAATGATAACAACATCATAAACCTCCATAGAGCTGCATCTCTTGATGAAAATTAAAAAGAATAAGTTTAAGCGAAAACAAAAGCGCTACTGCATTTCTGCAACCAACAGAGATTTTTAAGTTCTGCCAAGTTAAGCCAAATCATATCACAAAGGAAAAGAGAGCAATTTATATACTATTCCAATCTCTCTCCTTCTTCCAACATAATTTCCCTCAAAATTCTGTTCGTCGCATCATTCCTGTCCATAGAATTGGCAGCAAGGCATGCTAGACTAATTGAAGTTACATACTGAGGATTTGAAAGCTTGTTTACCTTATCGACAACATCCACAAAATCATCAGGCTTAACATAATCTACTTCCAACTTTTCTGCCACCGGCAGATCTTCCGCTTGTAAAAATTCCTCTAGCCCACTGATAAGCTGTGAAAGAAGGCTGCCACCGCCATAAACCATTATGCGAGGCGGCAGCAAAACTGATTCCGATGCAAATTCCTTCAGTGCCAGCTCCACTCCCGAAAACCAAAGACTGCAATCAGAACGAATCACCCCCTCAATTTTATTCTTCAAAGCAGCGTCAAGCTTGTTTCTGGAATATTTCTCTTTTACATCCTCTGCCTCCTGCCACTCCAGCTTCAGAACATTTGATATTCTTTTTGTAAATGTTCTTCCTCCGATCGAAAAAAAGTTTGTGCTTTTTATACTACCATTCTGCACTAACACCAATTCCGTCACACTTCCTCCTATATCAACAAAAACCGCTCCGAACTTGCTATAATCCTGCGCTCCAATTGCTCTTACTACAGCATATGAGCCAAAAGTTACAGTCAGCAACTCAACGTCCAGCTCATTTGCAATACGTTCTATCTTGTCAAAGTTATCAGCGGAAATGTAAACACCGATTATATCCAATCTTACATCCCTTCCGCGAAAGTTCAGAGGATCTACTACACCATAACCATCAATGCTGATGCTTCCAATGCCAGCTTCCACCATTCTCATTTCCTCGTTCACTCCTTCTTCTTGTCTCAGTCTGCGCTTGCTACTAGTCATTTCTCTTTGAGCTTTGCGGACTATCTTTCTCAGCTCGCTCGTATCAATTTTTGCCTTCGGACTTTCTCTCTCATAACAAACCGTGCTAGATACAATTCTCGCTAATCCACCTCCAACACCGATAATTGCCTGATTTGGTGCTCCCAGCCCCGACATCTTCAGAGCAGAATCAATTGCTTTCCTGCAGCTTAAAACAATCTCCTTGACATTTGAAATAACACCTACCCGTATACTGTTCGGACTATAAGCTTCTTTGCCAACACCAGCAACTATTACTTTGCCTTTCTCATCATCAATCCAAAAAACCAGTGCCTTCACAACTTCAGTGCCAATATCAAGTGCAAGAAGGCAATCACTTTTTTTTCCCATCTTAAATATTTTTGAAAAAACATTCATTGAACATTGAATTCATAATAAGCTTTGATTTATGTCTCAAATTACAACACTGGAACAAACAAGCACTAATAGGTACCGCTTTTAACCTCTCGCGGCACAAGCTACCCTCTCTATAACAGCAAAGTTTGAAGTTTTGCAATCAATTCAAAATTATACTTTCTTCAGTCTATTTATCAGGACTTTATGAGGTCCTTCTAAAATACTGATTATAAACTTGTCAAACATATTTCTCCTATATCTGAACTCATCAGGACTCATACAAACATATCTTATTTCCTTGCCGGTCTCTGCCTCAATGCTTGAAAGAAAGCTCCTGAGTTTGCTGTTGCTTATATGTTCGCCAACAATCACAATATCTACCCCTCCCTTATCAGAATTTATAAGAATCCCTGAGATTAAAACAAGTTTAACATTGCCCAACTTCACCGCCTGCGATTTAATTTTATCATAAGATGTGGGAGTAACTTTAAAAATCAGTTTTCTTAACTCGTCACACAAGACAAAGTTGCGGTCCACGCAGTAATACGTCTTTTTCAGTTTTTTCTTTGGAACTAAAAACCCAATCTTTGCTAGGTTGTTAATCTCTCTGCGTGCCAGAGCAGAGCTTATCTTTAATTTTTTAGCTGTTTCACTGACAAGATATTTTTCATCTGGATTGTTCAAAAACAAACGCAAAAGCTTCACTTCCGCTTTTGAACGAAATAGCTTTTCCAAAATTTCAGGCATAATTTCTACATTTACTACATTCAGACTTGTTAATGCCTCACAATAAAAAGAGACTTTTTTAAAGGCAATAGCCACCACCTTGTTTCAATTTTACAAGAGAGCTACATTGCATAGAAAAGCTCTTAGTGCTTGTACTCAGTCTCAGTATGAAGATTCTCTCCATACTGACTAACTGACTACGATCTTTCGCATACTCAAGTAATATTCAGCGCCTCATACCCAAATTCTCATATAACCACAAACGTCAAACGTCACAAGTCAACACTCCAGCGTATATTCATTATATATCTTTTGCAGAATGTGGCAAGTTGCAAACCC
>CAYWAL010000066.1:0-4240 GCA_964456605.1 uncultured Candidatus Saccharibacteria bacterium | reverse complement strand
ATAATTTAAAGCATCACCTTTCTCTCAGGTAAAGTCAAGAACAACAAAGACTTTGTTTTTTGTTTCGGATGACCCGAACCTACCTCAGACACTATCCGACGCATACAGTTGAATAATAAATAAAAGTAAGATTGGAGATATCCAAAAAACTCTCGTCCCTAGAAACTAGGGTTGTATGAGGCTGTATCAGGGAGTTTTCGCATGATCCGATGAGAGTGGTATCAGATTGACTCAATACGGGCTCTTGTCAAAAGAAGAAATCTATAATAATATGCATAAAAGTATGCATAAAAACAGTCGATTCGTCTTTCCTTAGTTATTTTTAACTAATGCAACAATGGCAAAGGTAACATTCAGAGCAATTAAAAAGGGTTCAGTCATTGTGTTCAACGATGAACCATATGAAGTTGTTGACAGATTCTTTCGCGCTAAACAGCAAAGAGAAGCAATGACAACCGTGGTTATGAAAAACCTTTTAACAGGAAAAGTTTTAGAAAAAAATTTTCAGTCCTCAGCCCAAATCGAGGAAGCGTCTTTAGAAGAATCCAAAGCGCAGTTTCTGTATAAAGACAAGGATGATTATTACTTTATGGATCAAGATACCTATGATCAGTTTTCAATGAATAAAGCGCAATTAGGAGATAATGCCAACTATCTTAAAGAAGAAATGGTGGTAAAGATAATACGATTTAATGGCAAACCTGTTAATGTAGTTCTGCCTCCCGAAGTCAGCCTAAAAGTCATTGAAGCGCCGCCAGGTGTAAAAGGGAACACTGCTCAAGGAGGATCCAAGACTGTAACACTTGAGACCGGAATGAGAATTTCGGTTCCGCTTCACGTTAAGGAAGGAGATGTAATAGTTGTAAAAACCAAAACAGGAAATTTTGACAGAAGAGAGTAGATTGATGCTAAGTTGAACATCACGCAAAGACGTAAATTTCTCCGATTAGTGTCTAACAGTGGCAACAAATTCTCTTTTTTATGAAGTTATAAGTTTACCTTGAACTGTGAAATACAACAGTGTCATCCTGTAGCGAAGGATCCCGTTTGGAGAAAAGATATTGTCATCCTGAGCCGAAGGCGAAGGATCCCGTAGGTAGAAAAGCATAAACTATTCTAAGAAAGCTATCCATATGAGTTCGGGATCCTTCGGGCTTCGCCCTCAGGATGACAGGTCTGTCATCCTGAGCGACCAAAGGGGGCGAAGGATCCTGTGTGTAAGATAGATAAGACATACTGCCACAGATATCACTCTTTTCTAAATGACCAAATATTATGGAAAGAAAAAGGCTAACCATAACTCTCAAGAAAGAAATAGTCAATTCCATTGATCGCCTAATCGATGGAGCAAAAATTAGAAATCGTTCACACGCTATTGAATACCTTCTCAGTAAAAGTTTGTTCCCACAACAAACAAAGGTTGTAATTCTGGCAGGAGGAAAAGGAATAAAACTTCGCCCTTTCACCTATGAAATGCCGAAAGCCCTGCTTCCTATTCATGACAAGCCTCTTCTCCAACACACAATTGAATTTATGGCAAAGAGTGGGTTCAAAGACATCATTATTTCCACAGGCGGCGATTATAAGAACCACGGAGAGAAAATAAGAAGATATTTCAAGGATGGAAGCAACTTTGGAATCAGAATTGTCTACACCGAACAAAATAGAAAAAAAAGCGGAACAGCCCAAGCATTACTTCAGGTGAAGAAGTTCATCAACAAATCCCCTTTTATTCTGTGGTATGGCGATGTTTTGGCTAACGTGGACTTGTTTGATATGTTAGATTTTCACAAGTCAAACAAAAATATAGTCACAATGGGAATTACCTCAGTGGAAAAATCGTCAGATTGGGGAGTCGTAAGCCTCAAAGGATCAAAGATAGTAAACTTTATAGAAAGACCTGCTAAGAAAGACGGCATATCCCACCTTATAAACGCCGGCATTTACGTAATGGAGTTAGAGATTTTTGATTATCTCAGAACTAATTCCAAAGGGTTGGAAGTAGATATCCTGCCGCGGCTGGCAAAAGAGGGGAATCTTTCTGGATACTCATTGTGCGGACAATGGTTCGATGTTGGATCGCTAGTTAACTATGAAAAAGCTGTAAAAGAATGGAAAGGATAAGGACAAGAATCAATAGATAATAACGAGAATCACTATCTTGCGAGTTCAAAATCTGCTGTAGAGATTATTCTTTGCCTTGCTCAGACTACAAGATTCTTCAAGATAATATAGCACAACAACCTCCTGATTTTTCACTGCGTTCAGGATGATAAGGATTGCAAGGTTGTCATCCTGAGTGTCAGCTAAGGATCCCGTTGGTAGAAAAGCGTAAACTATTTTGAGAAAGTTATCCCTATGAGTTCGAGATCCTTCGCCTTCGGCTCAGGATGACAGGTGTAGCACAACCTCGGTATCCTTCGTCGCTACGCTCCTCAGGACGACTTGTCTGCGTGCAACACACAGGCAGGATAGGTGTCATCCTGAGCGCTAGCTAAGGATCCCAAAGGAACCTGTGGATAACCTAACTAAAAAACCCTTGACACTGTGATTACAGTATCATACAATGTAATCCTAGAGGTGAGATGATGGAAAAAAATAAAAAAAATAAAAAAAATAAAAAGGAAAATAATGCCCCCTTAACAGAGGGGCAAAAAAAATGGCTCGAAACAGTGGAAGAGACTATATTTTTCTTTTAGTTTCTTCTTTTTTGTATTTTTGTACTTTGATTTCTCTAGTTTTCCATTCTATCACAGTTCCATTTCTTTTTTACAAGAATCTACTTCTCAAATATTCCCTTACTTATGATTTCTCGTGATAATAGAAGCAGCTTTACAAGCTAATAGAAGACAAATAAAAAGGGGCTTTGCACAGTTCTATTTATTAAGTATTATTTTGTGCATTTCCCCAAAAAAGCGTGTACTATCTCCTCTTGTGAATAGAATTTCTGCTGTGGCAGTAACTCTAGAGCTCGCTGGAGCAGCTTTTCTTCTTCCATTTTTAGTCTTTCTCCGTGATATCTGGCTCTCACACCACGAAGAATGATCAAAATTGATCTAATCCTTTTTTCCGCTGCTTTTTCTTTTTCTTTAGGAAGTATCGGATATTCCCTTATTTTTATATCACCTATACCTTCTATATTCTCACCTCCTTTTTTCTTAGCTACTATCTACACAAATTCAGATATGCCCCACAATCTCATTTTTCGATACTCATTTTCTGCTACTCTTTTTTTCTGGAGCTTTCTGTAGTTCTCTTTGACTACTCTTTCAGTGAGACAAAAATGGATTCTCACTCTAAACTTTAACACCTCTTTATATAACCTGTATGGATCGCCACATAAGCGACGGTGGTCGATCTTGTTCGTTTTTAACTGCAAGTAAGTTTCAATCTGAAGGACAAGGAAATCACACTCTCTCCGAAACCGTGCAAGATCTATGTCAATTGTCCTAGTAGCATCCTGCAGAGAATTACACTTGCAGAGAGCAGGGAGCAGTTTCTGGAGTATCACCTCCAAGCTCTTTTCCTCGCTTAACAAATTTTCACCTCCTGACTCGAATGAGCCAAACTGCCTGCAACCTTCTTGTTCACCTTTACAACTTGCCAACCTTTGTAAGCAGATTGACTCATTCGAGCATCTTTATTCACTTTTCAAAGAGCTCTTTCCTTCTGTTTTTTATTAACTAAACTAACTCTAAACAAAGAAGGTAGCTTTTGTGAGCCACCTTCACTAAATATCATTGGTTATAATTTTCTAACTTCTAATTCTATAATTTTTTAACTAGTATTCAGAGAAGATGACTCTACACGCGACAACAAAAATAGGTGGAATTTTTAATTCCCACTAGCACTAGATACACTCGTAGTGTCATCTTCTTATTCTGCATAAATGTACCTTGATTAACTTTTTTATCCCTATCTTAATCTTTGATTGTAATTCTAATCATTCTTTTTAACCTTGTCAAGCAAGGTTATCCACAATGTCAACGGGAAGATTAACAACATTGTTATTCCCGAGAGCAAAACCTGCGAGATCTCTCGCAGGAAGAAAACAGAACCCGGTAGTTATAGTTTTTCGACAGCTAGTAGCAACACGTCTTGTCAGTTTTCAGACAGGATTCTTCACTAGCCCTCAGGATGACACAAGACTTGTCATCCTGAGGGCGAAGCCCGAAGGATCCCGTAGGAACTAAAATAACCGCTAAGCAACATTACGTCTTATCAGATTCCAAACGGGATC
>CAYWAL010000065.1:0-4315 GCA_964456605.1 uncultured Candidatus Saccharibacteria bacterium | reverse complement strand
GAAAAGTCTTGAAAAACTTGCAATTTTTGCTTTTTCTCGCTTATTTTTCCTCTCAAATACTGAATTCCTGTTTTTGCAAGGATGGTAAAAATAAAGCCTTGCAGAGGTTTCTTTATGCCTTCAATTGTTTCACGTGAAACATTTTTTTTACCCGGCTTCCTATTTAATGGCATAATGAAGCTGATAACACTTCGTTTAGTTGTTACTAAGATATAGTGAATGTTTTCTCTTAATGTTTCACGTGAAACATTTTCTTCAATTGAATTGTCTCTTTCTATGTCGCATCTGCCTTCAATTGTTTCACGTGAAACAATTTTTTGGTATGTTTTGTCCAGAGCACAAAACAAAAGCAGAATAGCTGCAGCTACCAAAGATCCAAACCAAGCTGAACGCGAGAAGGTAAATGCCAGCGCTATTAGTTGTATGAGAACAAAGATGCTCCAGAATAAGGTAAGCAGCACTTGACTTTTTTCTGTGAATGTGTCATAAAATGTACTATTTCTATCTAGATTATGGTTTTGGTTGCTTGATTGGTCATTTTTTTCTTTTCTCTTCAACGTTTTGAGATGTTTATCTGTGAATAGGAACGAAATTATTCTTCTATATAGTGTAGTAAAGCGGTTTCTGGCTAGATTTACACTTGACATAACCAGTGTTTTGTGTTCTAGATATAAATACACACTGATAATAGTTGTAAGAATCAAGAATCCTCCCAGAATGTTCGGATGCGGAAATGTGCCATATGCTCTGACTATTTTTTCATTATCCACAACAACTTTTGCAACCCCCGGAATGTCCGGGGCTAGTATTGTCTCTCCTGTAAGTCTGTGCAAGGCGGGTGTGCCAAACAGTGAACGCTGAAAAACAAACTGGTAGATTGCGATCAAGCTTTGAATGAATCCGTCAATCGCAATAATAAAAAGGCTAAAGATAAGCCTTTCTTGGTTTTGGAGGTTGCAGTAGATATAAAAGAAAAGCAAAGAAAGCTCAATGTACTTAAAAGTTTGAAATGCGCTTATCTCTGGATATTTGCTGGCAATTGTACTGTCTACAGTCAGCCATCCAAGAAAAACCAGGAGAAGCAGCCATAATTTGGGTAGTTCTGCCCGTTTGTCACCAAAGCTGCATGCTTTCTTTAAAAAAAGGATTTTTCTTGCTGAAGCAAGCCAAAAAATCAAAGCTAAAGTTAGAAAAATGTCTGATGTGTAAACAAAAAATGTTGTGTATTCGGTAAAATCGCCTGTGTAAAAAGAATATTGGGTTAGAAAAACTTTTCTTGCTTGAAGTGGAATTGAGAAGAGAAATAGATAAAAAAAGTAAATGTGAAAGCTTTTTGTTTTAAGTTTGGAGATCATACATTTTGTAAAAGATCTTGAACCGGCTTTTCGGTGTTTATTTGAGATAGTTAATATACACCTGTTGCTTGTTTTAGCAGTGGCTTGGCAGAATGGATAGTTATAATATAGTTATAATAAAGCTAGTTCAACTACTGAGTAATCTGTCATAAGATATTACTGTGGCAATTATACCAAAAAAGACCTTACTCAACCAGAACCCATTTTGGTCAGATAGTTAAATTGCTTGACACGCTCCTATATGTAGAAATAAACAAATTCACGTCTTGGCGCCTAACGTATTTGTTAGTCCAAAAACGTATCACAAATGAAAATTGCAATTGACAAAGTTCCTTGATGCTTTGGAAATTGAAAAGAGGTAATAAAAAAGAAGCTTTTATGCTCCATATTTGATAATATCTTTCTTATATCTTCTAGCCGCCAGTATCATGGTAATGCTTAACATAGTCGCAAAAATGACCAGCCATATCGCTAACATACCAATGAGATAAGCAATCATAAGTGAAACAGCAGTCATTACCACATACTCCAGCGGCACTACCCAAATAAAAATTGTGCTTCCTACTTCAGGATATTTTTTCGTAAAGTTCTTGACCCCGAATTTCGGGCTAGGATTCAATACGTTCCATAGAAAATCTTCATGCGTCACTGCGAGCAACGAGATAGAGAGTAAAACTGCGATAATAAGCTTAAAGATCTTGATTATTGCAATAATTATCTCTATGTCTACAAGCATGCTAGCGATTGCAATAGCTGCAAGCATAAGAGCACAAACTGAAACAATCATGCCTGCTAGCGATGTATGATAGCCAGTGATTTCTTTGGAAAACCAAGGATACTTTTTTCTCCAACAGGGCAAACCTCTTGCCCATGACTTATCTCCCTCTATCTGGATTTCAAAGTATGCCCAGGAGAGAGAAAAAAGTTCAACAACTATTCCCAACAACAACCTAAACAACCATTCAACAGCTGGCACAGTCAATACAATCACCTCCTAATTGTTCAGCCTTATTATAATACAATCTTGGAAAATTGTAAACTTCTTGTCCTCGCTCACATTACGCCTTGTATAAAAGAGCAGTGTTTAAGCAATACAATTGCGGCAATCAAGTGAAAAAGAGCTAGTCAAAATCCTTAAACTACACATTTAGCAGTGAATTCTTCTAGTTTAGAGCTATAACTATGACCCGCGAGTGTACCTGTGGTCCGAAATCTCCTGGCATTCTTGCCGGGAGAGTACTTTTTATTGTGGGTAGAGGTCTACTTCTGCCCACAATTAAGAAACTTTTAAGAAACTTTTCTCTCTTTCCTTTCTTTTTTCAATTCCAGCTTTTGGTAGAAAGGTGGATTTGAAAGAAGAGAAAAGCAGAAAAAACAAAGGTATTCCTTCCGTCATTTATCTCTGTAAAACTTGTTTTTATGAAAAAGCGGTTCTTTTGTCATTTCTATACAAACCCGTTCTTTTAACAAAAACCTGCCTTCCTGTCATTCCCGCGCAAAGCCTGCGGGCGCAAGCGCTAAAACAGCCCTGCATTGGTTCAATCGTCCACTTCTGCGTTGGTTCAATCATCCACGATTGAACCAGAAGTTTAGATTTCAAGACTGACTAGGTCATAAACAAAAATGTTTGTTTTGCAATCAAAACAAAATGGTTCAATCCCGCGATTGAACCAACGGAGGATACACCACCGACACACCATCTCTGGCGTGGTCCATTGTATACACGCCATCTCTGGCGTGATCCATTATATATAATAAGTATAGTTGGATCACAGCAGAAATGCTGTGAATAATCACGCCATCTCTGGTGTGGTCCAAAACAATGTTTCTTGACACCCAGTGTCTTGCGGACACTGGGTGTCCTGCAACATTGGGCGTCCTGCATTCTTCTGTTGGTTAAACCGTTCGTCATTTGACTTACAAATCGCAACCATATTTTTTTCGGTCAGATTTTAGAATGTTGAATGCAAAAAGGTTGACAAATTTGTTAAGTATGATACAATTGCGCGTTCTTGAAATGAGAGAAAATTTTGGAAGCTAGTTGCTGTTTTTTGGCAAAGCTCATTGGGACTTGAGGATTAGAAAGGAAAACAAAAAAAGAGGAAATATAATTGATCTTTACAATAAAGCGTGGAAAATTGCCTTGCGTCCAAAGGAGATTATCACATTTTCGGTTAGTCTTTTTTGGAGGCAAGGAAATGAAGCAACTGGAGCGGATCCTTGCTTGTTTGCGCTTCTTTCCAGTAAAAAAGAAGCGCGGGTGAGAATATGCATAGAATAGAAGAAGTATTAAAGAGAATAGATGAAAAAATAGAAGAAAGGAAAAAAGAAGAAGAAAGAAAGAAAAAAGAAACGGAGGCCTGCCAGCGGCTGGCTGAAGAGTTAGCAGAGAGAGTAAAAGAGAAAAACGTTTGGATTAGTATTAAGACGGAGGAAGAAAAAGTAAGAATTACCCCATCTTTTTTCTCTTTCTCCGATGGGACGCGAGTCCCGTTGGAGGAATTTGTTTCCCTTTCCTCTCACGAGGAGGGGGTAATAAGAGAGGTTTTAGCTTCCCTTCTCAGAGGGGAAGCTAAAATAGAGGTAGAATTTCTAAAAAAGGGAGCTTAAAGAGCTCCCTTTTTTTATTTATCTGATTTAAGCGGCATTTTTAGTTTTCATCAACTAGCTTCAATCAATTCAGAAAATATAATGTCACTTTGGGCAAGACAAAGAATTCTAGCCTTCCAGTGGATGGATATTTCTCGGCGCCTGTTTCCAACGGCTCTGGTCAAACCGCGGACAGCAATTCTTTCTGCTGGTTTTGTATTATAAGACGCATTTTTTCACAGGAATACCTAATGATGAAACCAAACTTTTATATTCAATCAATCATGAAAGGTTGGGCCGACAGTATAGAACACAGCAGATTGTCCGAAAACTCAGGTTTTGAAAATTAACTGCGCTAAATTTAGCCAAAA
>CAYWAL010000064.1:0-4375 GCA_964456605.1 uncultured Candidatus Saccharibacteria bacterium | reverse complement strand
ACTCTCTTTTAACCTTTGTTCGGTTTCAAATTCAAATCTTTTTAATAAATCTTCCGTATTATTTCCCGAAATTCCAAGATTATAAACCAAAAAATATTTTTCATCATTAGAGTTCTTATCTAAAAATTTTCTCAATCTTTGAACCCAACCACCTTCTTCGTCCCAAGCTCCATAAGTTATGCTGTCTCCAAAAACTAAAATTAGCGCCATAAGATTAGTTTATTAGATAATCTATAAGATTTCCTCTTTTTTGAGTGCGGTTGAGGAACTGCGACTGTGGACTGCCGCAGGACAAAATGGCTCAAATCAACTCTTGCCTGAATTGATAACTTTTGGCATAAACTCAAAAATGTCGCTTGCCAAGACAGACCTGCCATATTTTCGGCAGGCTAGTTCTCCTGCTTTTCCGTTTATATATGCCGCAGCCTGCGCCGCTTCAAACGGCTCAAGCCCGCGCGCAAGCAGAGATCCGCAAACACCGCTCAGAGTGTCTCCAAACCCTCCTTTGGTCATAAACGGCGAACCCGTTTTGTTTAAGAACGCTCGTTCTCCATCAGAAACTATATCTACATAACCTTTCAACAGAATCACAGCGCCCAACTTTCTCGCCCACTTTTTCGCTTTTCTTTCTCTGTCACCAGTTTCCATTTTCACTTCCTCTCCTGTTAACACTCTGAATTCTTCTGAATGCGGAGTAATCACAGTTTTCTTGCCTTTAATAATTTTTCTGTCTTCCGAGACCGCCCTAATCGCTTCAGCGTCAATCACCATTGGCAAGTCAACTTTTCTAATGATTTCTCTGATTGCCCTGTAAGTCTGCTTGCTTCTATCCAAACCGCAACCAATAACTAAGGAATTGAATTTTTCTGCCAAGGACAAAATCTCAGGTATGTGTTCTTTGGCGAGTTCCCCATCCAAGGGATAAGTGATTATATCCGGCAGAAAAGCCGCCGTTATATCCATAGCTCTCTTATGCCCCACAACCGTGACAAGATCAGATCCGCTTCTCAGGGCCGCTAGCGCATTAAAAACAGGCGAACCAGAATATCGCCTACTGCCAGAGATGACCAGAACATAACCAAATTGGCCCTTATGGGACCATTTATTCCGCTTTGGATAAATTTTCTTTAGGTTTATCATCGCTTCCTGTTTTCGGATAATGATAACTTTCCAAAAGAGTTTTACTTTCGAAATTGCGAGGAGATAAACTAAACTATCCCAAACTTCTTCTACTGTGTATGTTAGCAAATCTGGTTCACAAATCAAGAAGAAGAAACCGAACTATAAAATAGGTAATCGAGTAAGATTTAGTGCCAGAGATGCAGTATCTAAAGCCAATTTCTTTAGTAGCAGTACGTCCTATCTATCTTACATACGGGATCTTCGCCTTCGGCTCAGGATGACACTATTGTACTCCGTAATTCAAGGTAAAGATGGTAGATCAAAGTGGGAGTAATGTTCTTTTAGGTTTCAGGAATTTACTGGAGCTTACTTGGAAAAACTACAAATTCTTTTTTTAATGAGCTATCTTATCTTCATTTATCTCTTCATTTGGGTGTTCCTTCTTGTGGCTGTCATTTCGTTGTCATCGCTATCCCTCTGTCTCCATTGAAATTTCGAGGACAAGCCCCCGAAGTTTTCACTATGCAATTAAAAACAATCAGTCTAATTCAGCAGAGGCCTGAGCTAACCAGAAAGCGTTTTGTTTACAACTTGTTCTATCACACAATTCAAATCTTTCGTTTAATCCTGCTCGAAACAGAGGACAACAAAAAGAAAAAGAGGTAAGATACCTCTCTTTAATTTTTTAATACCTTCAAACTTAGTCTTTATTCGCTTTCCTTAAAACAAAGAAAGCGTTTCTCAATGGTCTGTTTTCCAATCCGACTAGACAGTAACGAACATAGTAATGAGCCTTTACAATTTCCAAGCCAACTTCTCTGAAAAGATTAGTAAGCCCCTCATTGCTCCTATAGTTGTGCGGACTTCTTTTTATTTCAGGGTTTAACAGCATATCGTTTCTCTTCGAGATCCTTTTCTGTACTTCTGAATCTGAATCAATAATCTCCTCAAGCACAAAGAGATATTGATCAGGATTACTACCAATGACTCTTTTGGCTTCTTCAAGGGCCTTTTTTTGAGAGCTCAAATCAAGATGATGCAAGAGATAAAACATTGTCACTCCATCGAAGCTCTCGTCTTTAAAGAACAGCTTCTCTGCTAAGGCGAAGGCAAATATTTGAGCTTCTCTTTCTCTTTTTCCAATCTTTCCGAAATCCATTCTTGGTATCTTTATCCCTCGTTTTTCTTCCATCTGCAGAAGATAAAACTCCATTCTTTTTCTAATCCTAGCAATTTTTCTTCTAACTTTTCTAGGTGGATAGTTAAACGCGTCTATACCTACAAACTGTACAGCCTTTCTGCAATTTATTTCCTCAAGCTTGTACATAATATGGCCTGTGCCGCAACCCACATCAAGATATATTCCGCTGTCTTTCAGGTAATCACTAATTTTATTCTCTTCTATAATCTTTTGCGCTCTTTTTTCCAGCCATTTCGAAGAAACTTTGAATTCACCTAACCAATGAAGAAATTTTTTCAGAGCCAAATCCAAAGCTCTTATAATTTTTTCCTCCGCAGGCAATCTACCTTTAAAAGCACTAGCAACAGAGGTAGCATTGCTCTCTTTTGCCTTCCTGGATTCTATTGATCCTATTCCAACAATCAGCTAAACACCTCCTGTTTGCTTTTCATTTTTTACTATAGAATAACTTCAAATTGCTAAGGTACATCAAATTGTTCCTAATTACCAAAAAATAAACCCGCCCTTACCTCAAATTGGCTGCGGTATATCCGAAGTTTTGCGAAAGTAAATTTTATTTGCTGAAGCAAAATTTCGAATATACCGAGCTATGCGAAGTCACAAAGTGATAAATAACGAGGCGAAGTTGTAGCCCATTATGCAAAATCGCTTCCCGATTTTGCATAATGGTTCTTTAGGCGGTATACCCTGACTTCAAAATTTTTTCTTCCTCTGAACCTTCTGTTCTGATACTTTTTGATCACCCTAAAAGTGACCGTTCCTTTTTTTACTAGTCTTCTCAGCACTTCTCGCGTGTAATTTTCATGCTTTCCCAACGCCCTTGCAATTTCTCTATTTGCAAGCTCTTCTTTTTCTGTCAAAAGTTCAATAATCTTTTTCTCCAATTCTGACCTTCTTCCTATTTCAATTCCTCCTTTTCTTTCGTGTTCCTTAACACTCCTTCAGCTTCAGTATAAGCGCTTTATCAAAATCACGCAAGACCGCAGGCATTCGCAATCCAAATCTTCTTTTGACGAATCCAAACTTTGCAACACCGTTTGAACCGCATAATTCCCCCTCCCACTTTTCTACTTCAGTCTACTCCAGTCTTCGCTTTCGTGCCCAAAGTAGCCTACTTCTCTCAAAATGAAAGAATGCTTGTCAGAACAAAAATAACTACAATTCCAAGCAACAAAGCAACAGACTGCGTAATAACATTTTCTTTTTTGGTCTCCTTGTGAATTTCTGGAATGAGATCAGCAGTGGCTATATATATAAAGCCTCCTGCCGCAATGGCAAGAATAACAGAAACCAACTTTTTCACCTCTCCGACAAAAAAGAAAGTCGCTATAGCCCCTACTATTGCTGTAAGCGCCGAAATAAAATTAAAGACTATTGCTTTTTGAGGTGTAAAGCCGCCATGAACCAGTATTGCAAAATCTCCAATTTCTTGAGGAATTTCATGAGCTATAATGGCAAAAGTGGTCACTATTCCCAACTGAACATTAGCCAAAAAACTTGCGGCTATTAAAGCGCCGTCAACAAAATTATGCAAAGCGTCTCCCACCAAATTCAAATAGACTGCAGGGTGATAATGCTTCTCGCATTCTTTGCTGTGGCAATGGTGCCAGTAAATATATCTTTCCATAGCAAAGAAAACTATAATACCGCCTAAAGCATAGGCAAAAGTTTCACTTCCCCCTTTTTCCACAGCTTCAGGCAGAATATCAAAAAATGCCGCACCAAGAAGAGAACCAGCGGCAAAAGCAACAAAAATAATGATAATTCTATTTAAAAACTCTTTTCTAAAAGAAATAGTGAACACGCCTATCAGCGATATTAAACTTACAAAAACAACGCTTACAATTGTATATAAGAATTCATTCATATTTTTACTAGTTTCTGATATTTTCAAACATCTACTATCATCATACAGCTTATATACTTACCTTGAATCGCGAAACATAACCTTTCAAATTTCTGCCAGTTAAATCTAAACAGTCCAAAAACAGTGCCATAATGTCATTCTGGGCACTAGCGAAGGTCCCGGCTGGAGAAAAATGTTGTCATCCT
>CAYWAL010000063.1:0-4382 GCA_964456605.1 uncultured Candidatus Saccharibacteria bacterium | reverse complement strand
ATTGTATCTATTGACAACAGTATACGAGGATGACAACTCTGTGTCATCCTGAGCGCTAGCGAAGGATCCCGACTGAAAAAAAAGCAAGATATACTGTGTAAAAGTATCGCTCTTCCTACGGAATTCTCCGCTATAGTTGAAAATAACAGGCAAAGCAACCATAGCTCTGCAATTGCGGCAGATTGTTTAGAACATTTCGTAATCCAAGATAACTATGTTCTTTGCTAATATAAAGATAAATGATTCCTGACATCCAGTGCCTCTTGGACACTGGGTGTCAAGTTCTCTGCGTGTCAAGTTCCATAATAAACCTTTGATTTTCCAAAATGCTGGTATTTTATACCGGTTTTTGACTTTTTTCTTCTAAAAAGCTAAAATGTAATGTAGAATCATTTTGTTTTTTATTGTTTATTCCACTATTGACCTTCCTTATAATAACAATTACTGTAAAAATGATCAATCCAAACAGATTTACAACCAAATCTCAAGAAGCAATAGCTATGGCTCACAGCATTGCTTCTGAACACTCTCAACAACAGGTTGACGCACTTCACCTTCTCCTTGCCCTGATAAGACAGGAAGGAGGAATTGTCCTGCCTGTGCTTAATAAGTTAGACGTTCAGATAAATTTTCTTGAGGCTGAAATTGAAGAAGCGATTAAAAAAATTCCGTCAGTTCAGACAGTTTTGCAAACAACTGGACAGGTATATCTTACGCCCTATCTAGGACAAGTCTTAGAAAGCTCAGACAAAGAAGCGGCAAAGCTTAAAGATGATTTCATAAGCACCGAGCATATTTTGCTTGCTATGACAGAGGTGGATGGCTCGGCAAAAGAAATACTTAGCAAATTCAATGTAACTTATGAAAACATCTTAAAAGTTCTTGTCAGCGTGAGAGGATCTCAAAGAGTTACTGACACAGAGCCCGAAAGCAAGTTCCAGGTTCTTGAGAAATATGCTCAGAATCTTACAGAGCTTGCCAGAGAAGAAAAACTTGATCCGGTGATTGGACGCGATGAAGAAATAAGAAGAGTGATGCAAGTTCTTTCCCGAAGAACAAAAAATAACCCAGTCCTTATTGGTGAAGCGGGAACTGGAAAAACTGCAATTGTTGAAGGACTTGCTCAGCGAATAGTCGCTGGAGACGTGCCAGAAACTTTGAAAGACAAGGAGCTAGTCGCTCTTGACCTTGGTTCGCTCGTAGCAGGAACAAAGTTTAGAGGCGAGTTTGAAGAAAGACTGAGAGCAGTCTTGAAAGAAATTGAACAGTCCAATGGAAGAATAATACTTTTCATTGACGAGCTTCATACGCTTGTCGGCGCTGGAGCCGCAGAAGGAGCAATGGACGCATCAAATATGTTGAAGCCGGCGCTAGCCAGAGGCAAGCTTCATGCTATTGGCGCTACAACGCTAAAAGAGTACCAGAAGTATATAGAAAAGGATGCGGCTTTAGAAAGAAGGTTTCAACCTGTGTATGTAAGCGAGCCAAGCATCGAAGATACGATCTCGATCCTGCGGGGTATTAAAGAAAAGTACGAGGTCCACCATGGAGTGAGAATAACCGATTCGGCACTGGTAAGCGCTGCCAAGTTGTCAGCCCGTTATGTTTCTGATAGATTCCTCCCGGATAAAGCCGTTGACCTTATAGACGAAGCGGCTTCGGCTTTGCGTATGGAAATTGACAGTATGCCTGCCGAGCTAGACAAAATAAAGAGAGAGATAAGAAGATTTGAGATTGAGAAGAAAGCTCTGGAGAAAGAAAAAGACAAAGATTCAAAAGAAAGATTAAAAGAACTTGAAAAAAACATTGCAGATCTGAAAGAAAAAAGCAAAGATCTCGAGATTCAATGGAAGAATGAAAAGGAAATAATTTCCAACATACGAAAGTCAAAAAAAGAGATTGAGAGGCTGAAACAAGAAGCTGAAATTGCGGACAGAAAAGCTGAATTGCAAAAAGTGGCTGAGATTAGATATGGAAAAATTCCCGCTCTTGAGAAGAAAATCAAAGAAGAACAAAAAAAGCTTGTAAAAATTCAAGGTAATCGTCCAATATTGAAGGAGGAAGTGACAGAGGAAGACATAGCCAAAGTGGTATCCCGCTGGACTGGAATCCCAGTCACAAAAATGATGGAAGAGGAATCGGAAAAACTTGCCCGAATGGAAGAGGAACTTTCAAAGAGAGTAATAGGACAAGAAAAAGCAATTAAAGCGGTTGCCAATGCTGTTCGCAGGAGCCGAGCTGGAATTGCCGAAGAAAACAAGCCCATTGGATCCTTTATGTTTATAGGACCAACTGGGGTAGGAAAAACAGAATTGGCAAAAGCATTGGCTGAATTTATGTTTAATGACGAAAACGCACTCATTAGAATTGATATGAGTGAATATATGGAGCGTCACGCTGTCGCCAAGATGATCGGTTCTCCGCCAGGCTATGTTGGCTTTGAAGAAGGAGGACAACTTACAGAGATGGTCAGAAGAAGGCCATATTCAGTTTTGCTTTTTGACGAGATTGAAAAAGCCCACCCAGAAGTTTTCAATATATTTTTGCAAATACTCGACAATGGCAGACTCACTGATGCTAAAGGACGAGTTGTCAACTTCAAGAACACCATAATAATAATGACTTCAAACATTGGAAACGAGCTAATTCAAGAGTATTCATCGCTTGGATTTGTAAATCGCAGCAATAAGAAGACCTTAAAAGATAAGGAATTTGAAAGAAAGATAAAAGCAGAGCTTAAAAACTATTTCAAGCCAGAATTTCTAAACAGAATTGATGAAATTGTGATTTTCCATTCTTTGTCCGAAAGTGAGATATTAAAGATCGTAGATTTGCAGATTGGTATAGTCGCAAAGAGACTTGCCAAGCGTGATATAACAATAAAAGTGAGCAATAAGGCAAGAAAGTTAATTGCGAAGAAAGGATACGACCCATCTTATGGTGCAAGACCTCTTAAGAGAGTTATTCAAAATGAAATTCTGGATGAGTTAGCTTTGGAAATTGTTGAAAGAAAGATCAAAGAAGGTGATATTGTTAATATCGACGCCAAGGGCGACAAAATTGTGTTTGAGAAAGAATAATTTTATCTTCTTATGAAAAAGTCAAAAAATGAGCTGCAAAGCAGTAATATTGGAAAAATAAATCCAAGAGCGATTGTTGAAGAAATGCAGGAGAGCTATCTTGATTACGCAATGAGTGTGATTGTTTCTCGCGCGCTTCCAGATGTCCGCGATGGACTTAAGCCTGTCCACAGGAGGATACTGTATGCTATGTATGACCTCGGCCTCAAATCGCAGGGAAAATTCAAAAAATCAGCTACAGTTGTGGGAGAAGTCTTGGGAAAGTATCATCCTCATGGAGATATGGCTGTTTATGAATCGCTGGTTAGAATGGCACAAGATTTTTCAATGCGCTACCCACTAATTCACGGACAGGGAAATTTCGGTTCAATGGACGGCGACAGCGCAGCGGCTATGCGCTACACGGAAGTGAAGCTGAAGCCGATTGCTGAAGAAATGCTGGCGGATATTGAAAAAAACACAGTTGACTTTGTTGACAACTATGACAAAAGCAGAAAAGAACCTTCTGTTCTCCCCTCAAAAATTCCCCAACTGCTCCTTAACGGCGCAATGGGCATCGCCGTTGGAATGGCCACCAACATTCCTCCTCACAATCTAAACGAGGTTGTAGACGCAACAGTTTATCTCATTGATAACCCAGAAGCCACAGTAGAAGACCTTATGAAGTTCATTAAGGGTCCCGACTTTCCAACCGGAGGCTCGATTTATGGCCAAAAAGATATACTGCAGGCTTATTCTACGGGAAAAGGCAAGATAGATATGCGCGCCCAAGTTGAGATTGTGGAAACAAAGAAGAATCGTTTTCAAATTATCGTCTCTGAAATGATTTATCAAGTGAACAAGGCAAGCCTCATTGAAAAAATTGCCGAGTTGGTGAAGATGAAGAAAATAGAAGGAATAAAAGACATCCGCGATGAGTCAGACAAAGAAGGAATTCGCATTGTTATCGACCTTAAAAGCGACGCTTATCCAAAAAAGGTTTTGAATGCGCTTTACAAACTCACCGACTTGCAGAAATCTTTCTATGTCAACATGCTTGCTCTTGTTGATGAGGTTCAACCAAGAGTTTTGAACTTGAAAACAATTCTGGAACACTATATCGCCCACCGCCAGAACATCATCCAAAGAAGGACCCAATTTGAACTGGAAAAAGCAAGAGAGCGAGCGCATATCTTGGAAGGATTGAACAAGGCGCTTGATCACATAGATGCAGTTATCCGAACGATTAAAAAATCTCCAACAAAGGAAAAAGCTCATCGTGACTTAATGGCAAAGTTTAAGTTGAGCGACAAACAAGCAACT
>CAYWAL010000062.1:0-4619 GCA_964456605.1 uncultured Candidatus Saccharibacteria bacterium | reverse complement strand
GGATCCTTCGGGCTTCGCCCTCAGGATGACAACTCTGTGTCACCCTGAGCGACCAGAGGAAGCGAAAGGTTTTAATTTACTAACTCCTCTTATTGCCTCAACATAGCTGCAATAATCACAGTCTGGATCAGCTGGTGGAATTTCATCACTATTAAGGCATTTGTGAATATCTAAAATTGTTTTTTCCACCCAAGAATCATCGCCTTGGTATGGAATCAAACTGACTCTAAACTCTAACTTCTGATCAAATGCTTCAGCATCAGCAATGCCATTGCAGTAAACAAAATAACCCGTATCAGAAACTTTGTAGCCGTTTCTTCTCAAAAGCCACTGATAAATTTCCATCTGCCTTTTATACCCTTCGTGCCATTCTTTGTCCAACGCAGTTATATCTTCTGCCTTGGCTGTTGCCTTGTAATCAACAACAATGTATTCACCTTTAGAATTTTGCCACAGATCGTCGATTGCGCCATAGATCAACATATTAGTCGGCTGATGGATGTACTGAATACCGCTGAAATTCTGCCGCCATTTGTCCAACTCGGTATGCACTGCAGGCTGAGCATCAACACCGTACCTTTCTATGAGAGGATGTTTAGTGCCTCTAGCTCTGTGAATATCAAACTCCTGCTTCAGCAAAGCGTCAACTGCTGAATTCAAAGTGAATGGAAACCCCGGCGGCCGACTTACTCCCAGCCGACGGTCATAGTAAAAGCACCTTGGGCACTCTAGAAACAAGTCTATCTTTGAACGGGACAGCTTAAAAGGCTGGTTTGAGGCAGGATCATACAATCCCTTTCTTCGTTGTGAATTGTAATACTGAGACATAAATTCAAAAACACTACACAAAGAAGATATTTATAGTTTTGGAATTTGGAGTTTATTTTTCATATTCTCCATTCGCAGCTATTCTCTGTCTTTCAACAATCTCATCTTTAACAATTGCTCCATCTTTGATATGCAAAATTCTCCGTGCACATTCAGCAGTATATTTCTCATGAGTAACCATAATGATTGTTCGCCCTTCCCTGTTCAATCCCTGAAGAATTTCCATAATACCCTCACCTGAACGACTGTCTAAATTCCCTGTCGGCTCGTCAGCCAAAATCAAGCTCGGATTATTTATAAGAGCACGGACAATTGCTACTCTTTGTTGTTCCCCTCCTGAAAGCTGGTTTGGATGATGATGAAGGCGATTGCCTAATCCCACTTTTTTCAATAATTCTATCGCTCTATTCTTTGCCTCTTTGTAGTCACATCCTGCAAAGTAAGCCGTCGGCAGTAGAACATTGTCTAAAACCGATGTACGTTCCAATAAATTAAATGACTGAAAAATGAAACCAACTTTTCTGCTTCGAAACTCCGCCAATTTATCATCGTCCAATTTGGAAGTATCTACCCCCTCAAAATAATACTCCCCGCTAGTGGGCTTATCCAAAAAGCCTAACAAATACATCAGTGTGGACTTTCCTGACCCTGAAGCTCCCATAATTGCTGTGAATTCTCCTTTCTCAACTTCAAAAGAAATTCCTCTTAAGACATGAGTAACTACTTCTCCGTTTTGGTAATCCTTCACAATATTCTTTAGTTTTATAAGTTTAGCCGGCATTATCATTTATCTAGTTTTGTGTTTACATCCTGTACTTTGTATCATACCATCTTGCTGCATTTGCCCCTGACCCAACTTTAGAGAACTGACAAACAATTACTCTTCTTCCACAAAAGTAATCACTTTCTGTCCCTCAACCAACCCTTTGATAACCTCTACATTGATATCTCCTTTTAATCCTACCTCCACAAAAACGTCTTTAACCTTCCCATTCTCTAAAACTTGCACATACTTGCGGCCGTCCTTCTCTTTTAGAGCGCTGAACGGAATCATAATTACATTGTTTTTCTTTGCTGTTGTAATATCAAGATTTGCCGTCATTCCAGGTTTGATTAAGTCAGACTCTCCAACAAACATAGTGGTAACTTTGTAATAAATGACACCGGCAATCACTGTCTCTGCAGGATCTATTTTTACAACTTTTCCGCTAAATTCTTTGTCAGTTCCAAGAGCGTCAAAAGTTATACGAACCTTATCGCCAACTTTCACTTTGGCAATATCAACTTCAGAGATATTTGCTTTTATCTCAAAATTGCTCACAGTAATAATAGATATAAAAGTCTTTGCAGGAGTTACTATCTCCCCTACTTCACCGTTAACCTCCGTAATCGTTCCTTCTTCGGGAGCAAGCAAAACAGAATCCCTTATTTGATTTTGAATCAAATTTATTTCTGCTTGTGCCTGGCGGACTTTTGCTTTGTATAGAGAAACTTCCGCAGGCCGCGGCCCAGCTTTTTTGAGCTCTAGCTCGTCCTTTGCTTGCTTCAGCGCTCCTTCTTTGGACTTAACAGCGTTTTGTGCGGATCTTATCTTTGCGTCTGCAGAAGCCTGCACTGAAGCTAAGGATTTCTTGGCTGAATCCAATGCGCTTTGCGCGGAGTCAACTGCAGCTTTTGCCTCATCAAGACTGGTTTGGTTAACAATTTTCTGTGTTTCTATGCTATGAGTGGAAGCTGTTAGACTAGAAATAGCATTATTGACATTAGTTCTAGCCGTAGAAATATTAGCTCTTAATGTGTCCAGTTCCGTTTGAGAAAGCTTGGAAGAAGTCGGTGTAGCTTGCAGAACATCGCTTGTATCGCCTAAAGTCTTTCTAATATTCTTAAGTGCAATTTCTATTTTGGTAAGAGCAGTTTCTATTTCCTCGTTTGTTGGATCGGTTCCAATACTGTCAATATAGGTCCTTGCCTCGTTATATGAATTCTCCGCAATCACCTTGCTTTGAGATGAATTATAAAGATACTGCATATTAAGCACGCTCAATGTATCCTGAGCATCCTTATATTCCAAAGTCGTTTTATTGGTATCTAAAGAATCAGAAGCAGTCAACAAAGATGAATTTACAACTTCCCATGCATCATCGTAGACCTTCTTGAGTTCGTTCTCATTTGAAATTTTAGTGTTGTCCAAACTTACCAGAGCGTTATCAAGACTAATCTGGGCGCTTTTAACTTGTGACTCTGCACTTTTAATTTCCTTCTCAGCGCTCGCTTGAACATCCGTCAGGTTTTGTTTAGCGTTTTCCAAAGCAATTTCGGCATTCTCAACAGCTGTTTGAGACACTCTTATCTCCTCTGGTGACGAACCTTCTAATAACTTGTTGAGACTAGCCACAGAAGCATTCAAAGCGGCTTTCGCCCTAGAAAGTTGAGACTCTAATTGTGAAGTATCCAGTTTTGCCAGTACGGCGCCGCTTTTCACATAATCTCCAACCTTAACGTTTATTTCCTTCACTCTTCCAGAATTTACAAAACTCAATTCAAGTTTTTTTGCCGCCTCAACAGTTCCAGTTGCTGAAACAGTTTGTATCACCTGTCCTCTTGCAACTTCAACAGTAGTATACTTCGGCTCTTTTTTTCTTGTAAAACCAAGAAATGCCCAAATGCTTATCGCTAGCACTAGTAGAATAATAACAATGTTTCTTTTCCTCATGCTTTCTAAAAAACAGATAATTTGAGCAGCTTTTATTAACCCCTATACAAAACTATCCTTTTCTCTGATTCCCAAACGCCATGAAGATTACATTCCGCCCTTGCTGTAATTACAGAATCACTAGCAAGCGAGATATTGAATTTTGCCTCCGATTGCTCTTTTGGCCTCAAAATCTTACGCTGAATCTCTCTGCCATTCATATAAAGCCCAATCCACTGAATGAAATGGCTACTTGTCATTGGATGGTCAACCTTTCCAATTTTCACCGTGAGTTCAAATTTTTCTCCTTTTTTAACAAACTCGGGAACTAAAATCCAAGGAAGATGAACCTGTTCAAAACTGCTCAGGTTGTTCGGATCTTCCGCCTTTTGTATTTTCATAATTTTCTTTTACAATAATCCAACTATTGTCTACCATTATACTACAATCAAAAAAACAAAGCAAGTGTGCTGCACTGTTAAAGCAAGCGCTGTCAACGCGCTATAAAAAATAAGGGGAGTTTCTGATTCCCCAGATGTGACTTGCTTAACAAAACACAAAAAATTATTTTTATTTACCACCTCCTCTAAGAAGGATTTGATGAAATTTATCTATGACTTTTCTTTCTTCCTCACTTAATTCTAACAGACACACCCACATCTCTGTGGATGTGTCAAATTTCCTTCCCTCTGTTCCTGTTCCTCCTGTATTCTGCTGTTCTTTTTCTCTATTCTCTGCATCCGCCGCAGTGTCATCATGTGGGTCGTGCTCTTCACAGAGGAAGAGCAGACAGAATGCTTTCTGGTATTCTATAATACTCTCATAGGGGTCAACAATTTTCACCCCTTTCGTAGTAATTACGTAACACATTATACCACCTCTTTTGTCTCTTTTGTCTCTTTTTTAATTACAAAGGAGCAAGTCACATCTGCTTTCCGTCTACCACAAAATTGGACATTTGTCAAACAAGGTACTGTTGTAGAATTAAAGTTACCTTTTGATGATAGACAGTAGCGCACAAAAATGCTGACGCCGCCTTTGGGCGTAAAGTCGTCATTCTGCTAGTTAATAATTGTCATCCTGAGCGACTGAAAGGAGC
>CAYWAL010000061.1:0-4625 GCA_964456605.1 uncultured Candidatus Saccharibacteria bacterium | reverse complement strand
TTGGCGTCATCACTGTTCTAATCAACCCTGGCTGGTATATTGGTTCTCTCACAGAGAACGGAACGCTTGAGGGCGCAAGCGAGAACAATGACAATAACAACAGTAATAACAACAATAACAATAACTCAGGCTTTATTGAAGAATTAAAGCAATCTCTTGCCAATTTAGGATTGATGATTGAAAACGGTGTGGCAAAAGTTAGAGAATTGGTGGCGGAGAGAATTGTTGTTAAAAAGGCTCGCTTGAATAAGATAGAGATGATTGATCAAGCAACAGGCGAGATTTACTGCAGTTGGATAGAAAATGGCGAGTGGAAGAAAGAAAAGGGAGAATGCGGCAAGAAGAATAAAGATATGTCAGAAGAAGAGAATCAAGAAGAGGAAGAAAAGTAAAATTTTGACGAGGGACGAGGAGTTTCCACGTGATTTCCGATCGTGGTTGGCGTCGGATCACAGCAGAAATGTATAACTGGATCACAGCAGAAATGCTGTGAATAATCCACCATCTCTGGCGTGATCCAAAACAATGTTTCTTGACACCCAGTGTCCACGGACACTGGGTGTCCTGTGTTCAGGGTGCCTGTGTTCTAGTTGAATTCCTTGCAAAATGCGCCGAACAGTCGCTAACTTTCAAAAATGTGGTATAATACAATAAAACTGGTTTTTCAAGAGGAGCGAAGTTTTTCATTCAGTCTAAGCAGTGTAAAGTCGAAATTGTTTTTCGCCATAAAAATTTGTCATAAAAACGAGTACTTATGCCTGAAATTCCAAAAGCGTACAAACCTCAGGAGGTGGAAGACAGGATATATAAAAAGTGGGAAGAGTCCGGGTTTTTTAATCCTGACAATTTGGATCTTCCTGAAAAAGCCAAGAAGTTTGTCATATCAATGCCGCCGCCGAATGCGACGGGAGTTTTGCATTTGGGACATGCTTCAATGCTTGCTTATCAGGATTTGATGATTAGGTATCATCGTTTGAAAGGAGAAAGAACCTTGTGGCTTCCAGGTACTGATCACGCTGCAATCGCTACTCAGACAAAGGTTGAGAAAATAATAGCCAAAGAGGGAAAAACAAAATATGACTTGGGTAGAGAAGAATTTTTGAAGAGAGTTGAGGAGTATGTTGAAAACTCAAGAAATGTTATCAGGGGACAGACGAAAAAAATGGGTTCCTCCTGTGATTGGTCGCGTGAAAGGTATACGCTTGATGAAGGACTTTCACGCGCGGTAAAGGAAGTGTTTGTAAAGATGTATAAAGATGGCTTGATTTACAGAGGAGATAGAATTGTGAATTGGTGTCCGCGTTGCGAGTCAACTTTGGCTGACGATGAAGTTGAATACAAAGAACAAAAAACGAAATTATATTACTTCAGATATACAAAGAATTTTCCGATCACTATTGCCACTACCAGACCGGAAACGAAGTTAGGCGACACCGCCATAGCGGTTAATCCTAAAGATGAAAGATATAAGAACTATATTGGCAAGGTATATGAAATAGATTTAGGAAATGGCGCGCGTTCTATCAAAATCATTGCTGACAGAACAGTTGATATGGATTTTGGAACAGGAGCGCTTGGTGTTACTCCAGCTCACAGCATGGCTGATTGGGAGATGGCGCAAAAAAATAACTTGGAAATTATAAAAGTGATTGGCGAGGATGGCAGGATGACTTCTCGGGCTGGCAGGGAATATGAAGGACTCACAGTTTTGGAAGCAAGAAGAAAATTTGTAAAGTATCTTGAGGAGAGCGGTTTGATTGAGAAAGTTGAGGAAATTGACCATAATTTAAGCGTTTGCTATAGATGCGATACTCCAATTGAACCGCTTCCATCTCTTCAATGGTTTGTCAATGTTAATAAAAAACTGAGAATTAAAAGCGAAAAGCTGAAAGTTGACGGAGAATATTCTTTGAAAGAGTTGGCACTCTATGTTGTGAAGTCAGGTCTTATAAAAATCATTCCAAGCAGGTTTGAAAAAATATATTTTCAATGGATAGAGAATTTGCATGATTGGTGTATTTCACGGCAAATTTGGTTTGGTCACAGAGTGCCGGTGTGGTACAGAGCAGAATCTCAACTTGCTGGTTCCAAATCTCAAATAAATTCAAAAGCCAAAACTAAAAATTCGAAAGTTTGGAATCTCAAGATTTATGGGAAGGATATTTTTCAAGCTCTGAAAAATGGAACAAAGAAGATTGAAACCAGAGCAGGAAGACCAAGAGGAAGCGGCAAATACTGGGGAGATTTCAAAAAAGGAGATATCGTTAGATTTTCTTTGGCTGATGAGAAAACAGATTCTGTGGTTAGCGCTGTCTTGCCAGTAGAGAGGATAGTGGATAAAGTTAAGCATTTTAGAACAATTGAAGAGGTGTTTGAAGTTTATCCACCTGACGATTGTTGTCCTGGAAAGTCGCTTGATGAAATAAAAAAGTGGTGGAAGAATCGTCCTGCTTTGCGCGAGAGAATATCAAAATACGGCATTTGGGTAATTGAGTTGGCAGATCCTGAAAGCCAAAAGGAACAGGAAGAAGTATATGTGGGGATTGAACCGCCAAAAGGGAGAGGATGGAGACAGGACAGTGATACGCTTGACACCTGGTTTTCGTCCAGCCTTTGGACATTTTCAACTTTGTTGGACAAAAACCATAAAAGATATGAGACTTTTGAGAAATGGATTGAAAACAGTTCGGACCTTGTAAGATTTCATCCGACAAGTGTTATGGAGACAGGGTATGACCTTATATTTTTCTGGATTGCAAGAATGATTCTAATGACAACTTATGTTCTAGGAGACATTCCTTTTGAGAAAGTTTATCTTCACGGAATGGTGCGCGACAAGTACGGCAGGAAGATGAGCAAGTCTTTAGGAAACGGAATTGATCCTGTTGAAATGATTGATAAATATGGGACGGATGCCTTGCGGCTCAGTATGATTATAGGCTCCAGCCCCGGAAATGATATAAAGCTGTACGAGGAAAAAATTGAAGGGTATCGCAATTTTGTGAATAAGCTGTGGAATATCTCGCGATATGTTTTGATGAGCACCGGCAGTGAAAGCGCTAATCGTTCAGCCGAGCGCTTGCCGGGAGAAAATGATTTTACTTTGGCAGATAGGTGGATATTGAATAGATTAAACATTTTGATTGAGAGAGTAACAGATGATTTGGATAATTTCAGATTCTCGCAAGCAGGCGAAAAGCTGAAGGATTTTACATGGGGAGATTTTGCTGACTGGTATATTGAAATTTCAAAAGTTGAAAAGGAAAAGGATGATATATTGCGCTTTGTTTTGGAAAAACTTTTGGTATTGTGGCATCCATTTGCTCCGTTTGTAACAGAAGAAATTTGGAAAAATTTTGGCAAGAAAGAACTGTTAATGGTACAGAAGTGGCCTAGAAAGTTTGATGTTTCGGGCTTTAAGGAAAAAGACGAAGATGATTTCAAGCTGATCCAAGATATTATTACTTCAATCAGAGCTCTTAGGTCGGAAAATAGAATAGAGAGCGCAAGAAAAATAAAGGCGATTGTGGTTGCCGCTGAAAAAAATAAGATTGAACTAATAAAAGAACAAAGCAAAATAATTGAATCACTTTCCAGATTAAAAAGTCTAGAGGTGTATGGAGATTTTGATAGGAAAAAGAATACCGCTTTTGCCTCTCTTTTCGATGTTAATGTTTATCTTCCTCTTGAAGGTTTGGTTGACATAGAAAAGGAAAAAGAGAGATTGAAAAAGGAAATTGACGAGACTAGAACGTATCTTGAACGAATAAAAAGAAAACTTGACAATAAGGGTTTTATTTCTAATGCTCCAGCCTTTGTGGTTGAAAGAGAAATTGAAAAGCGCAAAGAAACTGAAAAAAAGTTAGAGGATCTGGAAAGAAGGTTGAGGTCTTTTTGTTCTTGATCAGTATAGTTTAGATGTCAAGCAATTTGGCTGTCCAGTCAAAGCGGGTCCTGTTGCGCAGTATATTCTTCAACCAAAATTGGTTTTGATTTTTGGCAGAGACAATCAACATTGTCAGGAACATAAGTTGTCTCTGATAATCTTTTGAGGTTTTCTGCAAGAGCTCTACTGTTCTCCAGTAATTAAATCGGCAAAGTTAACTCTTTAATATATTCAGCCGTGTATCTCTCTTATATTCAGCCGTGTGTCTTTCTGGTGGCGCCTCTAGACGCGAGTATCTGGACACCCAGTGTCCAAAAGACACTGGGTGTCTTGTAAGCTCCTCTCTAAATACAGTTTTTACATTGCGCGATATATTTTATTGTAATTTTGTTATAAAGATGATATAATAGAGCTGTCGACAAGAGGTAGGGTTCATTTTCACAAAGTGGTTTTTGCAAGAGCGTGAGTAAATTCATCTTGTTCTGACATATCTCTCAGCGTATACTTGTCATTCCGAGTACTGAAAGTAGCAGTTTTACTTTGTGAAGAACCGTAGAGAAGAGAGTGGACAAGATTAGATTAAAGAGGTTTGCGTTTGCTGATAAAACTAAAATAAAAATATGGCTAAACAAAAGAAATCCTTTTTTGACAGAATAATTGGTTTGAAAAAGGAACAGGAGCAAGAGTGTGAAGAACAAGAAAAAGTTTGTGAAAGTAGAGTGGAAGATAGCAGTGTATT
>CAYWAL010000060.1:0-4669 GCA_964456605.1 uncultured Candidatus Saccharibacteria bacterium | reverse complement strand
TCCAGATACAATACTATACTACTGTCGCAATTTTGCTCTTTCTGCGGGATTCTTCACTTCGCTCAGAATGACGGGTGTAGCGCACCTTCGGGACTCTTGCCTTTGGCTCAGCAAAGATTCTCACTAATCAGAGCGCTTCGTAGTTCAAGATAATAGGTTATTCTCCTTCTATTTCACTAAGCTTTAACTTGCCATCACTTCTGCGATGAATAATAATTTTGCAGTTTTCGGCAATAGTATTTTTTGATATAAGCTCAATGTTGTATTTCAAGTTTTCAGGCGTTATGAGTTCATTATGCTCAACAATCTTTCCAAGCTCAATTGCCATTGAGTTTATTTTTTTTATATTGTTTTTCTCAGCATATTCCAGAGCCGTTTTTAGAATTTGATGTGCCGCATGGATGTCATGCATATATCAAAATTATAAATAATGTGTTTAATTAAAGAAAGCGCTGAGAGTTTTGCATAGCACCAAGTCTCATAAGCATAGTTGACAAAAGTGATTTACTTCAGCAATTTTCTCAGTTGCGTAATTTCATCTCTAATCATTGCTGCTTCTTCAAATCGAAGCTGCTGGGCCGCTTTCTTCATCTGCTGCTCTTTTGCCTTTATAACTTTTGGAATGTCTTCGAAGTTTTCAATCCTAAGATATTCCTCGCTCACATCCGGCTTAATCTCATGGTCTACAATGCTCTTTATCTTTTTCTTAATGGTAGACGGCGTTATATTATGCTTTCTATTATAAGCAATCTGTTTTCTTCTGCGCCTATTTGTTTCCTCAATAGCCCGCTTCATTGAGCCGGTGAGTCTATCAGCATACATAACAACTTTTCCAGAAACATTCCTTGCTGCTCGTCCTATTGTCTGAATCAGAGATGTTTCACTTCGAAGGAATCCCTCTTTATCAGCGTCTAATATTCCAACAAACGTCACCTCTGGCAGGTCCAATCCTTCACGCAATAAATTAACTCCAACCAAACAATCAAACTTACCTTTCCTAAGCTCATCCAAAATTCTGATTCTGTCCAAAGTATCAACTTCGCTGTGCAAATATTTCGATCTTATGCCCAAATCCCTCAAATGGCTATTCAAGTCTTCGGCCATTTTTTTGGTCAACGTTGTAACAAGCGTTCTTTCCTTTCTACCAGCTCGGATTTTTATCTCTCTTATCAAATCATCAACTTGATTCTCAATCGGTCGCACTTCAAGCTTTGGATCAACAAGCCCGGTGGGCCTGACAATTTGCTCAACAATCTGCTGCGACTTTCTTTTCTCATAGTCTGCAGGAGTCGCTGAAGTATAAATTACTTGATTTATTCTTCTTGAGAACTCATCAAAACATAGCGGTCTATTGTCCAAAGCAGAAGGCAGTCTGAAACCATGCTCAATTAGAGTCTCCTTGCGTGCTCTATCTCCTTTGTACATCGCCCTTATCTGAGGAATAGTAACATGGGACTCGTCTATCACCAAAAGGTAATCTTTCGGGAAATAGTCAATCAGGGTATACGGCGGTTCTCCTTTCCTTCTGCCCATAAGATACCTTGAATAGTTTTCAATTCCACTGCAGTAGCCAATTTCTCTAATCATCTCCAAATCATATTTTGTTCTCCGCTCCAGCCTCTCCGCCTCAAGCAGTTTCCCCTCTCTCCTAAACACTTTTAATCTCTCTTCAAGCTCGTTTTCTATTTGAACCAAAGCATCATCTAACAAACCTTCTTCAACCACAAAATGTTTTGCTGGAAAAAGCAGTGCGTCTTTATGCTCTTTGATCTTTTTGCGCGTCAGTCCGTCGAATTCTGTAATTCTTTCTACAATCCCCGATGGTACTTCAATTTGAAATATGGTTTCTTTTCCCGGCGGCATAATTTCAATTATCCCTCCACGAACTCTGAATCTTCCCCGCCCCAAAACTTCGCTCCTTGTGTAATACATATCCACAAGTTGCCTTATAATCTCATCTCTACTAAAGCGGCTACCGACATTCAAAAACAACGTCTCACTTTTATACACCTTGGGAGATCCTAAGCCATAAATACAGGAAACAGAAGCAACCACAATCACGTCCCTGCGGCTCAGGACTGCAGCTGTTGCTCTATGACGCAATTTGTCAATCTCTTCATTTATCTCCGCTTCCTTCTCAATGTAGGTATCAGTTGTAGGAATATATGCTTCTGGCTGATAATAGTCATAATACGACACAAAATATTCCACTGCATTAGAGGGAAAAAATTCGCGAAACTCACTTACAAGCTGTGCAGCTAGAGTTTTATTGTGTGCAATTACCAAAGTTGGTTTTTGAACCTTCTCAATAACATTTGCAATCGTAAAAGTCTTTCCGCTTCCAGTTACACCCAAAAGAGTCTGATGCTTATACCCTTTTCTTACGCCTCTGCACAGCTTTTTAATTGCTTCCGGCTGATCCCCCGCTGGTTTGAATTTAGATTTAAGTTTGAACTTCATATTAACTATTTGACTCCCTTTTGGAAACTGTTAGAATTAAATTAAAGGGTCTTAAAAAGACTATTTTGACCTTATCTGTCTTCTTTTGAGAGAGACAGAGAAGAAACCTGACGCAATAAAATTAAAATTGTTATGATGGTTATCTTATGCCCTACAAACTTCTTAATCACCCTTCAGACTTAAAAATCCTGGTAAAAGGAGAGAGCATAGTTGAGATTTTTACCACTGCAGCAGAAGCGTTGACAGAGTTGCAATTTGTTTTCGAGAAGAGCTCAAAACCGCAAAGGATAGATTTAATAGAAGTAGAAGCAGAAAATCTAGAAATGCTTCTCCTGGATTTTTTGTCCGAACTTCTCTATCTGACCGATGTAAATGATCTTGCTTACAGCAACGTTGAAGTTGAAGAAATAACCGACAAGAAAATAAAGTGCAGAGTAAAAGGATTCCCTATAAAAGAAGTTAAAACAGAGATAAAAGCGGTGACATATTATGACGCTGAAATAAGAAAGACAGCTGATGGTTTTGAAGCAGTGGTCTTGTTTGATATATAAAGAAAATTAAGATAAATTGCAAGAGTAAGAAGAAAATAAGAAGAAAAAATGACAGATAAAAATTCAAAATCCAAAAGAAGTCTTTCTCGCAAAGATCTAGTGAAAGTCAACGACTGGCTTTGGGAAATTCCCAAAAGTTTCAGACCTGATATGAGAGTTCCAGCAAGAGTTTATGCTAGCGAGAAAATGGTTGATGACATTTTCAGGGATAAATCTCTCCAGCAGCTCATCAATGTTTCAACTCTCGATGGGATTGTTAACTACGCTCTTGCTATGCCTGACATGCATGAAGGCTATGGTTTTCCCATTGGGGGAGTAGCTGGGACGCTGGTCGAAGGTGGTGGCATTATCTCTCCTGGCGGAGTCGGCTTTGACATAAACTGCGGAGCAAGACTTTTGCTTTCTGAAAAGTCCAGAGAAGAAATTGCGCCGCACTTGGCAAATCTTACTCAGCAGATCTATAGAGATGTTCCAAGCGGAGTTGGCAGGGGCGGAAAAGTCAAACTGAATCGATCTTCTTTGAATAAGGTTTTGGAAAGAGGTGTTGATTATCTTGTGGAGAAAGGCTATGCTGACAAAGAAGATAAGGAGAATTGTGAAGAAGGCGGATCTATGACTGGAGCGGATGCTTCTTGGGTAAGCGAGCACGCTAAGAATAGAGGGAGAGATCAGTTGGGAACTTTAGGAAGCGGAAATCATTTTTTGGAGATTCAATATGTTGATAAAATTTTTGATAAGTCTTTAGCTTGCGATTTTGGACTTAGGAAAAATCAAGTAACTATAATGATTCACTGCGGATCCAGAGGACTGGGACATCAGGTGTGTTCTGATTATGTGAGAATGTTTCTTGCAGATTTGATGAAAAAAGGAATAAAGATTGCAGACAGAGAACTTGCTTATGCTCCTTTTAATTCACCTTTAGGAAAAAAATATTTTTCGGCGATGGCGGCAAGCGCTAATTTTGCTTGGGCAAATAGACAAGTGATAACCCATCTTGTTAGAAACTCATGGAAAAAGGTTATTGGCAAAGGAGAGTTGAAGCTGCTTTATGATGTAGCGCACAATATTGCCAAGATCGAGACTCACCAGTACCGAAACAGTGAGGGAGAAATAAAAACTGGCAAGTTATGTATTCATAGAAAGGGGGCAACTCGCTGTTTTAGCTCGGGAAGAAAAGAGCTTCCTGAAAAGTATAGAACTACTGGACAGCCTGTTTTAATTCCTGGTTCTATGGGGACAGCCTCTTATGTTTTGGTCGGCTCGCAAAAGGCAATGAGTGAATCTTTTGGAAGTGCATGTCATGGCGCGGGACGCTTGATGAGCAGGCACGAAGCTTTAAGGCAAACCAGAGGAACAGATGTGAAAGACAAGCTCCAAAGAAGCGGAATAGTGGTCTATTCTGGAAGCATAAGGGGCCTTGCTGAAGAATCGCCAATAGCATATAAAAATATAGACGATGTTGTGGAAGTGGTCGCAAAGTCAGGATTGGCAAAAAAGGTAGCAAGACTGAAACCATTAGGAGTGGTAAAGGGATAGTCTGATTTGCGAAAAGATTATGGCCCAACTTGCAACGAACTTTAGTCTTCAACTTCTAGCTAGCTCAAGCTGGGCGCTTTGAATTGCGAAACATCTCAAAAGCCGGCAATGCCTGCCTGTGC
>CAYWAL010000059.1:0-5192 GCA_964456605.1 uncultured Candidatus Saccharibacteria bacterium | reverse complement strand
TTTCCATACCAATAGAATACCTCTATTGGTTCGGAATTTCAAACTTTACCCTTTTTTATTTTTAGCTCGCAACTTATATGTCAATGGCAATGAAAAAAACGCATAAATACAAAGCATTAACTGGGGGGCAAGCGGCGGCTGTAGCAATGCGACAGATAAACCCCGATGTTGTAGCAGCGTATCCAATAACTCCCCAGACGCCGATTATAGAAACATTTGCTCAATTCGTAGCGGATGGAGAAGTTGATACAGAATTAATAGACGTAGAATCAGAACATAGTGCTCTTAGCGCGGTAGTAGGAGCTTCTGCTGCCGGCGGAAGAGCGATGACTGCAACTTCTTCACAAGGGTTAGCCCTGATGGCAGAAATTGTTTATGTAGCTTCTGGGTTGCGTTTTCCTATTGTAATGGCAATTTCAAACAGAGCATTATCTGCTCCTATTAATATTCATTGCGACCACGGTGATTCAATGTTTCTTCGTGATGCTTGCTGGCTGCAATTCTACAGCGAAAATGCACAGGAAGTGTATGATAATATGCTTATAGCTCTCAAAGTAGCTGAGCATAAGAAGGTCCTCCTGCCAGTTATGGTAATGCAGGACGGATTTATAACTTCGCATAGCGTTCAGAACGTAGAGATATTAGATGATAGAATGGTAAAGAAATTTATAGGAAAGTACAATCCTGATTATCCACTGCTTAATGTTGAAAAACCAGTGACAATTGGTCCTCTTGATTTGTTTGACTACTTTTTTGAGCACAAGTATCAACAGATTGAAGCTATGGAAAACAGCAGAAAGATTATAAAAGAAGTTGACGGGGAATTTTATAATCTCACAGGTAGAAAATACGGTTTTCTTGAGAAATATAGAGCAAATGATGCAGACTATATAATAGTGGCACTGAGTTCAACCTGTGGAACTGCAAAAGTGGTCGTTGACAGTCTTCGAGGAGAGAAGAAAAAGGTTGGACTCGTTAAAATAAGGACGATGAGACCGTTTCCAAACAAAGAAATTAGAGAAGCTCTAGCCGGAGCTAAAGCAATAGCTGTCCTGGATAGATCGGTGTCTTTTGGAAACTACAGTCCGGTTTTCACAGAAGTGAGATCTGCTTTGTACGACCTAAACAGAAAGCCAAGACTGTACAATTATATTTATGGACTTGGTGGGAGAAATGTTGGGCCTTATGACATTGAAAAAGTCTTTAATGATTTGATAGAAGAAAAAGTTTCTGATAAAATAAACTACCTAGGTCTTAGAAAGTGAGAACGAGAGACGGTAGAGAACATTCTATAACTCTGTTTTGGAAATTCTCAACTTCTTGCTAAAAGAAAAGACTTTTTGGATAGGGGTTAATATCAATGAAAAAGAAAATGTTGTTGTATGTGGCACAAGTAGCGCATAGAGCAGTAGCAACTTCCTTGACACTTCTGTTTGTACGCTGAAGCAAGAATGGTATGAATTAATAACCAATTCACAAAAAAGTAAAAGATGAATAGAGAAATAGACGAAATTTTATCAGACCAATCTCTCCAAGTTAAAGGTGCAACAAGTGTAGCAAAGGTTATTGTTGACATTCTAGGAAGGAGCAAAGATGAGTTAGCAAAGCAAGGTGATAGGGAAAGTTTCATTGCAGAGATTAAAGAAATTGCCGAAAAGCTGGCATGGGCACAGCCCACAGAAACGATGGCTCAGAACATACTAGGGTTCATAATTTTTGAGCTTCAAGATCCAGGTGTGAAGAACGTAGAGGATTGCAAACGAGTGTTTGAGAGAGTAGTCAGTGAAATGAAGGATATCGTGGAAGAAAATGAGAGAAAATTTGTCGACAATGGGGCAGAGTTGATAAAATCGTTAGCAAAAAAGGACAGGCCTCTTAATGTACTTACCCATTGCCATTCCTCTGGAGTACGCAATGTGTTAAAAGCCGCTAGTGACAAAGGAGTGGATATTAAGGTTTTTAACACTGAGACTAGACCTGCTTTCTTAGGAAGAACTGCGGCTCAGAAAATGGTTGATGAGAATATAAATGTAACGATGATTATAGACAGTGCTGCCCCATTTATTATGAGTGGAAAAGGTGGAGCAGAGTTCAAAACAGACTTGGTTCTGCTGGGAGCAGACGCGATTACTTTGAGCGGTTCAGTTGCAAACAAAATAGGAAGTTACGGAATTTCCCTTTCTGCTTTCTATGAAAAGATTCCTTTGTATATTGTTGCCAGTCTGCTAAAGGTTAAGAAGGGGGTCTATAATATCCTTGACATTCCCATAAAGAGAAGATCGTGTAAAGAGGTTTGGCAGGAAGCACCAAAAGGTCTTAATATAGTGAATTTTGCTTTTGATGTTATTCCTTCAGAATTTATAACAGGCTTTATTACAGAATTTGGAGTTCTAAAACCGCAAGAAATAAGAGATGCAGTTGCTGATAATTATGCAAGGCTGTTGTAGTGATTATCTTCACTAACAAAAACATTTTGTACCATCCAATCAGTTCGGTTAAGGTAACAAAATGGTTGGAAGTGATTGTTAATTCTCAACTACTTGACTGTGGTTGAGAAGTTTCAGCTTTTGCTTTCTTTTAGGAAATTTTCTGTTTCTAATTTTAACAACTTCTAAACTGAACCAGGTATTGTGTTCTGTTATGTCTTCTTTGTTGTAGTAACACATATATTGATGAGGCTTGAGATTAAATTCTCGTCAATCTTTAAGCCTTGAATTATGAAACAATGCAGATAAACAACCTTTCCTTTAACAATAACTTTAGGCCTTTATACTTACTACTATTCTACCCGTTCATTACTGGATTGGTTAGCAATCGCAGGTCATCTGTTGTGTCCAGCAGGCACGTCTCTATAGTGCGTTTATTCAAATTCATATTGCCAGCAATAATTGCTTTTGTAATAGTAGGGAGAGTGTTGCTTAGTGCCGACACTGTAAAAGCAGGAGGTTATATTGACTTTACTATACCAAGCTCAAAATTTCCCTCTAGTAGCAATTATGGGAACAGTATTGCTACTATACCATTCGCAGTTAATTTCAATCTTTCCTTGGGTGAAGATGTTGAGCGGGTTGAGGTGTTAAGTGCTTCCGCTGATAACGGACTCAGTTATAGCTTTAATGGTAGCACAAACATATATTACGGAAATGGAGACTGTGACACCAATGATCCTAATGATATCTATCCAGACAATTATAATTCAATCTGGACATATTACAGCGGTGCCAATATTAAAAGCGATCTTATTGATGGTAGTAATACGATAAGTGGAACATTGTATAATTGCACAGGAGGACCTTACAGTGTATCCGATTTAGTTATAAGAATCTATTATTACAGTCCAACTTACAGTCTTACCGTTTCTGGTTTTGTTTTCGTGGGAGAATCACCTGTTTTATCGTGGGTTAGCCAGAATGCTTCAACCGCTTCTATTGATAATGGAATAGGGAACGTAAGTCCGGTTGAGTCTGGTAGCATTGCTGCCTCTCCAATTATTTCTGACACTGTTTATACAATGACTGTTAGAAATATACCAGGAGATGTAGCTTATTGCAGTGTCCTAGTTAAGGTAAAGGAATGTAAAGCTGGCCTTGTGCCCTGCGGGAGGATGTGCGATGTAGCTACCACTTCTTTTGATGAAAGAGCTCCCTGCACTCTCTGTGCGTTAGTTCTGATGGTGCAGCTTGTTATAGAATTTTTAGTTAAACTGGCGGCAGTTGTAGCGCTGTTTGCCATTACAGCAGGAGGACTGCTGTATATGTTTTCTTCCGGAAATCAAAGTAGAATGGAGGCAGCAAAGATTGGGATAAAATATGCTCTACTAGGATTTGTTGTCATCTTTATCGCATGGGCAGTGGTGGCAACTATTCTTGCTATGCTGGGCTATATTGATCCTTTGAATGGAGAGTGGTATGTTGTAAATTGCTAGCGGGCTTGAAAAGGTCCGAAAATCTGAAAAATAGAAAATAGATATGTTTTACTAATCTCAACAGTATCCCCAAATGCCTCTAGAATTTCTTCGGTCATCTCTACTCCGAGGAGGGTTAATCTTTAATATCCTGTGGTTGTTAACCACTTTGACAATTGTTTTTTGATTTTAGGATACTTCCTTAGTTGAATAGTACATATTCTACACATAAAATCAGGTGTCAGCTTTCATCTTACATACAACTGCTAGGCACTGAAGCTGAAGTTGAGTAGACTTCTGTTTTGCTTCAAAAACAAAGAACAGGATTTGGCGAAAACTGCTCGTCTTTATTTGTTTGATATCTCTAATCTAAGTATAAACGAAAGCTATGAGTAAAAAAATGTATGTTCTCTCGCTGGGAGGGTCCTTGATAGTACCAGATGGAGAGGTTGATTATAAATTCATAAAGAAATTCAGAGAATTTATTTTGAAAAGGATAAAAAAGGGGAACAAGTTTATAATTGTTTGCGGAGGAGGCGGGCTAAACAAGAGATATAACGAAGCAGCAAAGAAAATAAGAAAAATGTCGGATGATGAGTTAGACTGGATTGGAATCTATGCCACAAGGTATAACGCGCACTTTATTAGAATTTTGTTTGAGAACTCAGCCTATGCTGAAATTGCAATAAATCCGGACAAGAGATTTAGAACAAAAAAGCCAATAATCGTAGGCGCTGGATATAAACCCGGCTGGTCAACTGACTACGATGCAGTGCATCTTGCCAAATCATATGGAGCAAAATTCGTAATAAACCTTTCTAATATAGATTATGCTTATGACAAAGATCCAAAAAAGTATAGAAACGCAAAGCCGATAAAAAACACTGGCTGGGAAGATTTCAGAAAGATTGTGGGAGATAAGTGGGAACCAAGAATGAACAAACCTTTTGATCCAATTGCCAGCAGAGAGGCTCAGAAGCTGGGACTTAAGGTTGTAATTCTGAATGGAAGAAAACTTAAAAATCTGGAGAATTTTCTAGACGGCAAAAAATTTATTGGAACGGTTATAGAATAAAAACAGGACAGTATTTCCTTCAGAGTAATTACCTTAGAACTTGTCATTCCAAGCAGAGGAAGAAATTTCTTCACCTAGCGAAAAAATCATTACAATCTTTTATCTTTTTTGGACTGTCAAAAGTCAAAGCCATTCTGGAGCGTTCGGTTTTTTCTTGCCATCCTGAGCGACCAAAGGGAGCGAAGGATCCCGTCTGGAGAAAAGATGTTGTCA
>CAYWAL010000058.1:0-5259 GCA_964456605.1 uncultured Candidatus Saccharibacteria bacterium | reverse complement strand
ATTCCAAAGATTCAAGGTTGACGCCTAACTCATCATCCCAGATTATTTCTGGATATTCTTTAAGCAGGTTTCTTATATACTTCTTTCTCTCATCATACTTTACCTCATCCATTGCTTCAAATTTGATTGTGATATACGGACCATTTTGCGAGTACCTGAAGATCATCATTCCATCTTCAAAATCAGCTCTGACGCCATCATCGCCCGGTATGACTGACGAATCGGTAATCTTCGCTTTGGGAAAATCTTTCTTAAACTTAACCGAAAGACTCTTGATTACGTCTCTCTTCTTTTCATCACTGCAGCCAACTTTTATTTCAGGAGAAGAAATGTATTTTGGAAAAGTCTCATACAACTGATTCAATGTTTGATTCTTCTCCGAAAGATATTCCAGCATTCTAAGTGCAGTATAAACTCCATCATCATGACCATAAGCGTTATCAGCAAAGAAGAAATGTCCTGAGAGTTCTCCTCCAAAAGCCGCTTTTTCTTCAGCTATTTTCGCTTTTATAAATGAATGACCAGTTCTCCACATTATCGGAATTCCCCCGCTGGCTTCTATAACCTTTTTGACGACCTGAGAGCAAAGAGTGTTATAAACAATTTTAGAGCCAGGAAACCTCTCAAGTATTTCTTTGGCAAAAATTGCCACGAGAACATCATTCCACAATATGTTCCCTTTTCTATCAACCACTCCTATTCTGTCGCCATCGCCATCAAAAGCTATACCCACATCTGCCTTTTCCGCAAGCACAGCTTTCGCCAACCTCTCAACAACTTTCTTATCAGTTGGATCTGGAGTTCCCACTGGAAAGCTGCCGTCGACATTTGTATTCTTCTCAATAACTTCGCATCCTGCGCGTCTGAGTATTTCGGGAGCATATATCCCAGTTGTTCCACAACCAGAGTCAACCACCACCCTAAACCCTCTCTTTAGAACGACTCTTTTCAACAGGTCAGCATAGTAATCCTCGGTCACGTCTTTCCTTTCGTAGCTGCCTTCTTCTTCTGATTCAAAATATTTTTCTTCGTCAACTATTTTCTTTATCTCCAGCACTTCCTCAGGACCAGTTGTCTGAGAATATCCTATTGCTAACTTCATTCCATTATAGTTGGCAGGATTGTGAGAAGCTGTGATCATTGCTCCACCGTTTGTTTGATAGCGATATTGGGCATAATACATCATCTGTGTCATAACCATACCTATATCAATCACACTAACTCCCACTTTTCTCATTCCTTTTATCATTGCAGTCTTGTATTCTTTGCTGCTCAACCTGCAATCATATCCAACCACCGCCTGTCGCACTCTCCTCCTTCTTAGAAAAGTACCATAAGCCCTGCCAATTGCTTCAACTTTTTTTGTGTCTAGATCTCTGTCAACTACTCCACGAATGTCATAGTTTCTGAAAACATTTGGATTGATCCTCATATTTTTTTGTTAAATTCGTTAGCGGGTTATGTGCGCTGCGAAAGAAAACTGTTGCTAAAATAAAAAAGTTTTTCACTTTTCAAAACCCGTTATTAAACAGATAAATTTCTAAGAATGGTTCCTTGACGGCCAGCTGCAGTTAAAAAAGAAAAGAAAAAATAGACAAAGGAGACGGAGAAAAAATTACTAACAATTCCCTTTTTACATTCCTGAACTAAAGAGACAGGCACAAGTTATACTGCCTTCTTTTTTAGAAATCAAGACTCTCTTCGTTCACTGTAATTTTAGCACAAATAAGTTCAACAAAGAATAGGCAATAAGCAAAGCCGTCCATCCTCCTAACGCTTTCACATAAGTTAGCAGTGGAGTTCCGAAGTACATTTTTCCTATAGTGTTGCACTTGTGGAAGGGAGAAAGCAGATACCCTGAAAACTCTAGCGCAATAAAATAGGTGAAATACTGCAATCCGTACACTGTTGTAAGCAAAACCATAATGCCAGAATACCTGGACGACGATCCAAGTAACAAAGAAGAACCAAAAGCAACTGTTGAAACTATAACAAATCCTCTTACTGTGTCCATTCCTAGAGAATAAGCTTTAAGAAATGACATCACCTCGTCTGTATGTGCCTTTATGATATTGGAAGCAAAAATTATAAAAGCCAACATAAAAACTAGTCTCCAGTTTATATAACCGAGTATCTTTTTTACTGACCAGGTAGAAGTAACAGCGAGATAATAAACAGCTAAAACAGGGAATATGATATATGGCTTCATTCCGAAAATAAGAGCCACCACTGATAGTATCATAGGCACTGCGCCGATCACAAATCTCCTTTGGTCAAAATTCTTTTTTTCAGCCACTATCTCAATATCGTTTTCTTCAATTTGCGTAAGAATATACCAAATAATATAGGCTAAAGAGATGATCAAAAGAATCCAAGTATAAGAAATAACTTGCCAGTATGTTAAACCGAGAACAGAAATCGGCAAAATAATAGTCTTTTCTAATGGTGACCAGAGGTAGTAATGATGAGTTGAAAGAAAATCAATTATTCCAAACTTAGACCTAGCTTTTTTGTTGTCTTTTGGAGCAATAGTGTCCAAAACCCCTGCTGAAACTGTTACTCTACCAGGAACAGGCAGAACTCCCGAGATGGCAGACACAAGCATTATTGTAGCTTTTTTAGACTTTACTCTGGAAATTATGAAAGAGTAAAGATCTGCAAACATTTTATTCTCCTTGATAACTCCCACCGATACCAAAATTCCTATTAAGTAGAGAAGATACTCTTGATTTTTAAGGAAAATGCTTGTTTCCATAGTTTTCTGTTTAGTTAATAATTAATAATGGCACAAAATTCGATTATTCGAACCAAAATGTCTGAGAATCAACTAAATGAATTATAAGAGGCTTTCTTGCTCCCAATTAAAATAAGCTAATTATTGAATGACCTATAAGCCTCTAAACAGCTAACCACCTGGATTGATCCTGTCTATATTGTAATTATATGGAGTTCCTTCAGGCCTGTCAAAATTTGCCATTTGTACTGCGACTAACTTTTCCCTATCTCTTCCAAGAGCTCATATGAACAAACATTGTTCAGACATCAATTATATGCTAAAATACAATTGCTGAATTTTGATTTTGATTGTTATGACTTTATAACAAAATATTCAATTCAACAAATGAAAATTACAGATCCCCAAAAAAGGAAAGAAGAAATAGGTATGGAATTGTCGCTGCGACCTAAATATCTTGCTGATTTCATTGGGCAGGAAAGAGCCAAAAATAACCTCGAGATTGCCATAAAAGCCGCTCAAAAAAGAGGCGAAACAATCGAACATATATTGTTTCATGGACCGAGCGGGCTTGGAAAAACGACACTAGCCCACTTAGTTGCCAATGAGATGAACAAAAACATAAGAGTTACTTCTGGTCCAGCGATTGAGAAAGTGAGAGACTTGGGAGCTATACTAACCAATATGGAAGAGGGTGATATTTTATTTGTAGATGAAATTCATAGATTGAATAAGTTGATTGAGGAAGTTTTATATCCAGCAATGGAAGATTACGTTTTAGATATCATCGTAGGCAAAGGTCCTTCCGCCAGGACCTTGCGGTTAGATCTTCCAAAATTTACTTTGATTGGAGCAACAACAAGAGTTGATCTTATCTCCTCTCCTCTTTTAAACCGCTTTGGCATTGTACAAAGACTTGACTACTACACCGTTGAGGAGATTAAGGAAATAGTAATGAGGTCAAGCAAAATTCTCGGTGTGAAAATTAGCCCTGATGGAGCTCAAAAGATTGCCGCAAGATCAAGACAAACTCCGAGAATAGCTAACAGACTTCTAAAAAGAGTCCGCGATTTTGCCCAAGTGGAAGGAAATGGCGTTATCGATGAAAAGATAATCGACGAAACCTTCAAGCGTTTAGAGATAGATTGCTGTGGACTGGAAAACACTGACAGAAAAATACTTGAAGTAATGATAAAGAAATTTAACAGCGGACCGGTTGGTATTTCAACCTTAGCCGCAAGCGTCTGTGAAGAGGAGGATACGATTGAGTATATATACGAGCCATACCTTCTGCAACTGGGATTTATTGTCAGAACCCCTCGCGGGCGAGTGGCAACAAAAAGAGCTTATGAACATTTGGGAATCAAGTATCCAAAGAAAGAACAGAACACTCTCCTGTAGATCTTAGTCTCAATTTATGTCCAACTGAGCATTAATTTTGCATATTTATGTCCCAATTTGCACTAGCCGCTTTGGCATTTATTGCGATTCCAACTGGTGCTTTCTTCCTTCTCGGTTCAACCATTCTTTATCATCTTAGAAAGTACGGACTAGAAGGCGACTCAACGAAAAAAGCTGCTATGTTGTTTTCTGCAGTTTTAATCTTTATATCCCTTTTTATAATACTTGTCTTTTTTTCCATAGACTGGAACAGCGTCAATGTGAACGATTTCATAGAGAAGTCGAACATAAATATCTATCCGCTGGATTATGAATGACAGCTTTACAGAGTTTTCAAGAGAAAGGAAGAAAGTTAAATTTCCCGGTCAGCGTAAAGACGAGAAAGTTATGCTCATTGTGAGAAAGCATAGGGTAGTTCTTCTTCCCTATGTCCTGCATATTGTCCTGATGCTACTCTTGCCGCCTATACTTTATATTTTTATTGTTCCTTTTGTCCTTCCTGCTTTTCTAGAACCTCCGTATTCAAGATTATTCATTCTGCTCTCTTCTATCTACTATGGCTTCGTATGGATTATAGCTTTTGCGATCTGGGTTGATTATTATCTTGATCTGTGGATCATAACTGATCAGAGAATTCTAGATGTTGAGCAGGTTGGATTTTTCAACAGGGTTGTCTCTGAACTGGATTTAAGACGAATTCAAGATATAACAAGCCAAGTTCACGGCATGCTTCCGACGATATTTGGCTTTGGAAACATTTGTATCCAAACCGCTGCTGAAAAAGAAAGGTTTACTATGGAATCAGTCCCTCACCCCGTTAAGCTGAGAAGAGAGATTACTAGGTTGTATAAGAAAGCATTAGAGAAAAACTAGTTTGTTCTTTGCCAACATACAGTTTTTCTGAGAGAATAAGACTTGCACTAGAGACATGATGTTTGCGGACCAGATCAAAGGATTCATAAGATATATCATCAGCCATCAATGCAACGTTGAACTGCGAAATACAACCTTTCAAATTTCTCCTAAGTTAAATAAGTCCAGGAAATCTAAAGCAATTTCAATGTCATAGTGTCATCCTGAGTACTAGTGAAAGATCCCTGCTGGAGAAAAGATGTTGTCATCCT
>CAYWAL010000057.1:0-5544 GCA_964456605.1 uncultured Candidatus Saccharibacteria bacterium | reverse complement strand
ACTGCCATAGATATCACTCTTTTCTACGGGATTCTTCGCTTCGCTCAGAATGACACAATGACACAGAGAAAATACTGTCATCCTGAGCGCTAGCGAAGGATCCCGTTTGGAGCAAGGTAAGCCGTGCTGCGGCAGCTATCACTCTTTTCTCCGGGATTCTTCGCTTCGCTCAGAATGACACTATTGAGAAAGTTATCCCTATAAGCTCGGGATCCTTCGCCTTCGGCTCAGGATGACAGGTGTAGCACAGCCTTGGGATATCCTTCGGGCTTCGTCCTCAGGATGACACTTCTTTCCTGACACCCAGTGTCCACAGACACTGAGTGTCCAGATAGTTTAGTTATACTATACTGCCGCAATTCCGTTTTCTTCCCTCAGAACTCTTTGTCGCTACGCTCCCTCCTGCTTTGATTCTAACTAGTTGACAACAGCAAGATGCCAAAGAACCGGAAAACTTTTAGAAATTTAATAGCAAACAAAAAACTCGGTCCAGTTTTCTTCGTCACTCCCAACCCAAATCGCGCTGTTGGGATTGAAGAATGGATTGAAAATTATCATATAGTGTGTTCGCAAAAGGCAGATATAATAAACTACATAAAAAAAAGTGGAGTGGGAGTTTTCTGCTTGGATGACAGCAAAATAAAAAATTCTGGAAAAATATTGGCAAACAAGAAGACCATAAGCTACATAAAAGAGAAGTCGAAAGATAGGATAGCAAATATCATTACATTCAAGCCAAGCCCGCAAGTTGCAAAGATATGCAACGAGTACAATTTTAGATATCTAGGAAATGATTGGAAACTAAACAGAAAACTAGAAGACAAAACTGAGTTTGTCAGAATCACAAAAGAACTTGGAATTCCAAATGCAAAAAGCGCAGTAGTTAAACTTGAAGAGGTGAAGAACCTCAGTTTTGCAAAGAGTAAAAATGGCAGATGTGTTGTCCAACTTCCAAGAGGATTTTCTGGAAACTCAACTTTCCTTGTAGAAAGCAGAGAAGATTTGAACCAAATACTAACCAAGTACGGAAATAGGAAGGTCAAGTTGTCAGAATATCTTAAAGGTGAAACATATACAATAAATGCCTGTATTGCCCAAGGTGAAGTGCTTGTAAGCAAGCCAATATTTCAAGTCACTGGATTTTCTTTTTGCAATAAAAATCGGTTTGGAACCTGCGGCAACGATTACAGTCGCGGCGGCAGGCTCAGAAGCACTGAAAAAAAAGAGATGTTCAACTGTGCAAAAAAGGTTGGAAACTACATAAAAAGGCTTGGATACAAAGGAATATTCGGTCTTGACTTTATCGTAACAAGCAGAAACATTGACAACAAAACTGGCAAATATCTTCCAAACGGCACATATTCCACCAGAATCCATCTTGTGGAGATTAATCCTCGTCTTGTTGGCTCAATCCCTGTTTTTACAAAGCTTCAAATTAAAAACAAAGAGGTTCCATTTTTACTCCTACACATTCTGGAGTTTCTAGGCGACAAAAGCGAAAATGTCCCACAAAACGGCTCCGCTAAACTGCCTTCTTCAGCCTGTCAACAAGATACAGATTTTAGAAAGTGGGACAGAAAGAACAATTTCAATGCTTCACAATTGATATTAAGAAACGTGGATGAGAATCCCATTAGAGTTACAAAGCCATTGGAGTCCGGGATCTATAAAATTGCATCAGGCAGATTAATCCTGAAAGAAAAGGCTTACTATATGAAAAGAAACTTAGAAGAAGATGAGTTTTTGATCCAATGCGCAGGAAAAGACAGCGTGATAAACCCAGATATAGAATATGCTAATGTGCAGGTTGGTTATGGTATAATGAAAAGCGCAAATCAATTTAAGTCTTGTTTTGTTGAAACAATCGATGTTGTGCTAAAAAACATTAAGACAGAAACAATTTGATTTCTGAGCGCAGATTACAGAACTTTTCTTCCATCGTTGCAGGAAGCAAAGACAAAGATTTTTCATCAATGATCAATGTGAGAAACGGCAAGACAATCCGGCAAACCTTGTAGCCGTTTCACGGTTGCTGTCTGCCTATCAGAATGCATTATGCAGTAAAAGGAGGTCAATTTGCTCATAACAAACTTTGCAAGTGGGACCGGCTAGGCAACTGAAAACAAAATTGTTGTGCTTCCTTCAGAGACTCATCGGCACTAAATCTATAATTCACCATAATTCATATCAAATGAAACCACATAGTTGTGATAAGATTCTAGCAGGCGTAGTTCTCCTGCTCTCAATCTTTGGCTTGATTATGATTTCAAGTGCAAGCGTGGTAATGAGTTATAAAAATTTCGGGTATAGCTATTACTACCTACTGCATCAGTTTTTATACGGATTTTTGTTAGGAATAATTCTTTTATTTTTATTTCAAAAAATTGACTATCGCATTCTCAAGAAATATTCACCTTTGCTCCTGCTGCTAACCATTGTCCTCCTTCTACTTGTTTTTATCCCCGGCCTAGGCTATGAGATAAAAGGAGCCAGCAGATGGGTAGCTGTGGGGGGAGTTAGTTTTCAACCATCCGAAGTTGCTAAACTGACTTTTATTCTATATCTTGCCGCATGGCTTGATAAAAGAGGTAGTTCAATAAAAGATTTTTCAAACGGCCTAGTGCCTTTTGCTGTCATTGTTATGGTAATAAGCCTCTTGCTCATAAAGCAACCTGATATCAGCACACTTATTGTAATTGCGGCAACAGCCCTCGCTATGTTCTTTGTGGCAGGAGCAAAAATAAGTCACATCTTGATTCTTGGTCTGGGAGGAGTAATGGGACTCTTTATCCTGATAAAAACCTCATCTTATCGTATGAACAGACTGATGGTTTTCTTACATCCAGAGCTCGACCCGCGTGGAATTGGATACCAAATAAATCAAGCTCTTTTGGCTATTGGCTCTGGCGGAATCTTCGGGCTTGGGCTTGGACAAAGTCGCCAAAAATTCAACTATTTGCCAGAACCAATAGGAGATTCAATTTTTGCCATAATAGGAGAAGAACTTGGAATGATTGGTTTGGTTTTTCTGATGACCCTGTTTCTGATTTTTGCTTTAAGAGGGTTTAAAATTGCAAACAAGGCTCCTGACAATTTTGGAAAACTCGCCGCCACAGGAATCACCTTTTGGATAACCTTCCAAGCACTGGAAAACATAGCTGCTATTACCTCGCTGATTCCTTTAACAGGAATCCCACTGCCATTTATAAGCTACGGTGGCTCGGCTTTGGCAACTTCACTTTTAGGAGTTGGTATCTTGCTGAGCATCTCAAGATACGGAAGATCCTAATTTATCAAGGCTGGACCTCAATGCCTTCTTTGGTAATTCCACAAAAAATGACAAAGTTTAGGCTAAAAATTGAAATTATCGGCAATAAAGTAAGTTTGTCTTTGTTGGATGAAAAAAAGAAGACAACCGATGAATTAAGTTGGATTGATAAGAGAGATTTATCAGAAAAGCTTCTTAAAAATATAGATTCTCTGCTGAGGAGAAACGGACTTTCAATAGACAGTATCCGGGGAGTCGATTTTTATTGCGACTCTCCATATTTCCAAAAGAAGCAAGAGCTGGATATTGACGAGAATCTATCCTACAAGAGAAGGTGCGGCTTTACAGCTTGGCAAATAGGTGAAATCACGGCAAGAACTTTAAATTTTGGCTTAACAAAAAAACATATTCCGACCTAGAGTTTAGCCTCGTCAAGTTGAATTAAAATTTGGGTAAAGTTTGATCCTTGGACCAACGATTACTTCCCCACATGTTTCAACATCAACTTCCTTGCGCTATCTTCCCTCAGTGGGATATTGTTTGTATCCATTAACAAAAAACTCATAACCTCCAATCAGAACAGGAGTGGAGAAAAAGTACCAAATGACTACATCGTCAAGCGGGAAAACTTTTCCATTTATCTTGAAACTGTAAATATATTCACCGGGCCACCACCAACTGCCAATTTGCAGTGAAACCATCTCATAGGTAAAAAAGACCACTGCAAAGAAGAGAGTGGGAAAAATCGTTCTTTTTATCAGTTGGGGGTACCTTCCGAAAATTAAAAGGGATGGAATGACCAAGATAAGTATAGCCAAAGTGGAATAGTTTAGGGCAATCAAGCTTCTATTGTAGAAATACAGTCCATAGACACCTGTGGAAAAAAGAACATACATAGCTGTCAGGTATTTTATCCGTGTTGAGATTTGATTGGTTTTGTCCTCCCCCATAAAGTATGTATAAAAGCTCGTTACCCAGAAAAAGTTGATAAACGCAAAAACCATATTTTCAATAGGGATTAGCCCAAAAGGTCTTGGAAAGACGGATTGTACATCCCAAGCATTAGCAAGTCTAGCAGAAAGTTCAACAGCTGGAGCAAACAATAAAGATGACAAAAGTGAAAACAAAAATATCTTCCACCTTGACTTTTTGACCCAAACAAAATTTGCAACAGTCGGCGGACCTAGTGTGATCAATATTGAATAGAAATAGTACGGCCTGATAGAAAGAACCGCAATACATGCAAAAAAGACATACGCCAACAAAAGCAACAATCTTTTCCTTTTGTGTCTAGAAAGAGTCATATGATTATTATGATATTTACAAAAACCATATTTAGAGGTCCAATCACTTCTACCATAGGAGCGAAAGTAAGCAATTGGCAGTAAGCAAGACATTCGTTATGTCATAACAGTTTTCTCGTCACTACTATAAAAAATACAATACACTGTAGGTATGGAGAACGTATCACTTCCTTTCAGATTGGCACTATAGCACTATCAAAAGACTTCTTATAAATAAGAAAGTATGGTAGAATGCAAAAAAGAGTAATAAATGAAGAGAAAAATATGAAAAACCTTTTGAAATTTACAATCGTCTTTATCATTTTCATCATTATAGCTGGAGCAAGTAGCTTCTATTTCCCTAAAAGGCAGGAGTCGAATAATTTAAAATTACCTAAGCAAAAAAATATGAAAATAAGTAGCACAGTATTTGACAACAACCAGTTTATTCCAAGGAAGTACACTTGCGACGGTGATAACATAAACCCCCCTCTCTTAATCCATGATGTGCCGCAAGAAGCGCAAAGTCTTGTACTTATCGTTGACGATCCGGATGCACCCATGGGCACTTGGACGCATTGGCTCCTATGGAATATCAATCCTTCTACCTCTCTCATAGAAGAAGGCAACATACCGCAAGGAGCAGTGGAAGGATTAAACGATTTTGGAGAAAACTCCTACGGCGGTCCTTGTCCTCCCACTGATACCCACCGCTATCATTTCAAGCTGTATGCCCTGGATACAATACTTGATATTGGCCCCTCATCAAAAAAGGATGATGTTGAGAAAGCAATGGTAAATCACATTATAGACTGGACAGAACTTATAGGACTATATGAAAGACAGTAGTAGAGTCGAAGTAATTTTATTTTTCAACCCAACACTACGTCTGACAAAATAAAAGTCCAGCGTCAAAGAAGCCTAAAGGAAAGTTTGGATCAGCTGCAGACCTTTATAAATTCTTAAATATAAAAAACATGAAAATCGCATTTT
>CAYWAL010000056.1:0-5929 GCA_964456605.1 uncultured Candidatus Saccharibacteria bacterium | reverse complement strand
GACAAGACACATTGCTACAGTCATTCTTTCTTCTACGGGATCCTTCGGGCTTCGCACTCAGGATGACGAGAAGGCGTCATCCTGAGCGTTAGCGAAGGATCCCGTTTGGAATCCAGTAAAACACAGTGCTGTTTAACAGTTGTTCTTTTTTGCCGCCGGATCTTTCGGGCTTCGCCCTCAGGATGACACAAAGAAGATATTGCCACCCTGTCAATTCTAACTGCCGCAGAAATACTGCAGGCGGCAACGCCTACTAATAGCTACTTGCTACTAATAAGTTAAAAGCTGAAAATTGTAAACGTTTCCAAAAGAGGCGGCGCTATGAATGTAATGTTGATACTGATTACCTACCTACCACTGATTATCAGCCAAGAAAGCAGACCTTGGGCAAGAAACTGTCTTCTTAAAGGAGCGCTGCGCCAACAAGAATTGCTTCATCCCCTATGCTTGATAGTACAACTTTTGTATCTTTCGCCGTAGGAAGAACCTTTTTTCTTGTTTCAGAAACAGCCAAGTCCAAAATCTCCTTTTGGTTCATAACACTTCCGCCAACCACGACAATTTCAGGATTTATTGTATTTATAATATTTACAAAGCCAATTGCCAACCAGTGGCTGACTTGTCTTATGACATTCTTATCCTTCTTGATTCCCCTGATTGAATCCAGCGCTATATCTCTAGCTTTTTTTCTCTTGCCATAAAGCTCGTAGTATAATTTTTCCATCGCTCTGCCCGAAGCATATTGCTCCCAGCATCCTTTGCTCCCACAACTGCATTTTCTTCCCTCTGGGACGACTATCATATGTCCAAACTCCCCAGCAGTATTGTTTGCTCCCCTATATAGACTGTCGCCGATTTCAATCGCTCCTCCAATTCCTGTTCCAATCGTCAGATAGACCACACTTTTGTATTTATTTGCCTTTCCAAAGGCGTTTTCTGCCAAAGCAAAACATTTCACATCATTATCAATTTTTACCTCTTCGCCCACAGTTTCTTTTATTATCTTTCTCAGATTTACATTTCTGAATCCATTTACATTTGGCAGATAGTCTACAATGCCCTTCTTATAATTAATCTGTCCCGCAAGACCAATTCCCACACTCTTAAATCCGCTGTTTTTTCCATAGTAAACAATCAGCTCAATCACTTTCTGAATAACACCCTCTTTACTCTTCGGCGTCTCAATTTTTTGATAGTCATAAATGTTATAGGCGGTTTTACTAATTTCAACAATTCCGCTTGCAATTTTTGTCCCTCCTATGTCAAACGCTAAAATTCTTTTTTGTCTGGGTTTCATATGTTTCTAGTCTAATGAAATTTTACCGTGCGCTCAAAAAGCACCTATATTTCCCAACTACCCCTAAGACTTGCTCAGCAGGAGCTGTTGGGTTGAAGACATCGAATCAAAAATATCTTATGCCCTTTTCTTACTGAGTAGGCATACTAACTTAAAAGAGTTTTCCTTGCTTTTCTTGATAAACAGAATAGAAACTTGCTGGCACACCTTTTCAAGGCCCCCTTCAGAGGAAGAAACAGAATACACAGGTACAATGAATACATCCGCTTTGCAAAAATCAAACCAAAGATAGATGTCTTTAAAGTGATCTCTTATCTTCAAGCTATTTATATTTCTGAAAACTCTTTTTCTCCTCAAAGCTGCCTTTTTTTCTCCCGCATAGAATGTCACATCAGAGGGAGATTGAAAAAATATATTGAATTCTGTGCCAAAATTGCGCCTTCTTAAAGCACTGCTGTTGTGAAAGAAATACTCAACCTTTAATGAGGCTTCCTTGGTCAGAATAATCTTTTTCGAAAATTGTAGTCCTTTTCCGCTGCAGAAGTAATCTAAAACAACCGATTTTTCCTTTTTATCAAGAGCCAATTTGTAGGCAGTGTCCGAAAGAGTTCTGAAATTGCGCTGTCTGTCAAAATCGTCTACTGTTAACCTCTTATCAAGAAGGTGATCAACTAGACACAAACGCTCATATCTGTCATATACAACTTCCTTTTTATCTTTTTTTTCAATTCTCTCGTGGTATGATTCCTCTCTTCTGGTTATAGTGTTGAGAAGATTAAAGTTCTTATCCTTATAACTAAGCTCCAAAAGAGTCGCTCCGCGATCGGAGAAAACAAGTGTGAGATGTTTGTTTTTAACAATAGTTTCTGGTGTCCCGTCAAGATTAAGATCAACCTTTTCCACACTTAAAAAGCTTGAGGCAAATTTTCTATCCAGCTCTTTTTCCGCTTTTATAAGATTCTCATAAATTGCCGCTCTTATGCGTCCCAGATAAAATCCACCGAACAGACCATGCCAATACCCGCAATTGCACTGGCTCATCCAAAGATGATGGAATATCTCCTTGTCTTCTCTGATGGACGCTTTTTTGTGCACCTTCATACTAAGATAAAGCATCCTTTTATGCATGTAGTGTGAACGGGGATATTTGCGGAAAAAATTTCTGAAGAATCCAGCCCTTATAAAGTTTTTAAATTTCTCAGCTTTAGAACTCTTTTTTACACACGCTTTAAACTCGTTGTAATAACGAAACTCTTCAGGCTCCATAACCCACTCATCCATTTCCCTGTATGAAGAAGTTGGCAGGTAGATGAGACCGTTGGGTGTAAATTTCTCCAACGCCTCCCGCGCTGTAATGGTTTCGATAGTTTCTTGGTTTTGTACAAGAAGACTGAAAAATTTTTCCAGCCATCTTTTTTTATAAACCCAGTCAAAAGTGCAAGGCCACATACCAAACTTCTCTCCGTCATCAAAAAGAGTAACAAGAACATCTCTCTTTCTACTGACAAATCCCTTGAGAATTGATATTGCTTCTTCAACTTCAGAAAAGGGAACCTTATAGCGAAGAGTTTTGTTTATGGGGAATACAGCAACTTCGTTTAGTGAGTCCTCGGTAAAATAGTAGCCTAGAAGTTCTTTATCCAAAACACCAGCCAATCGAAAATGAACATCGTCCAAAAAAGTATACTTCAGACCAGCTTTGCGAATAATACCTGCAAGATGGGGCTCCCATACACGTTCGGCAAGCCACATCCCCTTTGGAGACCGACCAAATTGCTCTTTTATAAAATCGTTCATAAGACGAATCTGAGCAAACTTGTCTTTATCAGGAATTATAGAAAGCACAGGTTCATAGTATGCTCCGCCTATAATCTCAATCTGACTCTTCTCAACCATTTTCTTGAGCTGAGTTATAAATGTTCTGCGATGAGACAAAATCCAATCATACAGCGGCCCGCTTATGTGCACATTGCATTTTATCTGTGGAAATTCTCCCAAAATATCAATAAAGGGCTTGTAGCATCGATTAAAAGCCTCCTCAAAAACAAATGGAGCGTTACCTACAGGCTGATGATTGTGAATGCCAAATAAAAAGTAAACTTTTCCCATTAGCGCTTTAGTTTTTAGTTTTTTTATTACCTGTCACAACTTTTTCGTATACCTTTTCATATTTATCTGTCATCTTTTCAACTGAAAAATTTTTCTCAACATGCCTTCGACATTCCTCCCTTTCTATTTCATCTATGTGTTTCATTGCTCTTATCATTTCTTTTTCGTCCTTCACAACAAATCCTGTTTTACCATCATTTACTATTTCAGGAACTGAAGCTCTCTTAAATCCGATGACGGGAGTTCCGCAAGCCATAGCTTCAATCATAACAAGACCAAATGGTTCTTCCCACTCAACAGGAACAAGAATCGCCTTTGCTCCACCCAAAAGTCTGTTTCTCTGCAAGGGATTTACAACCCCCACATACTCAATTTTCCCCTTCTTAAGATAAGGCTTTACTTTCTTCTTAAAGTACTCTTCACATCCATTGTAGCTCCCTGCAAGTTTTAGCTTTACTCCTGCTTTCTTTGCAACTCGCGCAGCAATGTGAGCACCTTTGTCGGGTGTAATATATCCAAGATAGACAAAGTAATCCTGTGGGTTTTTTTTAAAAGCAAAGTCATCTAGTGGAATTCCATTATGAACAACTGCGCTGTTTTTCTTGATAGAGGCATTTTCTCTTTGGCTGTTGCTTATAAAAACATGAAATGCCTTATTATGCCTTTTAATCCTATCCTTTAGGTATCTTCCAAGCAAATTTTCCTCCTTCGCGCATTTTCTTGAGGGAGTTTTATGCACAGGACTGTGTATTGTTTCCACAATCGGTGTTTTTATAAGGTTCGCAAAATAAAAAGCAGTGGAACCAATGTGAGTATGTATGATGTCAAAATCCACAGCCATTTCTGCAGCCTTAGCCATACTTGCCAAAGAGTAGTTTATCGGACTCCATCCAAAAATGTGCTTCCTTGCCGCGGGAAAAGGAAGAACATCAACAAGTCTGGCGCTTGTCCTAGAATCTCCTGTAGCAAACAGAGTTACATAGTGTCCTCTTCGGACCAGTTCCTCAACTAAATAATACACCATATATTCAAGGCCGTTTTTGCCCCTTGGAGGAATGCTTTCCTGAAGAGAAACGACTTGAGCTATTCTCAGCTTTTTCATTTGCTTTTGTAAGTTTATTATATTATTCCATTTATAATCGGGACATTGTTCATAGACTTAATTATGCTGGATAATATTGCAATTATAACTACTGCAACTACTGTTGCACCAATGGCTGAACCCAGTCCCCACAAGACACCTCTTTAAAATAAAAACACATGATGGCAGGAATTAACTTTTTTGATGAGGAAGGTTAATTCTTCTATGTTTTGGTCTAGTTCCTCAATTTTCTTGTCCGTAAATACACCTATATTTAACAACTGAAGTCATAATACCGCAAGCAGAGCATATTGGAAAATAGTATCCACTGCCGAAGCCAAAATCAGAAATGAGCCGGAAGGATATCACGAAAACAAAAATGAAATTTGCTAATTCTGGGCCACCTATCACATTAACTTTGCCGCTCTATTATTTCCTCATAAACCTTTTCATATCTATCTACCATTTTTTGCAGTGTAAAATTTTTTTCAACATGCTTCCTGCATTTCTCTCTGTCGATTTTATCTATATTTTTTATGGCTCTAATCATTTCTTTCTCGTCTTTCACTATAAATCCAGTCTTACCGTCCTCCACCACTTCTGGAACAGATCCCCTTCTAAAGGCTATAACAGGAGTTCCACAAGCCATAGCCTCAATCATCACCAGTCCAAATGGCTCTTCCCATATAGTTGGAAAAAGCAGCGCTTTGGCGCCTCCAAGAAGTTTGTTTTTTTTCCGCGGACCCACCTCACCGATATATTTTACTCTCTTTCCGTCAATCATTGGTTTTACACTCTCAAAATATTTCTCGTCGCTTTCGCAAGTTATATTTCCAGCAGCTATTAGTCTCTCACCGGCTTCCTTGGCAACATGAACAGCATTCCAGAGCCCCTTACCGTAATGAATTCTTCCAAGCCAAACAAGATAGTTTTGCGGCTTTGGATTAAAGGTAAAATTTTTTATATCAATGCCATTATAAACAGTGTCAATATAATTGAATTTTATATCGGTGTGGGTTCTCTGATTAAAACTTATACTCACAAAATTTGTCTTTTTTGCGTAGTATTTAAAGGTGATATACTCATCGGAATCACTTTGTTTTGGGCTTGGCAAAACATTGTGTAGAGTTGTCAAAACAGGAGTTTTTACGATGTCAGAGAAGAATAAAGCGTTGTCTCCTGCATGATTGTGTATTATGTCAAACTTATCAGCGTTCCTAAAAGCATTGGCGGCGTTTATCAAATTCTGCGAGCGGTGATGCCAGTCAACATTCATTTCAAACAGTGATTTTTGAAAAACTGATTTCAGTTTTGCTTTCGTCTTAGAATTGCCGGCGGCGAAAAGAGTGACATCATGCCCCCTTCTCACAAGCTCATTTGTCAGAGATTCTATTATTATCTCTATGCCTCCGTATTTTTTCGGTGGCACTGGTTCCCAGAGT
>CAYWAL010000055.1:0-6335 GCA_964456605.1 uncultured Candidatus Saccharibacteria bacterium | reverse complement strand
CCTCCATAGTCTATACGGGCAAAGACAGGTATTCCAAATTTTTCCCTGATCTGTTCTGTCATTATGTCCCATTTATCCTTATCAAACTTGGCTATTTCCCCTGTATCCTTATTTTTAACCTCGTCCGCAGACGGCGAAACCATTGCCATATCAATGTTTGTTTTAGAGACAATGAGCGTGCCGTTCCAGTGGGCAACCCAGGTAATAACATAAATTTTTTTACCTTTCTTTAAGCCGTATTTATGAATTTTATCAACAATGTCCCATGCTGCCTTATAGCTCTCTTTAACTGCCGGATGATTTTCGTCTTTTGTTAACCCGCGCAGAAATACTGGTTGAGCATAAAGCATATCTATCCATACAGCATCAACGCCCGCGTCTATCTGTCTGTAAATCCTCTTTAAGAAAAGATTCTGAAACTCTGGATTGGTTATATCCGGGAAATAGTAAGGCATTTTTTGTTTAAGCTCTTCCTCGCTTGGACACTGCTTTTGTTTATTGATAAATCCCCACCTCTTTGCCCAATAACACTGCATATCATTTCTGCTGAATTTAATGCCCCACTTTTCTGGATTTAGAGTCATATTCCATGCTTTATCTCTGCGTTCCTTCTCACTCCTTCCCTGCAATTCATCAGGATATAAATATTCAAACTGTGTTCCGCCGCCAAAGATAACATTTGGAAGTTCTTTTTTAATTTTGTAAACTGCGTTTTTTAAGTGTTCATAACTGTAGCCTTCCAAATTGCACCTTTCCCGCTCGTTTATTGCTAAATCAGAACATCTATCAGGGAGCGGCCATTGGGTCAGCCAGCCCTGAAAGATAAAGTCTGTGTTTGTTTCTTTGAAAATATTTACAACATCATCCAAGGTTCTGTTAAACTTTTTCCCGTCGGTGACAATTCTGTATTGGACAGCAACCCTGACCTGAGAAAGATCTCCTATGCCTTCCTCCTTTTTCTTTCTAATTTCCACAATCTCAATTGGTGTTCCCCACATCTGAATTGTTTTGATGTCCCTGCGAATTTTCGCCTTAAACTCTACCCTTAAGCCACCGACTTTGAATTTGTCCTCAAGATTGATTGGCAGGTACCTTTTGCCACTATCAGCCACAATTCCGTAGAAACCTCCTTCTAGGTCAATGTATTTTACTGTACCAGTTTCTAATATTGTTTTTGGCCTATTGCGAAATTCCCAGCTCACAAGAATGGCTGCCGCAACTAAAATCAGAATTAAAAACATAATTTCTCTTCTCATAATTTCATTTTACCTTTTACTCTCTTTCAAAACCAATTAATAGCCTCGTCTCTTCCATGGACTTTTTTATGCCCAACAACGACTGCAACCGCTAGGAGAGCAATAACAACAATTACTAGAAACACTAAGATTTTTCGCTCATCATATATTACTCACTTCTAAATTTATCCCGAGCCAACTCTCTTATAGCGTCATATGTGTCAAACTCCGGCGCAAGAGAATCATAAAATCTGTATCTGCCAAAGGCAAGCTTTGTTGTGATCTTGCCTGCGCCCAGATACCCTCCGTGAACAGGATAGATAAAATTCACTCCCATTTTTGCAAAAGATTCATCAAACACTTTTATCACTTCTTTTTGTTCCTCTTTACTCAGCTTTTGACTAAACACAACCATCGGTGATTCATCAAACGACCAGTCCACAAAGGCAAAAATTGGCACATTGCCATAAGTCTTTCTTATCGCAGAAAGCAAATACTTCCATTTCGGTTCATCCAGCCTTTTGGCAAGTATTTCTTTGCTAGTAGGAGACACAGTAATAAAATCTAGATCAGCAGGTGAATAAGAAAATTGACTGTTGCGGTGAATCTTTGCTTCAACAAAAGGACCGCTCCAACTTCCAACATAAATATATTTTCCTTTTGAATATCCATACTTATGAATTTCATTTACCACGTGAGAAGCGGCTTCAATTGATTCTTTTACAGCAGGATGATTCACATTGCCTGTAATCTCAGCTAAGCGCGCGGCTTGATGGTATAGCATATCAATCCAAATGGCATCAGCGCCTGCGTCTATTTGTCTCTTAGCCCAACTCAACAGCAATTGCTGAAAATCAGGATTTGTTATGTCCGGAAAGTAGGCCGGCGCTTTTCTCCAATCATATCCTCCTTCTAATTTTCCTCCATAAGGATGAATTCTATAAAACCATCTTTGAAATTCTTCTTTGGTAACCGGCCTTCTGCCTCTTGTTATTTTCCATTTTTGCGGATCAAGCGCCATTGCCCAAGTCTCTTGTGCAGAATACACTTTGTTTGTTATAGGATTGTATTCAATCCTGCTGAGAGTTTGAGCTGGAATCGCGCCGACAAATATAACATTGGGCATTTCTTTCTTGATGGCAGATATCCATTTTTCCAATGCTTGGTAATAATGGCCTGATTTTCTCAAAGACTCGGCAATTTGTTCCGGGCTGCGGTTCCTGTCCGGGACAAGTTCAAGGAGCTTTGAAGGAATGTTGTTCGGAGAATTAACAACCGGGCTCCATTTCCAAAATCCACGGAATATCAGCTCGGTATGCGTCTTTCTAAGAATTTCAATAGTCTCGTCTATACTCCTGTCAATAAGAAGACCATCGTTTATGTTCTGATAGAGCAAAGCAACCTTGATGCGAGAGAGCTTTTCTCTTGCCTTTTCTTTGGATTCAAAAACCACCTCCTGCTTTTGATGCGGCTCCCTCACAGCAATAAAAGCAACCGTCAAAATTGCCACTACTGCTGCAAGGAAGATTAAAATTTTCTTGCTCATAACTTTCTGTTGCTAGCCTGTCATAAAGCCATTATCCTTCGGTGTTTCTCAGCTGTTTCTAAATATTATATATTTTTACTCCTACTATTTTCTTGCCTTTATATCATTTTGCCCTCAAGATACAACAATGTTAACCAGCCTCCCTCTGGCAAAAATAACTTTTCTAATCTTCTTTCCCTCAATCCATTTCTTTATTCTTCTGCTTTCAAAAGCGATTTTCCTTGCTTCTTCTTCTGAAATGCCGACTGGAACTTTCACTCTGTCCCTGACTTTTCCATTAACCTGCACAACTAGTTCAATTTCTTTTTCTCTAGCTAATTCTTCATCATACACAGGCCAAGGCTGCAGATGGATGCTCTTCTTGTTTCCCAACATTTCCCAAATTTCCTCTGTAATATGCGGCGCAAAGGGAGCAAGCAGCACAATCAGCAACTTGTAGTGATCCGCCTGAATCCTCTTTTGTTTTTCCATTTCTCCCACCAAAATCATAAGTTGGGATATGGCAGTATTAAATTTTAGATTATCTATATCTTCAGACACTTTTTTTATCGTTTTATGCAAAAGCCGCTTCAACTGCTCTGATTCCCGCTCTTGCGCTTTGCGCTTTGCACTTTGCACTTTACGCTTCAATTCCCATACTCTTTCCAAAAATCTTCTCATACCAATAAGGCTGCTGGTATTCCAAGGAATTGCCTCGCTGTATGGTCCCATAAACATTTCATAAAGACGAAGGGTGTCGGCTCCATACTTTTCTATAATGTCATCTGGATTTATCACATTGCCGCGCGATTTGCTCATTTTTTGTCCATCTTCTGCCAAAATCATTCCGTGCGAACGACGCATCTTATAGGGTTCAGGAGTATTTACATATCCTAAGTCATAGAGAAACTTGTGCCAAAAACGAGAATAGAGAAGATGCAATGTTGTATGCTCCATACCACCGTTATACAAATCAACCGGCATCCAGTATTCTATTTTTTTCCTGGAAGCAAACCTTTTGTTATTCTTCGGATCTGTGTAGCGCAAAAAGTACCAGCTTGAACCAGCCCAATTTGGCATTGTGTCCGTTTCTCTCCTCGCCTTTCCGCCACACCTTGGACATTTGACATTTACCCATTTTTTAATTTTGGCAAGAGGAGATTCTCCCGTATCCGTCGGCTCATATTTTTTCACATTCGGAAGTCTGAGAGGAAGATCTTTTTCCTTAAGAGGCACATTCCCGCAAGAGCCGCACTTTATAATAGGAATTGGCTCTCCCCAGTAGTGCTGTCGGGAAAATACCCAGTCTCTCAATTTATAGCTCACCGCTTTTCTGCCAAGCTTGTTTTCTTTCAGCCACTTTGTGATTTCTTTGCGCGCTTTTTCAGATGTCATTCCCGTAAAACCAGCAGAATTGATCAAAACACCCTCTCCCTCGTACGCGCCGTCGCCTGTCTTGCTTTTTGATTTTGCACTATCACCTTGCTTGGGTTTTGAATTTTGGGATTTTTCACCTTCTGGAATAATAACTTTCTTCACGCTCAGTTTATATTTCTTGGCAAATTCCCAGTCTCTGCTGTCATGCGCCGGCACAGCCATAATTGCCCCAGTGCCATAAGTTGCCAGAACATAATCCGCAACCCAAACTGGAATCCTCTCGCCTGTTGCTGGATTTACAGCTTCTATTCCTTTCAGCTCTACTCCTGTTTTTTCCTTTGCTAAATCAGTCCGATCCAAGTCAGATTTATTTTTTGCTTTTTTGATATATTCCCTTACCTCCTTCAAATTTAAGATGCTGTTCTTGAGACTTTCTATCATTGGATGCTCAGGAGCCAGAACCAAGTAAGTGCAACCAAAAAGCGTATCTGGACGAGTGGTAAATATCTCTACAAAGAACTGTGAATCGTTCTGTGATCTAGATTTTGTTTGCAACTGCGAACCGCAAGTTGCAGCTTTTAGCTCTGAGTTTCTGCCCGCTGGCTCTGACTCCCAGCCTTTGAACTTTGAGCTTTGAACTTTGAACTTAATGATCGCTCCTTCACTTCTCCCAATCCAATTAATCTGCTGCGTTTTAATTTTGTCCAAATAGTCAACAGTGTCGAGATCTTCAATTAACCTCTGGGCATATTTTGTTATTCTGAGCATCCACTGTTTCATCATCTTCCTCTCAACCTTTTCTCCGCAACGCTCGCAGTTTCCATTCACTACTTCTTCGTTGGCAAGTCCAATCTTGCAACTTGGACACCAATTTATTGCCATCTCTGCTTCATATGCCATTCGTTGACTATCAATGTACTTTCTTTTTTCTTCTTCACTCAGATTCTTTGGCACTTTCAACTCCTCAATAGGTCTTGCCTTATTCTGTCTGTCATCATAAAAACTGTTAAACAGTTTCAAAAAAATCCACTGCGTCCACTTGTAATAGGCAGGATCAGTAGTGTTAATTTCCCTTGACCAATCAAAACTCGGCCCATAACTTTTTATCTGACGGATAAAATTTTTAATGTTTCTCCTTGTAACAATTTTTGGATGGGTTTTTGTTTTGATGGCATAGTTTTCTGTGGGAAGACCAAAAGCGTCCCAACCAATGGGATAGAGAACATTGTAACCGCTCATTCTTCTTTTGCGCGCCACAATATCAATTGCAATGTGACTTCGCAGATGTCCAATATGAAGACCCGCTCCTGATGGGTAGGGAAATTCTATAAGACAGTAGTACTTTGGCTTCGCGGAAAAATCTCTCGCCTTATAGATCTCGCTTTTGTCCCATCTCCTTTGCCACTTTTTCTCAATTTTTTTGTGATTATACTCTCGCATAATATTGTATTGACATACTGAAAAATTAGGCTTACCCTATATTCTGCTAGACTGCCTCTAAGCGGAGGCAATCTAGAAAAATAGGGAGGTGAAAAAGAATGTTGAAAGAAAAAACTCTTGCAGAGATTATCATTGTTAAAAAAGAAGACTGTGTAGAAGTGTGGTACGTAGATGTAGGCAATGAAGGACTAGAAACAGAAGAATCTCTACCGGAAGCAAGCCTAGTTCACACGCTAGAAGACGCAAGCTATGACGCAGTTGTGCAATGCATTCTCGACGACAATCCAAAGATTCTCAAAACAACTAAAATTACCATCAGAACTGACTGTTTTACCATTACCACCACTGTTACAAATCTTCTACAGTGCATCAGAAAAAAGCTAAAATCGTTGACAAGCATCGTGGATTTAATTCAACAACCAGAGCTTCTGTCAGAACTATTATAATTTTGAGACCACTACAAAAATCAACAAGATAAAAGAATTCAGTAAGAAATACTGAATCTTTTTTTATTAAATCTTATCAGTATCTTCTTTCTTTCTTTGCTTTTTAATGAACTTTACTCGGCTAACAAAACTTCCATTCATACACCGCAATTTTATAAAAGTATAATAGCTATTTGTTTTAAGAGCAAGTTTTTTCGGCTCCTTACCAAGGAGTTATTTTAGTTCCCACGGGATCCTTCGGGCTTCGCCCTCAGGATGACAGGTCTTGTCATCCTGAGCGCTAGCGAAGGATCCCGTATGGAGAAAGGATTT
>CAYWAL010000054.1:0-6347 GCA_964456605.1 uncultured Candidatus Saccharibacteria bacterium | reverse complement strand
CTTAAAATTGATATTCTGCATTTCCTGATACATTTCTAAAACATCAAACAAGGAAACGCCTAAAATTTCCGTAATTTTGTTCACAGGCAAAAAGAGCTTAGGAGCATGTTGGATTTGGGAAAATATCTGTATTAAAACTGTTGTTTTCCCCGCTCCTCGAAGTCCAGTTAAAATTATCCATCTCACTTCCCTTTCTCCTTGCTGAAATTGTTTAACATAGGATCGTATTTTGACAAAAATGTTTCTTTGAAGACGCTTTTTGCCTGAATCATCAAAGATATAACCGCGTTCAATGTTTTGCATAGAAGCCAGCCAATCTCGCAAAAAAGACTCTATTTTTTGTCGTTTTTCTTGATTCATCTTAAATTCACACTTAATACCTAAAAGTTAGATGCTTGTATTCCACACTTTACATCAACATTATGTTTCTTGTCAAGTGTAATTTACAAGGAAAATATACTATTGAATTTTTGGCTTAAATTAAGGACTTTTTGAATGAAATCCTTTTGGTATTGTGGTCCGTTTCAACTCGCGTAGACAGCAGGCATACCTGCTGTCTACACTTTCCTACTCCTACTACATTTATATTACTATTCAAAACGGTTAGTTGAATTTTCAAAGTTCTGTTGCTAAAAGAGGCGCAACAATCTTTCTCTTACAAAAAGCTTTCTGACAAAACAATCTCTTTTTTGCCGCTCAATCGTTTGTTTTCGCGTTTCTCCAGATTCTCAAGATATTTCTCAGGCAAATTCCCTCTGATGATTTGGAGCTTCTTAAGAGGATGATCAACCCTATTGACAGATTTGATTGTTTTGCTAACTGATTTTTTGTTGACCGAACCCTTTTCAATGACTCTTCTAAGCCGCGCTAAATATTGTTCATCATCTTCAGTAAGCCCGGGAAAAGAACTGATAGCTCTGATCGTTTTTAATAATTTTTCTTCATTGCCGGCAATGCTTTTGACTGCTTCAATATCCTCTTCTTCTTCAATACTCTCTTCAAACGCTTTCTTGTTTAGATTCAAAAGATCATAATAGTTGTTTGGCATCTTTTCTTTGACTGTATTTTCATCAGCCTTTAAGAAACTGGCGGCGGACAGAAAATCAAGCTCGCTGGTTTGACTGCCATCGGTGATAAAGAATTTCTTGAGATATCCTCTGCGGAAAAAGGTAAGAGTTTTGCCGGCGGCTTTCTTTTCCCTGCGCGCGCTTCTCGCTTTTTTGGGCAAAAGTTTGGCCTTTTCAAACAAAGCTGGCTTGCTGTCACGAATATCCCTGATAAACTGGAGATAGAACAATTCACTAGATGTATCTTCGTTTTCTTCCGCAAGAAAATCCTTTGAATTTATACAGCTGAACAGTCTATGAGACTTGAATTCCTCGTCTTGCGTCAAGTATCTGGCATCTTCACCCAAAGTGTCATGGAAAGCCTGAATTTTGGCAACCGCTAATTTTTCCAACTTAATCTCAGACTCAGCTTTCTCGGTTGGAAAAAAGTTATAAATATAGACAACATCGTGTTCAGTTCCAATACGATTGACGCGGCCAACTCGCTGCAAAATTCTGGTGGAGTTCCATGGAATGTCATAATTGATAATGACATTTGCCCGATGCAAATTTACTCCTTCAGCCAAAACATCGGTGGCTATGAGCATACGCAGATCGTTCTTCTTAATAGGACTGGATGGATCAAAGTTCTCTTTGAGCCGACGGATATCGCCAGCGCCGGATTTGCCGCAAATGAACATAACTTTGCCTTTATAAAGCTCTCCAATCTTTTCCTCAAGGTAAGAACCGGTTTCTTCAGACTCAGTAAACACAATCATTTTGGTTTTCTCGCCGCTTAAAATCTTGTCTTCCCGCAACACTTCAATGAATTTTTCAATTTTTGGATCATAAGTGATTTGCTTCCAAGAATCAAAAAGTTCCCGCAAGAGTTCACGATCAGAGAACAGTAAGTCCCTAAATTCCGGCACAAAATCTTCCGAGGAATATTTGATCGCTTTTCCTTGATTGACTAGCCCCAACAATTCATTTTCAGCTTCTCGCTCCAGATAGTCATAAACATCAACTTTTTTGCTGATATAAACCGTTCCCTCTTCAAACATTTTTATAAAATTGTCATAGGATCTTATAAACCTTCCAAGTGTCTGCCTAAAAGCGTAAAAACTGCTTTCCAAACGTTTAATCAAAAGGGAACGCATAAAACCTCTAATGTTTTCTTGCGATACAAGCTGAATTTGCAAATCCTCAGTACTTGGCGGCTCTTTGAGATATTTGGAAGGGGCATAGCGGGCATAATGAATTTTTTTGTTGAACCTAAGCGTTTTGTCAAACAGCTCGTTCAATTCTTCATCAAATTGATAAAACAACTTGACCGGCGTTTTGATGGTTGGAAACCTAACACCCTGCTTTTCTAAATCTTCCTTATAAAATTTCTCCACTTCCCTGCGCGTGCGTCTGACCATAACATACTTAAGAACTTTTTCTCTAATTTCTTCCGAATTCTGTTTGACAACTCTAAAATATTCTTTTTTGTCCAGTCTGCTGTCCAGACGTTTTTCAAGACGCGTAAAAAACCTTTTTAAATTTTTCAAATTAGGAATCGTGCTGTTGAGTTTGTTTTGGAAGAGATATAACTGACTAGCAATGTCTCTTGGCCTGTTGTTTAGCGGCGTGGCACTGACCAAGATAACATTCTTGCCAGCGCATATTTGATGTAGAATTTCAAATCCCTTGGTAATTTCGTTTCTGAAACGATGCGCTTCATCCACAAATACATTGTCGTAATTTTCCACGCCGCCACGCAAAACCTGCTCAAGCTTGCCATGCGATTCAACTTTTGCCACCACCCCAGCTTGCCTCATAATTTCTTCCCAATATTCTTTGAGCATCGGCGGGCAGATAACCAATGAACGGCCGCCGAGCTTTCTGGCTAAGAGTGAAGCAATATAAGTCTTGCCCAGACCGACAACATCGGAGAGAAACACGCCGCCGTGTTCCTTGATTTTCAAATAAGCGTCAGCCACCGCTTCTTTTTGGTATTTCAAATCCATAAACCCATTAGGCAAGTCATTAGACATCTCCAAATCATCGTTAATCCTTTCCCGAAAATATTCATAAAGAAATTTCAAATAAAGCTCATAAGGAGTAATTTTGTCATTCAGGCAAGTTCTGGTGTTAATGGTTTCTATGTATTTCTCTGAAACATCCTTGCCTTTATCCCACAATTCCTCAAACTTCTTGAGAGCAAACTTGACATCAACAGCATCCTTAAGTTCAACATTGAATTCCAGATTATCAACAAGCCCAGCCGCCGAAAAATTGCTTGAGCCAGTGATAACCTGCCCAAAATGTTCGCTTTTCTCTTGGTTTTTGCGAATGATATATACTTTGGCATGAATAGGATGCTGCGAATAAACTCTAATTTCTAGTTTTCCCGATTGTATAAACTCAATGAATTTTTTGATTCCTTCCTCCACATCAGCGTTAAATTCCGTTTCTTCCATTTCCTTTTGAACTTTATTGGCAAATCTTTCCTGAATATTTCTAGATGACATAAGCAGCGCGCCCTTGCCGTCCTTTGACGCTTGCACCATCTGATAAGTTGTCCTATCCACATTAAGCCCTACCAAAATACGTATCTTTTCCACATTCTCCAACGACTTATAAAGCTTAAAAAATCCGCTGCTTCTGAAGTAGCCGACCAACACATCAAAAAATTGAGTATTATTTTCCAATGTTTTTTGGAACCGCTCAAGCAAAGTCGCCTCCGGCTCATTGGTAAAAAATTTTAAGTCAGTGTTCATATTATTTTTTTAATATTATTGCTCGCCAACAAAACTTTTGCTTGCAATTGCCAGCATTTTTGCAGCGATTATATCCCGTGTAGCTATGATAAAAAATTATTCCGACAAAGTAAAGCGCTTTTAGTTTTAGCTTATAAGTACTCGCCTTGACAGATTCTTTGTTCTGTGTATGATGCAAAGTCAAATTAGCTCTTTCAAACAAGCATTCGCCAGCTCCGGAAGTCTGATGCCTGACGCGCAAAATTGGGTATTCACAGTATCCCACAGGCAACAAGCGTCATACTTCCAGAGCTGATGAATAAAAATTCTTCAGCTCAAAAAAGGAGGTAAAAAATGGAAATAGTTGAAATAGTTGAAGAAGCTTTAAGAGAGTATAACCAAGGAAACTGGAAAAAATCTATCCAATTACTGAAAAAAGCAAGAGCGGAGATAGACACCCACATTGCGTGGAATCTCTGGAAATTGCGCCAGAAGGAAAAAGCGGCAGTGATTTGGAAAGAAGTTATTTCCGGAAAAGCAGCAAGTAACACTACGAAAGCGAGCTCTCATGCTGGACTCGGCATATACTATGCCGAGAAAGGGAACAAAGAGAAAGCGCTGGAGCATGCTCAACTTGCTCAAAAGCTTTTGCCGGAAGATGCTACGATAAACCAAGTGATGAACTTGAATGCTTGTGGAATTTCGCTGGCAAAAATCCAAGAATTAAAGAAAGCAGAAAACATCCTGAAAAGAGTAGCTCAAATGAACGAACGGCTTGAGAAAAAATCAAGTGATCCAGAAACAGCTAAAAAAGCAAGTCACCAAAGGGCTAAAAACGGATATAATCTTGTTGCTTTAGTATACCTTTCGCAAGGAAGGTGCGATGAAGCAATAGAAGAATTGAAAAACCAGGTAATTCCCAGATACGCAAAGGTCAATGCAGAAACAGATCTAGCCGCAGCTTATCATAGAATGGCAGAGATATATGAGAACCTAGAAGATTACAGCAATGCCCTTCGTTTTGAAAAGATGTCGTTGGAACTCTGGGAGAAGCATCCTGATGATCTCGAAAGAATAGAGACGGCAAAAAAAATATCGAGAGAATAAAGAAAGAGGTAGAAGAATGGAAGAGAAGAAGAGGAAGATAATAGTCGCCTTTTATTGGGTGTGGGGATTCTTGAGCATATACTCTTTCTTAGCGTCCAACAGCGCTATTGCAGCAATTTTCTTGCTAGCTGCAATAATAAACTCAGGCATCGAAATGCGATGTTCGAAATGTAAGTTGCCGATAACAGCAATCGTGCTAGTGAATGCCGGGGCGACAATCGTTCTTCTCTCCGCAATCTATGTAATTAAAATTAACGCAGGGATAACAATAGGAATAGGGCTAACATTGATACTTGCCGGCGGACTCTTTCATATCATCACTTCGTCTTCTTCATGCTCCTGCGTCCAAAAAAATGAATGAAAAATAGTGAAGTGTGGCATTTATGCCTCTTTTTTTACTCAGATTTCTGGCACACTTAGGCAAAAGTTCTCGTTCTAACGCATCTTCAGATGGAAGAATCCAGGAACACCTATTGTTACAGGACACCCTATTATATATACAGGACACCCAGTGTCCGTGGACACTGGGTGTCTAGTATTGCATCTCACAGCATTTCTGCTGTGATCCAAATTCTTTTAATAGACGGACCACACCAGAGATGGTGTGTTGGTGGACCACACCAGAGATGGTGTGATTATTCACAGCATTTCTGCTGTGGTCCAGCTACACGGATTATACGAATTACACAATGGATCACGCCAGAGGCGGCGCGAAAAACTTGTCACTGCCGACCCCGATCGTGACCCCTCGTTCGTGTTTTGACAATAGAACTTTGAAAATTCAATCAGTCGTTTCTGAAAGTAAATACAGTCCAACTTTTTCAAGAAGCGGTAATTCTGAATTTGACAAACTGTTTATTGTTGACTCAGATCTATTGTTGGTTTTGGTTCAGGTCAGAGACGCTGAACCAACAGGAAGGGCAGACTAACTCCTGTCGTAATAATCCAAAACCATTTGCAAGCAGATAAAGCCACGAGCTATATCTTTCCTCTTTTGTTTATTCCAAGACGGCATGCTATATAATGCCATTTTTCATTAAAAACTCTTTCACAATTTCAAAAATTTTTTGATGACCTTCTGAACTTGGATGTAAACCGTCTTCTAATAAACTCTGATAATTCGTTTCTTTAAATTTATCAAATACTTCAATAAAATAAACTTTGTTTTGTTCGCAGACAGATCTAATAATCTCGTTATATTCTTGAATAAATTCGTTTTTATAAGATTTGTCGGTATTCCAAGGAATTGGTGTTGTTTTTGGTCTGCCAACTGGAGTTAATCCGAGAAAAATAATTTTTGAAGAAAAATTTTTAGCAAGATTAATCAATCTTTGTATATTTTCTTTGAAGTTGTTTATTGGAACTCTATTTTTATCTTCGCTATGAACAAATTGAGAATCGTTTATTCCAATAGCAAAAACAATTATTATTTCTTTACTCTCTTTTAACCTTT
>CAYWAL010000053.1:0-6655 GCA_964456605.1 uncultured Candidatus Saccharibacteria bacterium | reverse complement strand
GTCATACTTCCAAAAGTCTGTGTTATAATTCCCTCTAAAAGCATAAATATCGGTGTCGATAGCAACAAGAGAGTCGCCCGTACCTACAGTAGCCGGAGCAGGAGTAGTTCTGATGTTATAACCAGCACTTGAAATTTCTACAACAGCCTCTGTCCCTGTTCCATTAACTCCGGTTTGTGAAAAAACGCCTGCGTTGAAATCAGTATCTGTTGTTTGAGTGCTGGAGCCTGAGGCTAAACTCAGTTTCACTTCTCCCGGCGTTGAAGTGTCAACATTTGCTCCCGCTGAATAGTATTTTGTCCAGCCTGTCTGATCGGAATTGTGATTGGCAGTGGCGTTGGTGTCTGCTCCGCCTGACCAGTCAGTCTGAACCCAATTGAAAGTAGCCGCTTTTGAGCTTGGTTTTCCGGGCATAAAAAGATAAAGGATGGAGCTGGTTATTATGGTGGAAATCAAAACCAGAACAAAAGCGGTTTTGGAAAGAAATCTCACTCTTTTCTGAAATCTTTTGTACTGGCAGTAGGAATTGGTGCAGACAAAGACCGAGTCTTTGTTCAGTCTTGTGAAAATCAAAAAATTCTCAGAACTGTCGCCAAAAAGCAGGGCAAAAAACTTAACCGCTATTTTTGCGGTTTTCCAAAAAAGAAGCCTGAGGCGCAGCCAAAGATTGACCAGCGCAAAAAACAAAGTCTTTTTTGAAGAATCCTCTTTGCTCCTCGCAATATCCTTCCTTGCGCTTTCAATCCTCAATTGAATTTTAGAATAAAGCGACAATAATTTCATTGCTGATGAATAACTCCAATATTACAAGATACTTAACAACAACTGAACTTTGCTTTGAAGGCTATGTACTTATGCTTATATCATTATTTATACACTGTATGCATATTCTACCATACAAACACGCCCTCAGCAACACATCGTGCTTGACAGGCACATACGCAACACTTTTTGTATTCCACCAGAAACAGGGTTGGTATATTCTCGTTGGTTCAATCATTTTGATTGAACCTCTTGTTTTGACTGCAAAGTAAACAGCTCTATAAAACAGTGTTTACTTTTTACAGCACAGTCAATATACAAGATATTGCAAATTTGGGATGTCTGTGATATTCTTAACTGCAGGCGGGAATAGTTCAGCAGTAGAACGCTTCCTTGCCAAGGAAGAGGTCGCGGGTGCGAATCCCGTTTCCCGCTCATGCTCAGTGAAAAGCTTTAAAAAAAGAAACTGATATTGTCTGAAATCTGGAACCATCCCTATCACAAGTTCTTTGCTGGTTTTTTTAGTTGCTAGTTTTCGGAAATTACTGTTTCAACAAAACTAGCGTGTGACAGCAACTATTATAACTATAACAATAAAGACAACCACGATAATCAGTATCCCTTCTATACCAATTGCGCCGACAACTGCAGCAATAAGCATTCTTGCTACTTGCATCGCAATCTTCTTTGCTGCTTCTTGAGCAGCTTTTTTCGCAGCCGCTACTGCAGCTCTCCTGGCAGCAGCCCTTTTGACAGAAGCTTTTATTCTCCGCCTTACAACTTTCCCCGTTCTTTTGCTTATCTTTTTGATCTTCTTTCGTACCTCCTTTTGCATTTCCCTTCGCGCCTCTCTCCTTTGTTCCTCAAGGATTTGACGTTCTCTCTCTTTCTCCTCTCTTTTTCTAGCAACAAAACTCTCATCAAATGGTCCATCAATTCTAGAAGAACGAAGGGGCCAATTTTCTCCCTTCCTACCGCCCCATTTCTTTCCTTCTCTTGCAGCTCTTCCTTTCAGAAATTCATCTCTTGCAAGCCTACTACTTGCCTCCTGCTCTTTTCTTTCATCAGCCTTCTCTTCTTCATCACTCTTTGAGCCTTCTCTTTCCTGAGATTGCAGTTCCCTTTTTAATCTAACTTCTCCTCCGCCAAAATCTTTCTCTAGATCCTTATAGATTTTTTCTTTTATTTTCCTAACTAACTCTTTTTTTCTTTCTTCGTCCAATTGCATTTAAGTAGAATAAGCAAAAGTTAAAAACATATAATCCCAGCTTATTTGTGCTTGCTGTTCTGTTCTATTTTATCTCTCCTTTCCTTCCACTTGCCACACTGCGCTACACAGCATGCTCACGTACTCCATTCTATCTGGACTGCAGTCATTATAGCACCTGTAGATAAACTTGCAAAACAGTGTACAGCTAACCCAAGGGATAACAGAGTATATGCTGGCTCCGTGCTCGTCGTAGAAATACTGCACTTCGTGTCATCTCTGGTATAATTCATTACAAGCAGAAGTGTCATCCCGAGCGACCAAAGGGAGTAAAGGATCCCGTTTGGAGGAAAGATGTTGTCATCCTGAGTGACTGAAAGGAGCGAAGGATCCCGTGTGGAGGAAAGATGTTGTCATCCTGAGCGCTAGCGAAGGATCCCGTGTGAAATCTGACAGGATGCAGTTGCTGCTAAGCAGTTATTCTCAAGCTCCTACGGGATCCTTCGGGCTTCGCCCTCAGGATGACAGGTTTGTCATCCTGAGCGCTAGCGAAGGATCCCGTTTGGAAAAAGACAAGACATACTGCTACTAGCTGCCCGTTCTTTGCTTCTCTTTTCCGATAATCAGTCTTCCAAGGCAACTTGCTGTCTATGGACAGTGTTCCTTGGACACCCAGTGCGCCTCGCAACTGAATGTCAAGTCCGGTACTGTCGGATTGAGGTACTTCGTAATTAAAAGTATAAATTCAAAGTATAAAACGAGTATTCATTCCTCTTCTAATCCCAGATACTTTATCTCAGATACTTTAACAGAAAATTGCTCGAGCCATTAAAATAGCAAAATACTGCATTAACTTTAGAACATATGAAACTAATTATAGGTCTTGGAAATCCAGGAAAAGAATACGAAAAAACCAGACATAATGCTGGTTTTTTAGCTGTGGAGAGAATAGCAAGAGATCCTCAATTCTCAGCTGCCGCCGATCATCGTCAAAAACAAACTTTCAATTTTCAATCAAAGTTTAATGCCGAGATATCGCATCAGATAGTAGGCAATGAAAAAGTCATCCTAGCTAAGCCGCAGACTTTTATGAACAGTTCTGGCAAAGCAGTAAAGGCAATTATGGATTACTATAAGGTAAACTCCCAAGATGTTGTCGTTATTCATGATGATCTAGACATTCCTCTTGGAAAATACAAAGTTTCGAAAAATCGCGGTTCAGCTGGACACAAGGGAGTGCAATCAATTATTGACTGCCTTGGCACAAAAGATTTTACTAGAATTAGGATTGGAATAGGAACCAAAGGAATAGACGAAAAGACATTGCATCGCTTGCCAGCTTTCGAAAATGAAAAGAGGCAAGGCAAGGAATTTGTGATTGAGAAGTTCAGCAAAGAAGAAATGGAGATTATTGAGGAAGTAGTTGAAAACATTACTGACAGCTTGGCAGATATCTTGGCAGCTTATAGGGATACAAAATAAAAGCAGTAAAATTCTCTGGCCTAGCAGCTATCTTCTGCCTTCTAAAAAGATTCTCCACAGAGTTTATTCTTAATCTCAAGGACACCCAGTGTTTCCTAAATAAGTTACATATGGACAATTTTGTTTACAATTTCGCAGTTTTCATTCTAGGCACTGCTGTCGGCAGTTTCTTGAATGTGGTGATTTTTAGGCTGGAAAACGGCGGCAAAATAGTGAATGACAGATCAAAATGCCGCCATTGCAGACATATTTTGGCATGGTATGACTTGATCCCCATATTGAGCTTCATTCTTCTAAGAGGAAAGTGTCGGTACTGCAAACGTCCCATTTCCATCCAATATCCGCTAGTGGAAATTGCCACAGGAGTTCTGTTTCTGCTGATTTTCAACCTTCAGTCTTCAATTTTTAGTAAATTTTCAATCTTCAACCTCCAATTTCTGGCTTCATCTTTCTATCTCTTGTTTGTTGGCTGTTCTTTGATAGTTATCTTTGTCTGTGATCTAAAGCATTACATCATTCCAGACAAAGTTGTTTATCCAGCAATTGGCATAGCGCTCATTTATAGATTGGCCGAGATTTTGAATTTTGGTCATTGGCGCCTGGTAGAAATTTGGAACCTAGGATCTGAGAGTTTAGCAACTTTCCTTAATCCATTCATTGCAGCTGTCGGCACTGGCGCTTTCTTTTTAAGCATCGTGCTTCTTACCCGCGGCAAAGGTATGGGAGGAGGAGATGTTAAGCTGGGATTTTTAATTGGACTAGTGTTGGCGTGGCCGTTGGTTCTAGTTGCCCTGCTCTTCTCATTCACCCTGGGATCTTTTGTGGGAATTTTTTTAGTTCTAGTCGGCAAAAAGAAAATGAAAAGCACAATTCCATTTGGACCTTTTATGGTAGCAGGAACTCTCATAACATTGTTCTGGGGAAGAGAAATTTTACGGATGTACTTTAGCTTACTAAGCTAAGCATCAAAGCAAAACTCAAAAAAGAAGCCCAAAGCTGCAGCCAAAAACCGCTTGCAAAAGCGGCGAAGAATGATTTTAGCAGGTCAAACCGAAACACAGAAAATAGCGCTGTGAAATGTTGTTATATCTCAATCACTACAGGCAGGACCATTGGTCTTCTCTGAGTTTTGGTGAACAAAAACTGCCCTATCTTGTCGCGGACATTGTCTTTGACATAAGCCCAATTCATACTATGCTCCCCTGCCGATTTTTTATTCACTATTTCTATCACTTTGTTTTTTGTTTCCTTTATAAGCTCAGTTGATCCTTTCATATATATAAACCCTCTTGAAATTATGTCGGGAGTGCCTATGATTTTTCCCGTTTTACTGTCCACGATTATAACAATAGTGAACATACCATCTGCGCTCATCTGCTGACGGTCGCGCAATACTACATTTCCCACATCCCCAACACCAAGTCCGTCAACCATCACATAGTTAGAAGGCACTTTTTCTTTTGATATCACAGCGCAGTTTCTGGCCAGCTCCACAACATTCCCGTTTCCAGCAATAATTATATTTTTCTCAGGTATGCCCACATCTTTGGCAATATTAGCATGGAGCCTCAACATATAGTAGTTGCCATGAATCGGCATAAAGAATTTGGGTTTTATAAGATTTATCATCATTTTTAGGTCTTCAATTTGAGCATGTCCCCCAGCATGAACATCCATCATCTTGTAGTGTATAACATTTGCCCCTTGTCTATAAAGCTGATCTTTTAAGTTCTGAACAGTTCTCTCGTTTCCAGGGACAACAGAAGAGGAAAAGATAACAGTATCTCCCTTTTTAATGGTGATATGTCTGTGTTCTTTGTTTACTATCCTCATAAGAACAGCTCTTCCTTCCCCTTGAGCCCCAGTGCACATTAGAGACACCTTTTTGTCAGGATAGTTTTTCATCTGTTCTGGCTTGATGATTGTCCCTTTTCTGATCTTCAGGTAGCCAAGCTTGTTGGCAATTTCCACAGTCGTTCTCATACTATAACCGTCAATCGCTACCTTTCTTCCATATTTTTCAGAAAGAGAAATGATCTGCTGGATTCTGCTTATAAGAGATGAGAATGTCGCCACTATAATTCTTCCTTCCGACTTGGAGAAAATTTCGTCAAGAGTTTTTTGAATATCGTGCTCACTTATTGAATACCCAGGATTTTCAGCGCCCGTACTGTCCGACATAAGCAAAAGCACACCTTGTGATCCAAGCTGAGCAATTCTGCCAATGTCAGCTGGTCTATCAGCTGTTGGACTGTGATCGAATTTAAAGTCCCCTGTATGGATAACAAGCCCTTCCGGCGTATATATTGCAAGCCCAAGAACATCAGGAATGTTGTGATTGACATGGAAAAATTCCACTCTGAAATTTCCTAAGTTTATTTTGCTCTTAAAGTTCACTACTTTTATGTTCAATGTTTTCTTCTCCGGGTAGTCTTCTTGTCTTTTTTTTATAATCCCCGCTGTCAGAGGTGCTGTGAAAATGACGGGATCTCCTAGTCTGGGAATAAGATGAGGTATAGCACCTATATGGTCATAGTGTCCGTGGGTTATAAAAACTCCTCTTATCCTCTTTTCCTTGCCTTTCAAGTAGCCAATGTTTGGGATTATATAGTCAATCCCCGGCATATCCTCTTCCGGAAATTGGAGTCCCATATCAACAATGATTATATCGTTGCCGTACTCAAACACTGTCATATTGCGTCCCACTTCCTCAAGCCCTCCAAGAGGAATGATGCGGAGTTTGTTCGTTCTTATATGTTGCTGACTCATAAATGAGGATTAGTAATAAAAGCAGGTTTTGAGAGACTCTTGTTTTGCCAATGCAGACGAAAGATGTTGTCATCCTGAGCCGAAGGCGAAGGATCCCGTTTGGAGGAAAGATGTTGTCATCCTGAGCGTTAGCGAAGGATCCCGTATGGAGAAAAGATGCTGTCATCCTGAGCGCTAGCGAAGGATCCCGTTTGGAGTAAGGTAAGTCGTGCTGCTATAGTAGTATAATAGATATTGCTCCTTCTACGGGATTCTTCGCTTCGCTCAGAATGACAGAGAGAGCGTCATCCTGAGCGACTGAAAGGAGCGAAGGATCCCGTGTGGAGAAATGTAAGACATATGATATTGCCATTCCTTCGGGCTTCGCCCTCAGGATGACAGGTGCAACTTTACAACTCCGCTCGAACCTATTTCCAGCGGAACGCTGGATAATTG
>CAYWAL010000052.1:0-6771 GCA_964456605.1 uncultured Candidatus Saccharibacteria bacterium | reverse complement strand
TGGGATCCTTCGCCTTCGGCTCAGGATGACACTGTTTTTGAACCACTTGGATTTAATGGTAGAAATTTAAGAGATTGTACTTCGTAATCCAAATTATCTGTTGTTTTGATTATAGCATATTCTGAAAGATATTCTAATTTCCCTTTAACGCTCTAAAATGCAGCCAAAAGGTAACAGACAAATTGTCGCAATTGCAATAGTCAACCATTAACTATCCGATACAAAATAGCACTCTTTGCCGGAACAAAACCGCTCGCTTTCAATTTCAAGAGTTGAATGCTCAATATGATGTTCAGCCAGTTTTTCCTTTATAGACTTTCTAACCACATCAGGTTTTTTCAAGAACTTATCTTCAACCACAATATGCGCCGTTAGAATATCCGTCTCTCCTTCTAAAGACCAAATATGAATATCATGGACCCTCTTTACGCCTTCAACTGATAAAATAGATTTCATTACTTTGTCAGAATCTATATGCGCTGGAACACCTTCAAGAATAATATTAAACGTCTCTTTTATATTCCTTGAAACTCCCCACATCACAAAAGCGGTAAATCCAATCGTCATTATAGGATCTATAATGTAGCTGTCCCAAAATCTGATAATAATTGCGCCGACAAGCAAAACTATCCACCCCAAAATATCTTCCAGTAAATGCCAAGACAATATCTTTTCATTTTGGCTAATTCCTTTTTTTAACCGCAGGAATCCTAAACCATTGATAATCACGCCAACAACTGCCACCAAAATCATTCCGCCAGAATTTACATGCTCCGGATTGATTAATCTTGGAATGGCTTTTGACAGAATGAATAATGAACCTGCAATAAGCACAACCGCGGCAAACATTGACGAAAGAAGAGATAATCTGTGATACCCAAATGTCCTTTTTTTGTCCGCCGGTCGTCTCGCCTTCTTTTCCGCAAACCAAGAAACCAGCAAAGCCACGCTGTCCCCAAAATCATGCAGAGCGTCCGCCAGAAGCGCTAGGCTGTTGGTCAATAATCCCCCAATAATTTCTATTACTGTAAAAAATATGTTCAATGCCGCCGCAAATTTTACATTTTTTTCTCTGTTGTTCATATTTTGAGTTGTGAATTGGCAAAGAAAAACTTTCAACTTTTAATTTTGAATTTTAACTTGTTGCTTCACTGTCATTCCCGCCATTCTTGTTATTTACAAGACACCTAGTGTTGCAGGACACCCAGTGTCCGCGGACACTGGGTGTCTAGAAGCGTTTGTTTTGGACCACACCAGAGATGGTGTGTTGGTGGATTACACCAGAGATGGTGTGATTATTCACAGCATTTCTGCTGTGGTCCAGCTACACGGATTATACGAATTATACAATGGATCACGCCAGAAATGGCGTGATAAATTCTCTTCTGTTGGTTCAATTGTCTCAGGTTGAACCATTTGTTTTGATTGCAAAGTAAATAGTCAGTCCTGAAATCAAAACCTACGGGTTCAATCGTGGACGATTGAACCAACAGAAGTAAAAACAAAAACATCTATGCTTTTGGAATAAAACCTTTAGGATATGAAAAATTATGAATTATATTTGTACGGATTCCCAAATATGGTGTTGGTTCAGACAAAACTGCTCCAATACTTGCCTCGCAAACAATCTTGTTTTTAAAAATGTCTTTATAGAAAATTTTAAGCGTTTTTATCCGATCAACAACCATGTCATTCTGCTTTTTAATCGTCCTTATTGTATAAATCGGGATTACATACTCTTGTCCAGGTGCTAATTGCGTTGGTGTAGATAAAATATTTTCTATATTGCCACTTTCATTTTTCATTTCTACTTGTTCAATAATAGCCTCACTATTTCCCGTGTTTTTCAGACTAATTTTATAATATAATCTATCTAAGCCTGATAATTCAAGCGCTTTTTCCAACCTAGGTTTTTGTAATATTTCTGCTTCTATAACTCTAATTTCGGGACGCATTTCAAATTGCCTTAAACGAAAATTAAGTGCCGAAAGATTTTTCGCCTGAATTATTGAATAAAGCGCAATTATTGTACTAATAATTGTTGCAACAGATGTCCAGAATTGCATTAGTGAAATATCCATTATTGTACTAATAATTGTTGCAACAGATGTCCAGAATTGCGTTAGTGAAATATCCATAATACTATAAATTAAAAATAGGTTATTTATTCTCCACATTCCCAATCTCCTCCTCACTCAAACCATACAATTTATAAACCAGCCTATCAATTTCAGCTTCTAGTTGTTTTTGTTTAGCGGGTGGGTTGTTGGGGTCGTAGTCAGGCTGAGAGGTGATTTTTAAAATTTGATCTACTAATTTTATAAATGGTTTTTGTTGGGAGTCGGATATTTTTGGAATAGGAATTGCTTCAACATATTGATTTGATAACCTATATCCAGTAATACCATATTGATGCACATTTTTATTTACCCAATACGAAACCAATTTTGAATTTAATATAGCTAGAAAATACTTTCCTTCATTTCTTTTAAAATCAGATAAAAATGCCATGCTATCTAAAATATATTCTCCTGGCGATGATAAATAAAAAATTGGTTCGCAGGTTATCCTCTGCCACACAATCTTCTCCTTTTCAAATTCCTGCCAATAAGCACAATCACGTAAATTATAGGGTGTATCACCTTGATCTTGCCTGGCTGAAATTTTGTCCCAATACAAATCTAACCACTTTTTTACTGCTGGATAATCATTTATATTAATTGCTTTAATTTTTTCACCATTTTCTTTTTTGTATCCATTATGTGCCGCAATCAACCACTTATCCGCAAATTTAGCGCAGTAGCGGCCAATGTCTTTGCCGCGCAAAATTGGCTTAATAATCTCAGCTGATTTTGGGTCTTGGGCAATCAGCTCATCTTTCTTTTTCCCGTCAATAATAAAAGCCTCATTATAACCAGTTTTGATGCCATAATTTATTTTTATATCCCAATCTTTTAGCGGAATACCTATTTTTTCAATTTTTTCCTTTATTCTTTGCTCAATTGGACTTAAAATCACCCAAGCGCCAGAATTAAAGCTATTTGTATCAAGTTCAATTTTATTTTTCTCTATGTAGTCTTTAAGGGATACCTGGGCTTTAGCTAAATTCTCTTTAACACTGCAAGCTGTGCATTTGGCTTTTTGCCTGCCTTTTTGGAAAAGCAAGATATTGGTATCAACTGTCGCGCTTTCAAAAACACCGGGACCTAAATCAATCAAAATTTTGGGGGTGGTGTTTTGGGCCAAATACTGGCGCAATTTTTCGCCATAACCAGCCCGCATCCATTTATTGGAAGTAATATAAACCAAATACCCGCCATTATTAAGAAGCTCGTTAGCTTTTTCATAAAAAAGACAATAAATATCACCAGTACGGGCAAAGGTTTCAAAACCTATATTTTGATAAAGTTTTGCCAGCTCTCCTTTATTTTTTTGTAGCTGAATATACGGCGGATTGCCGATGACAATATCAAACCCACCTTTTTTCTCAAACACTTCCATAAAATTCAACTTCCACAAGAAAAACGGCTTTTCCATCTTCGGATCATGAATTCTTTTGAGCAACTCATCAATTTTTCCTTCTTTCAAAAACTCATTGCTCCACTGCTTTAAATAATTATTTCTATCTTTCCGACTTCTCAATTTCTTCACTTTTTCTTCTTCTATTTTTCGCAATGCAGAAATTTTTGATTTCTCTTCTTCTAAAACGCTTTTTACGAACCAGTCAATCAAATCGCTGATTTCTTGCTTTAGCTTACTTTTTTGTTTGTCATCACTTTCAGAAAAATATTTCAGCTTCTTGTTTCTCAATTTCTCTTTTTGCATTCTTCGCTTCTCATCTTCAGCTAAACCATTGATGCGCTTTTGCAATTCAATTATGTTCTTTTGTACATTTTTGCTTTCTCTTGCCAATTTTATTGCCTCTCTTTCAAGCTGCTTATCTTGCTCACCGTTATTTTTATAATAATCCAGTATTTCTCTCTGCTTTTTATTTCTTTCGGCTTCTATTTCCTCTTTGTATTCTTTCAATTTATCTAATTGCTTATATAAATCATTTTCATCCTCATAAAATTTTATTCCCTCAAATTCCTCCAGCAGACTATTGCCCTGCATAATCTTGTAATCCAGATTCGGCAATGGTTCAATTTCTTCAAGATCATAGTCAACCACTAAAGAAAGCCATAAGCGAAGCTTGGCTATTTCCACGGCCCCGGGATCAATATCAACTCCATAGATACAATTTTGGATAGCTTCTTTTTTGAGTTGATATTCGTTTCTGTTCTCCGTTGGCTTATTAAACAATGCTAAATAATCGGTTAATCTCTTTCTTGAGTGAACAATCAATTGCAACATACCAACCAGAAAAGCCCCAGAGCCACAAGCGGGATCGACAATTTTGATATCTTTTAAGAGCTTGTCTAAAATTTCAACCTCCTTATCAGTAAAAACAATGCTCTTTTGCTCAATTTGTTTGCTGATATCTCTATCAGGATCAATAACAGGGTCCTGAGTTACTAACTTTCTGATTTTCTCTTCATTAATTTTGCTTTCTGTAACCAGATAATTTATCAAGCTTTCTTGGCACATATAATGCACGATTTCTCGGGGAGTGTAATATGTGCCCTTGCCCTTGCGCAGGTTTTCTTCAAGAAGGTTTTCAAAAACCTTTCCCAGCATCTCCGGGTCAACGGCGACTTCTTTTTCCAACGGCTCGTCTTCCTTGACCGTAAAATTATAGAGATCGAAAACATCAAGAATACGTTCAAAGATAGAGTCATCAAGGTAAATAAAACTGTTTTTCCAATCGTATTCCGGCTCAAACAAACCACCGTTCAAAAATGGTATGCGACAGTTAAAGGGCTTTGAAAAGCTTGGGTCCGTTGTATTGCGTCGCGGATTGTTAAGGGTATCGTAAAAAAGAATTTCCAGATAATCGTTAAAGAAGTTTTTCCCTTTGCTCTTGGCATCCTCAAACAGATGTCTCAAGAAACAGCGATCGCCCTCGCCCCAGGACTTGCCGGCCGGGACTCCGAGCCAGCCTTTCTTTTGCAGAAAATATAAAAACACTATCTGACCCAACAGTTTCTTGGCGAAATTTTCCGTGTTGATATGGTTTTTGGCCGCCTCGTTTTTGAACGTGCGGTTGCGGTTCAATTCTTCAATAACCATCTCAAACAGCTCTTTGTATCTGTCAAAGAATTCTTTGGTGACCCTTTCCACGCTGAAAGCCTCTTCAATTTGTTTGAGTGTCGGATTAGAGTTCGTTTCCTGAATCAAAGGCAGAAGCTGTTTTTGGGCGGTATGGCAGGGTTCATCTTCGCCTACCAAAAAAGAAAAGCGTTTGGGAGGCGTCAGTTCTTCTTTTGTCTTCCCGTTTTTGTCAAATTTATATTCAATTTTGACAAACGACAAACGCCAGCTTTGACTGCCGGGCGCGTAAAAAGCAACCAAGGCGCCGTCCAGCCAATAATCCTTCAGGTGTTTAGCTATGACATTGCGCTGCATTGCGCGAGCACGCTCCAACTTGGAATCGCTTTTGAGCCTAACTTCCAAAATATGAAGTTTTTTGCCTTCCGGATCTTCGTACTGCCCGATCAGTCTCAATCCGTCTATGTGATCTTTAAAGGCGGGATTGACTTCAAGCTCTTTAATATTAATCACAAGATCATTAAAGAACTCCAAAGCGAATTTTTGGAATGTTTGGGAATCAAATTTGCTCTTTAGTGTTTCGACAAGAAATTCTTTCATAATAGGTTTACATTAAAAGAAAATATTCCAAAGGAACTTTCAGGGCATTTATTTCTTCATTAAACTCTAAAAGCGAATTGCTGGAAACAATAATTCCGTAGCGTGGTCTAAAACGCGACATACTCAACGCAACTTGTTTGTAATCCTTTTTTCCTGCACCCACTTCAATAACAAATTTTTCCCTTTGTGTTCCAAAAACAAAATCCGCCCCGCCTTCTTTGGCATCATAGGTTATGAAAGCGGTAGGCAAGTGACCAAAAAGTCGGTATAAATAGAGCCCAATAACATCTTCAAGAAGCTTCCCTTTCGACTCCTCTGGAGATAAAACGCTGCCGGCAGTGCCATAAAAAGCAGCACGGAAGACAGGTGCCATAAACAGATATTTAGATGGCTGACGAACCTGAGCGCCGTGAGACGGAGTATACGCCTGAATACGCAAGATAGCCTCCGCCTGAACCAAAGCATCTAGAACTTCCTTGGCAGTCGGCCGCGTAAGTCCCACAGGTCCTCTGGCAAACATTTCGTAACTTACTTTGTCACTTGAAGCAAGCACATACAGCAGAGTAGGAATTTTCCTAATTGTCTGGTTGTCAAATCTGTAAACTCTAGCAATATCCTTATCAATTATATTTTCAAGCGAACGGATAACTTGATCATAAACAAGCGAACGATTCGGTAAAAACAAGAGTGAAGGCAGAGAGCCAGTGTAAATATAATCAAATACTTCGCGAGGAGAAATATCACTGTAGTAACGCTTTATCTGCGGCGTCAAAACTTTCAACTCTTCAAAAGCGCTTCTTGCGCTTCCCGCCTCAAACAAAGCGGCACGCAATCTTTGCGCCAATCCTTTTATCCCAAATTTTTTTCTATTCCACTTGACTGATTTCAATTTGATGTATTCTGGAAAACTCAACGGGTACATCTTTTCAAAAATAGGGCGGCGACCGACAATATCACTATTCTTATTAAACTCCAAAACGGCTGAGCCAGTGGCAATGATTAAGACATTGCGCGAGTATTCAT
>CAYWAL010000051.1:0-6789 GCA_964456605.1 uncultured Candidatus Saccharibacteria bacterium | reverse complement strand
AACTTGAAAGAACATTCATATTGTATCTATTGACAACAGTATACGAGGATGACAAGACCTGTCATCCTGAGGGCGAAGCCCGAAGGATCCCGTAGGAACTAAAATAACCGCTGAGCAACATTACGTCTTATCAGATTCCACACCGGGATCCTTCGCTAGCGCTCAGGATGACAGTGTTTATTTCAAGGATAATACATAATCAAAAGAAAAAATGAGCATTCAAGGAACAATTACAGCAATAAAAGGTGGAGCGGTAGAGATTAGGTTTGAGAAAAATATGCCGCGTCTTCATGCTTTGCTTGAGAGTGAAAACAGAAAAGCCCTTTTTGAAGTTGTTGAAAAAAAAGATTTTAACACAATGAGGGCTATTGCTCTGTCCTCGCTGGAAGGAGTAGAAAGAGGCGAAAAAGTTATTGATAAAAACGAAGAAATTTCAGTGTCTCTTAGTAAAGACATTCTAGGCAGGATGTTTGATGTGTTTGGCAACCCAATAGATGGGAAACCGTTCGAGAAAGGAGCGCCGTTTCCGATCTACGGAAGAAAAGATACAAAAAGGGGTGATTTAGGATATAAAGGTGAAATAATGGAGACGGGAATAAAAGTCATTGATCTTCTTACACCGTTTCGCTTAGGTGACAAGATTGGTCTCTTTGGTGGCGCTGGAGTTGGAAAAACAGTGTTGATAACAGAGCTCATTCATAATATTGCGTTGAAGAAGATGGGCTATGCTGTTTTTGCCGGCATTGGGGAACGCATTCGTGAAGGCAACGATCTTTACCATACCCTAAAAGCATCTGGTGTGTTGAAAAATACAGCACTCTACTTTGGTGAAATGGACAAATCACCTGGAGTGAGAGCAAGAGTTGGTCTCTCAGCTGTAAGTGCTGCAGAGTTTCTTTGTGACCAAATGGGCAAAGATATATTTCTATTTATTGATAATATTTTTCGCTATGTAATGGCTGGGATGGAAGTAGGTGCAATTTTAGGAAAGGTACCTTCCGAGTTGGGCTACCAAGCAACACTGGAATATGATCTAGCGTTGCTTCAAGAGAGAATACAAGCACGTGCCGGCAATGCTATTACTTCCCTGCAGGCTGTTTATGTGCCGGCTGACGATATTACTGACCCTGCAGTTGTATCTATTTTTTCTCATCTTGATGCTTCACTGGTACTCTCTCGCAGTGTAGCTGAGAAAGGAATTTATCCAGCAGTTGATGTTCTTCGTTCACATTCTTTGGGTCTGGACAAAGAGATTGTAGGCAATCGCCACTTTCACATAGCTTCAGAAGTAAGAGCGATATTTCAAAAGTATCAGGAGCTTTCTCACATTATTGCTATTCTTGGGATTGACGAGCTTTCACGAACAGACAGAACTATTGCCAAGCGAGCGGAACGGCTACAACGTTTTCTCACACAACCTCTTTTTACGACTGAAGCGTTTAATAATAGAAAGGGTGTATATGTGCCGCTTGAAAAAACTCTGGAGGGCTGTGAAAAAATATTGGAAGGTTCATTTGATGATGTGGAACTCGAAAAACTTTATATGATAGGATCTATCGACGAGGTAGAAGATTAATTGACGTGCAGCTTCTTGTCTTGCCGCAGTTTCTGTCTTTAGGACTGCGGCATCTCTTTGAATCAACTTTTTAGTTGGTTTCATATCAATAAGCTTCATTTTCTTGCAAAATTTGAAAGTTTTTTGTTATAATAAGACCACTTACCGATTGAGATTGGGCTTTAGAGAGCAGGCTTGCTTTCCTAATAAAGTGTTGTCTTTTGTTAGTGAGGACTGGTCGAGCCGTCCTAAGTTACAAAATAGAGTTTGTTGTCTGCTTTGATGATTTTTTGAAAAATTTTTGGCTAATTTTACACGGCAAACTTTCAAAACTTGAGTTTTTGAACAGGCTGAAACAGAAAGATGCTTTCTTTAGTGCACTCTAATATGGTATAGCTAATCCATTCGTATGTCTGGACATTCAAAATGGGCACAGATCAAAAGACAAAAAGAGGCTGCTGATGTAAAGAAAGGAAAGGTTTTTTCTAAACTTTCCAAGATGATTACAATTGCTGCCCGCAGCGGCGGCGATCCCGAGTTTAATCCTGCCCTGCGAGTTGCTATTGAAAAAGCGAAGAGAGAGAATATGCCCTCTGACAATATAGAAAAGGCAATCAAGAGGGGAACTGGGAAGCTTGAAGGAACGAAGATAGAAGAAGTGCTGTACGAAGCATATGGGCCAGGGGGTATTGCTTTAATTATAGAATGTACAACTGATAATTCTAATAGAACTGTATCGGAAATAAAACACATTCTTTCTACCAACAACAGTAGGTTGGCTGAAATTGGTAGTGTTAGATGGATGTTTAATCGCTTTGGCTATCTGGAAATTGAAAAGAAGAATTTGAGTGTGGATCAGGATGAATTGGAGGTGGCTATCATAGAATCTGGAGCGGAGGATTTTGAGCTGCTTGATGATGTTGTAGTAGTTTATACAAAGCCAGAAGATCTTTACAAAGTTAAAAACAGTTTGGAAAAAAGTGGTATAAAAATCGGCGATTTTGGTTTTGAGTGGAAAGCGAAAAATAGAATCAGTGTGGAAGATGAAAAAATTGTTGGGCAAATAGAAAAACTTTTCGGCGAGCTAGAAGAACAGGAGGATGTTAATGAAGTTTATTCAAACTTGGTATAGAGTTCCAATACTACTTCATAGATTAAAGAGGGATAAACATACTGCTTGTCTTTTCATAGTACTGTGCAAAACCATTTTACGAGTTTGCGGTAACTTATTAATTTGCTAGTGGTTATGATTATTCTTGGGATTGATCCGGGAACTGCAACGACTGGCTATGGAGTGGTAAGAAATCGAAAGAGTGAGCTGAGGGTTTTGGATTATGGATGCATATTTACCGATCCAAAGCTAGATATGCCGAGCAGGCTTAGTTTGATTGCAAGGAATTTGAGAAAGATAATTAAGGAATATAAACCTCAAGTAATGGCAGTGGAGAATCTATTTTTCTTTAGAAATGCCAAAACTGCTATATTAGTCGGACAGGCGCTTGGGGTTGTTTTATTTGTGGGCAAAAGTGAAAAGCTTGAGATTTTTGAATTCACCCCTTTACAAGTCAAGCAGGCGGTGGTAGGCTATGGGCGCGCAGACAAAAACCAGGTCCAACAAATGGTTAAAACGATATTGAAGATGGAATCTATACCAAAGCCGGACGATGCGGCAGATGCGCTGGCAGTAGCGATATGCTGCAGCAGTATAATGAAGTTTGAAGCAAGAGTTAAAAATCGCAAATAGTGCTTCTGGCTAAAACAATAGCCAATATCGTCTGCAACATTTACTCTTTAGCTGTCCACTTTATTTATTTCAGAATTTATTTCAGAACACAGATTTCGTGTACATCCGCCGCGGTCTCTATATTGTGGATAAAACACAATAACTGCTAGTGAGTATGTCAAACATAGTTCAATTTATTGCTGATCAAGGGGTAAATATAGAAACAATCTATCTCATTCTTGCTCTTCCTTTCGTTGCTACCCTAATTGCTGCTTTCAGGCAGGTTGCAGGTATTAGATCATTCGGAATTTATACTCCTCTTGTTTTGACTTTTGCTTTTTGGGCGATTGGGCTTAAATATGGTCTAGCTGTTTTTGCAGTCATCCTTGTAGTAGGAGTGGTTGTAAGATATATTTTGAAAGATTTTCACCTGTTGTATATGTCAAAAGTGGCGATAGTTCTGACTGTAATCAGCTTGGCAATTCTGATATTGCTTGCAGTTGCTGGGTATTTTCAAAGAAGAGGATTTGCTTCAACATCAATTCTGCCAATTCTTATTTTAATAACTCTTATAGAGAAATTTGCTTTTACGCAGGTGGAAAAAGGATTTAGAACGGCAGCAACTCTTTCCATTGGAACACTTGTTATTGCCACAGTGTGCTACTATTTCGTAGTTTGGGATGTCTTTAGGAGTTTAGTCTTGAACCATCCGGAATATATTTTTATAGCGCTTATCATAGACGCATTTTTGGGCAAGTGGACAGGTCTTCGTTTGAGTGAGTATTTGAGATTTAGAAAAGTTATTAAAAATGTTAGGGCTGATTAAAAAAGGCAGTTGCATTCTAGGAATGAATGGAAGAAATCTAATGTATGTAAAGCCGTATAATCCTAGAAATGCAATCCGTCTTGCTAATAATAAACTTAGGAGCAAAGAGAAACTTTCTAAGGCAGGAATACCTGTGCCTGAGGTTTATGGAATTGTGAGAAATAGAAAAGAATTGGAAGTTTTTAAGTGGGCAGATTTACCCAAGAGTTTTGTTTTGAAGCCAAATCGAGGAAGGGGAGGAGAGGGAATAAAAATAATTTATGGACAGAAAAAGGATCAGAGTTGGGTCTCCACGGAAGGAAAGAGAGTTACCATAAGAGATCTGCAGAATCATATTATGAACATTCTTGATGGCTTCTACTCTCTTTCTGGAGCTTCTGATATTGCGTTTTTTGAAGAGAGAATAAAGATATCAAAAAACTTGAAGCCCTATTCATACCGAGGAATACCTGATATTAGAGTGGTGGTCTTTAACAAAGTTCCTGTTATGGCAATGCTTAGACTTCCTACTAGAGAGTCCGGTGGCAGAGCAAACTTGCACCTTGGCGGTATAGGGGTAGGAGTTGATATTGCAACAGGCGTTACAACTCATGCAATTATGCACGATCAACTGATTGAGAAAAGTCCAGACACGAAATTAGTTTTGAGCGGCATAAAAATTCCTTATTGGAGGGAAGTTTTGGAAATTGCAATTAGGTGCCAGGAGATTTCAAGATTGGGGTATGTTGGCGTTGATATTGCCATTGACAGAGATCGAGGACCGGTTGTTCTTGAAGTAAATGCCCATCCTGGGCTTTCTATTCAGATCGCTAATCTGTCTCCGCTTAAGTACAGACTGCAGAAAGTTAAAGGCGTGAAAGTGAAGAATGAGTCTCACGGTATTAGAATTGCCCAGGATCTTTTCGGAGGAGAGATAGAAGAGGAGATTGAAGATATTTCAGGAAAACGAGTTTTAGGGATTATTGAAACCATCAAGATAAAATATAGGACTGACGAAAAAGAGGAACTTGGGGAAAATAAGAAAGTCGAGGAAAAGGAAATGGAATTAAAAGCAAAAATAGACACTGGAGCAGATTTGTCTTCTATTGACAAAGCATTGGCAAAAGAATTGGGGTATGCGGAGATTATAGACGAGTTTGATGAAGCTGTTAGTGAGTTGAAAGTTGAAAGTGGTTGGACGAGGAGGATTTTAGATAAGAAAATTAAAGATAAACTCAAAAAATGGGGAGAAGATTTTGATACAATTGTTGTTAAGTCGAGTCATGGTATTACTTATAGATTGGTTATAAAGATGAATATAGAGTTAGCTGGAGTTAAGTTAGTTTCAAAAATGACCGTTGCAGATAGAAGTCATTTAGAATTTCCAGTAATTATTGGCAGGAAAAGTCTTGGGAGATTTTTAGTTGATCCTAGCAAAAAGCAAAGACAGTTTTTTGGAAAATAGATTGACAAGGTGCGTGAAACTTGAAACCAAGTTTTGTTCCGCGGCGGTCTTCACAAGGGACTGCCGCAGGAAGAAGATGTGCCGCAGTTTTTTTGCGGGAGACTGCAGCAGGGCAGAAAAAGCTGTATTTTGTAGTTCAAGGCAATTAATTTTCGATTTTGACAAGATGGCAGAACAATTAACAAAAAACTTTCTTAGGGAAGCAGTTTGCTATTTAACTCCTGTGATAAAGCAGGCGGGCAAGATAGTAGTAGATAGATGGAATGAAGTCAAAGTGATAAGACAAAAAAGCAAAAGAGATATTGCTACAAACATAGACGTGGAAGTTGAAAATTTTATTAAAAAGAAAATTATTTCCAGATGGCCGGAATTCAGCTTTTGGGGAGAGGAAACTGGTAGAGTAAACTCATCATCCTCCTCATTCCAGTGGCTGGTGGATCCAATAGATGGAACAAAGAACTATGCTGGCATGGCTCCTTTTTTTCAGATTCATATTGCAATGGTTTTTAAGAACAAGCCTGTTTTAGGCTTGATATATAATCCACTTTCCAACCAGCTCTTTTCTGCGGTGAAAAAAGGTGGAACCCGTCTAAACGGTGAGCCCGTTGTATCTTATAAGAAGGTCTCGTTGAATGAGGCAATAGTGGACGTGGATTTTAGAAGTTTGGTTGAAAAGCGGACAAGGGAAAAAAAGTGGATGGAGAAGAAACTTATTGAGGTCATAGAAAGAAGTTATAGGGTGCGAATGAGTGGTGGGGCATTTAGCACCTATCTTGTCACCGGTGCTATAGATGCATATGTCAGTTTTATGGAACCAAAGCCGCAGGATTCGGCCGCTAGGTTGATTATTATGCAGGAAGCAGGATACAAGATTTGCAGAATAAAAACGCCTTTTGGAGAAAAAGTTTCGATAGTTGCAAGAGATCCGCTTTTGTCAGAATTGAAAAGAATTTTGCTGGAATAGTTCTTTCATCGTTGTTTTGTTCTACATTTGTTATTCTAGGATGCGATAGTTGTGCCGCACTTGTCATCCTGAACGCAGTGAAGGATCCCGCAGGAATGGCAATATGTCTGTGGCAGTATATTTTATCTTTCTCCAAACGGGATCCTTCGCTAGCGCTCAGGATGACACTCCGCTCGTCATCCTGAGGGCGAAGCCCGAAGGATCTCAAACTCATAGGGATAACTTTCTTAGAATAGTTTACACTTTTCTACCTACGGGATCCTTCGCCTTCGGCTCA
>CAYWAL010000050.1:0-6825 GCA_964456605.1 uncultured Candidatus Saccharibacteria bacterium | reverse complement strand
AACAGCTGTTATCAACTGTTTCTCATTTTCTATAAGCCTGTCCGTATATGGCTCAGGAAGTTGCGGGCACCGCATACCAAGCAGCTTTGCTATCCCTCTTTCTGCTGCTGTGTCGGCGAGGCAAAACCAGTTTTCGCGTAATTTTTTCAGCTTCGGGAGACTGTTACCCGCGCCCCTTGTAAGAACAGCATTTGCTTCGTGTTTTCCTTCCTTCTGCCTTTCTATGTTTAATTTATGATTACTTAGAATCTCTCTAGACTGCGTTATAAAATTGTTCAAAATTTCGGCTGTTTTCCTTGCTTCCGGTTTCAGCGGTCTGCATATCTCAAATTCCATCTTGTTTTTAAGCGGATTTGGGAGTTCCATCAGGTCTTTTCTTCTTATATAACCCGGATGGGTGTTTGAAATATATTCTGAGAGTTTTGAATTTAATATTAGCAAGAACCGATAGTTCAATTCATGCAGGATTTGGAAGCCAACCTCTAGTTCAATGTTTTTTTGTAATGCCTTAACAAGTTGCCTTGAGTATCTGCTCTCTATTCTTTCGGCTTCAGTATCTATAATTTTACTGCCTGCAAGAGTTGCAAAATTGCATCTTATTGCCAATTGCCCGTTGAATGGATAATCTATGCCGACGGCTTCCAGCGGTCCCCTGCCTCTATTGTATTTTACCGGGTCATAACCGAACATTGCAAGCACGGCAGTGTCTGTTTCTGGAGGAATTCTATTAATAACCCGCATAAGCCCAAGGCTGCTTTTTTCAGCAATAATATCAAGGTTCGGCGTTTCCGCTGCCTCAAGAGGGGATTTGCCGCAGAGTGATTTGACAGGCCTGTCTGCAACACCATCTAAAATTATGAAAATTAGCTTTTGCATAAAAATATTAGTGTAGAGCTAAAATAAAAATCTGTTAACTTGAAAGAATCTGACTTGAGACCTCATCATTCAGATTAATTTTCATCTCTCAAGCATGAAATCCTTTCTTCGGCGCTTTTTAGACGGAAATCTTTCAAGAAGCATTTTATCTTCAAATTTATGCCCGACGACTACAGGTTTTACCCTTCGCGCATAATTAACGGCTGCTTCAAGTTTTGTTGAATGTTCAGAGTAAATTGTAAAAAGCTTTTCTCCTTTTTTCACGGTATCGCCCATTTTTTTATACAGCTTCACACCAGCACCTTTATCCTTCGGAGAACCTGCTTTTTTCGCAGTTGCTGCTATTTCCATATTTTTTATCCAAAGCACTCTTCCAGAATTTTCCGAGACTATATCGATGCTGTGATTTCCAATTGCTATATCTGAAGGTTTTATTTTCGGGTCACCTCCCTGTTCCGCAATTATCTCTCTAAGCTTTTTTTCAGCTTTACCAGACTTTATAATTTTGAGCGCAACGTCGTAATTGCCTTTTCCTGTCATTTCAAACAGCATGCCCGCAAGATTTGAGACTTTTTCTACAAGGTCATGCGGTCCTCTACCCATTACTGTTTCAAGAGCTTCCTTAGCTTCAAGCGCAGGACCTATACAGTAGCCAATAGGCTGTTCTCCGAACGTGACGCCGCATACAACAGATATACCAAGTCTTTTTCCAACCTCCATAAATTCTTCTGACAGTTTTCGCGCTTCATTCACGGTTGATATCTTAGCGCCTATGCCGGTAGGTATATCAATTACCACATATTTTGCGCCCACGGATTTCTTCTTTGACAGTATTGAAGGCAGTAAAAGCGGGTCTATGCCTATTGGATATTCAACCTCTATAAATTCATCGTCTGCCGGCGCGAGGTCCAAGGCACCTCCCCAAACCAGGCAGCCGTTTGTTTTTTTGACAATTTTAATTATTTCCTCTGCCGTGAATTTGACGGGTGCAAGAACTTCCATTCTGTCAGCTGTGCCTGCGGCAGAAGTTATTGCGCGGGAAGACGTCTTCGGAATGGTTAAACCTCTCGCTGCAACTACAGGCACAAGAACCATTGAAGTTTTATCTCCGGGAACTCCGCCGATGCTATGCTTATCTACAACATCCTTTCCAAAGTTTAACCTTTTTCCTGTGTTTGCCATTGCTTTTGCGAGGTCCTCCTTTTCGTCTATGCTCATGCCGCGTATGTATAAAGCTGTCAGAAATGCTGCTATTTCAATGCCAGACAGTTTTTTGTCTACAACATCCTTGACTATTCTCTTCAGCTTTTCATATTCCAGAGCATGTCCGGCAATTTTCTCTTTTATATAAAGGACAGAATCAGGTTCCCTTTCAAGAGATATGCATATCTTGTCTGAGGGTTTGAGTTTGAAAAACGAATTTATTTTATTGCTTGTCGCTATCTCTCCTTTGTTTACAAATCTGTCAGTTATATTGGCTATTGCTACAAGTTCTCTTTTCCCGTGTTTCAGTCTCACCCTTTCAAGAGCATGCAAACCAAGAAAATCAGCATCCTTTCGGTTAACTACGACTATGTTTTTGTCCCCAACCTCGAGACTTAATGGTTTTGCTGACAGCTTCATAGTCTCACTTTATATTTTTACAAGATTAATTTACCTTTAATATTATTAACTTTATCTACCAAATAACTACCTGAACAACTGGAAAACAGCGCGTTTGTCGCCAAGACAATATTCAATGAGCTGGATTTGCCAATTATTAAACCACAGGGATTATCCTTGATAGTTTCATATAGTTTATCAGAGCATTTTTCATACATATCGATTTGAATGGATTTCCATAATATTGAAAATACATCCTTGGTTTTTGTTAATTGTTCCCTCAAATTTTTTTCTGCTTTTTTCACATTTCTGTAAGTAGTTGTCCCCAGGCATGCTGGCAGAGAAACTTCTCTATATTCCCTTAAATTATTCTTTTCGGTTTGTGCCACATTTTCAAATAACGATATCATATCTTTCATACATTTATTATATTCACTTTGATTTCTGCAGAATTTATCGTTTTCAGAGACTATGGTATTAATAAATATCGCATTCACCGAGGCTTGAACCAAAGAAAATTTTATTAAAAGGATTTTGTCTAAACTTTCATAATCTAACTCTGAAGCAGGTGCGAGTGGCTCCTCTTCAGGTACCCCTCCTTTTAGGATAGAATAAACGGTCTCTACTAAATTAAGAACAAGTGATTTCGATGTTAATACTGCAATATCAATATTTGTATTATTAGCTTTAAAATCCAAAGAATTAACAAAATTTGTATAATTTTCATTCATTATTTCTCTTGCCTTACTTATTCTGGCACTTGTAGTTAGAGTTTGATTTGTAAATTGAGAAGTTAAAGACTGTATAAAATTATAACTCCATCTGTTTAAACCCTGTTCTTTAATCTCTTCGCCAACAACAGGTTTAAGAGCCTTTTTATACGTATAGTCATCATAGAGTATATAGGCTAAAATGATAAGTGCCGTAATTCCAGCCAAACCAATTATTTTTTTATTCATAACGGACAAACCTGCTTTCCTGTTGCCTGATTGCATGCGTGCTTGAGGTCAGCGCAGTCATATCCGTAATTATGGTCTCTATTTGCTATTTTGCACAAGTTTCCTATATACCATTCTACCTGCGGCAAACTAACATCCGCAGATGTATTGCATGCGTATTTTCCCCAATATTCACAGTTCTCTATCATAACATCTCTTGCTGACGCGCATTTATATCCAGGTCTCGCAACTTCGCAGTCACCCTTTGGTGTATAGACAGGAATTGCCATTACAAGTATGAACAATAACAAGGCAAGGACAGCAAGCTTGTCCCATTTTGACAATTTAATTTTGCTGATATCCAAGCTATCACCTAACAAATATTATTCTATGGTTTTAAAAGGTTTTTCGTTTTATCTGTTTAATTAACCGTTGGATTTATAATTTTCATTCTTTAATAACAGTCTTATGCTTCACAATTTGTTATCAGTAATCCCCTATCGCTTATCTTTTTGCTCCATTCAAACCCTACTTCCATTTATTCAAGGCTGCTTTCAACTCTTTATGTTTTTCAGCGTATTGCTTTAAAGAAATTCCTTCCAACGTTGCCTGAAGAGCCTGCCTCATGGCTTTTGCGCCCGCCTGCGTGCCTAACGGGTTTCCGTGTATTCCCCCGCCTGCCTGTATTATTACATCGCTCCCAAATATTTTTAAGATATCAGGTATGCTGCCGGGATGCAAACCGCCTGAAGCCACAGGAAAAACAGGCTTTAGTCCGTTATTCTCTTTCAAGACCGCTATATTTTCCAAAACCTCTTTCTTTGCTTCATACATTTTTCCTACAGCTGTCCCGACATGCAGCTGGTCGCATCCAACTATTCTTACAATCTTAGCTATAACTTTCATGCTTATTCCATGCCTTTTGCTTTTCGTAAATGCGGCATGTCCAGCTCTGTGAGCATGCAAAACCAGATTAAATCCCTGCTGTCTTAATGTCTGCAGTCCGGACCATCCCACTGAAATAACGTCCACCATTATATACTCTCCTCCGTTTTCTTCCACAAATTCTGCGCGCTTCAGCATTTCGGATACTTCCGCTGTCACGTTTACCATATAAATTTTTTTCTCACCCGTCTCGCTCTCAGCCCTGTCGCGCATTTTTATTGTTTTTAAAAATCTTTCTCGAAACGGATTAAACTTCTGGTTCCCAAGATTTTCATCATCTTTTACTATATCACATCCTCCCTTCCATGCCTCATATGCAACTTTTGCATGTTCTCCTGCCGAGAGACCGAGTTTCGGCTTAACTATCGTGCCTATTAACGGCCTCTTTAGATTGAAAATTTTTCTAATTCCCTTTATTCCGTATTTTGGGCCCTTGAAACTTTTGAGCAGTTTTTCCGGAAACTCAATATCGAGCAGTCTCAGGGTTTTCAGCTCTTTCATTCCAAAAACATTTCCTGCAACAGAAGAAAGGATGTTGGGCATGCTTCCGGGTTCAAAAAGTTCGGCAGGGTAAGCAATCTTTATTTCCGCTCCCTTTCCCGACTTTTTGATGGAAAAAACCTTTGCTGCAAGTTGCTCAATATTTGCTTTCATGGTAGAAAGTTCTGTCCATGTGCCTATGCTTGACTCTGCCGCAACCGCTCCTGCAGCCCTCTTTATATTGTCCGCCTCTAAATAAAAATCGCATATCAAATCCTTTTTAGGTTCATACTTCAAATCAACAAAGTCAAGATACTTCATTTTTTAACACCTGCAAATCTTTTTTGTTTTTTGAAAATTATTTTGCGAGATTTTTATAATTGTACAGCCGTTTACGTCACTTTCTTGTTATCAATCCTAAAATCTCATTTGGTTTGAGCACTCCTTTTTCCGTTATAACGCCGGTGACAAATTTCCATGGGGTAATATCAAAGGCAGGATTAATAATTTTTACACCTTTTATTTTTCTATAAACTTCGGAGGGCGGGCGCATCTCTATCTCTATTTTTCTTCTTCTGTCAATTTTGAAGCTTGAACCGGCGACATAGAAGGGTATTTTGTTCTCAAAAGCTGCGAGCGCAAGAAAGTATGTACCTATCTTGTTTATTACTCCTTCCCTGCGCATCGCATCACAGCCTACTATCACAATATCATCCTTTGGAAGGACCGGACTTGTTAGGGTTAACGATGCGGCATCATCTGTTATAAGCACAACAGATATGTTTTTTATTTTGGCAAGCTCCTTTGCGGTTTTTATTCCTTGATACCGCGGTCTTGTTTCATCAACCACTACAGTAAACCTTTTTTTCTCGGCAGCCTTCTTGATTACAGCCAATGCTTCCGATGAGTGGCAATGCGTGTGAATTCTATATCCAGACCTTATGAGATGCTCCCCGTTTTCGGCTATCATGTCAGTTGCGCTCTCGAGTTCTGTGAGAAGCCTGTCTATTGTTTCTATATTTTTGCTTTTCTTTATTATCTCCAAGCAGTTATGCAAAACTACTGCCGTGGGTCTTGCATCTTCGAGTTTTTTGCAAATGTTGTCGAATTTTTTTCCAAATCCATACCTGAGAGCAAACTTTTTCAGATAGTTTAGCGAGGCAACAGCTATTTCCTTCGCTCCTTGTATCTCCAGATTCTTTATTTTCTTTATCAGCATAAAAGCTTATTACATTCCGGCTATATATATTGTTATGCTGGAAGAGTTGTTAAATGAAATGAAGAGAGCAGGGGTTCTGAGGTCAAAAAGACTTGAACATGTCCTTAGAGAAGTTCCAAGACATGAGTTTGTACCAGAAAATATGAAGAGGTTTGCATATGATGATTATCCGCTATCTATTGGGAACTGTCAAACGATTTCGCAGCCTTCGACCGTTGTGATAATGACAGAGGCCTTGGATGTTAGAGAAGACAGCAAAGTTCTGGAGGTTGGGGCTGGCAGCGGATGGCAGGCAGCAATTTTAGCCAAACTTGCTTATAATGGGTTTGTCTATACTGCGGAAATCGAACCTGAGCTTGCAGAGTTTGCAAGAAAAAACCTGCAGAGGTTGAAAATAAAAAATGTAAGGGTTTTTAATATCGACGGTTCGATAGGGTTGAAAAGGTATGCCCCGTTTGACAGAATTATTATAACTGCTGCGGCTCCTGAAATTCCGAAACCGCTTATAGAACAACTGAAAGTTAACGGAAGGTTAGTGGCACCTATAGGAGGCAAACATGCGCAGAGAATGGCAGTTGCAAAAAAACTGAGCACAGGCGTAGAGGTAGAGACACTGCCCGAAGAGTTTGCATTTGTTCCGCTTAGAGGTAGATACGGCTTTAAGCAATAGATTTTTAAGTGGTAAATCCGATATTTTTTAGGGTGATATGAATGAATGTAACAAAAAAAGACGGCTCCACGCAGGAGTTTGACAAGAACAAAATA
>CAYWAL010000049.1:0-7504 GCA_964456605.1 uncultured Candidatus Saccharibacteria bacterium | reverse complement strand
ATCCTGAGCGCTAGCGAAGGATCCCGTCTGGAGAAAAGATGTTGTCATCCTGAGCCGAAGGCGAAGGATCCCGTATGAAGAAAAGCGTAAATTATTTTAAGAAAGTTATCCCTATGAGTTCGAGATCCTTCGGGCTTTGCCCTCAGGATGACAGACAGGGTGTCATCCTGAGCGCTAGCGAAGGATCCCGTCTGGAGTAAGGTAAGTCGTGCTGCTATAGATAGTATAATAGGTATTGCTCCTTCTACGGGATTCTTCGCTTCGCTCAGAATGACAGTAATATGAAACTAAATTCTTGTTCCTACTAATTTCCTTCTTCTCCACTCTCTTTCTTGTTCTCAGGCTTTGCAACTTCACCGTCTGTGCTATCACCCTTTTCTTCTAAAATATCAATCTTCCATCCTGTCAGTTTAGCAGCCAACCGAACATTCTGTCCATTTTTCCCTATGGCTAAAGAGAGTTGGTCACTGTTCACATAGGCAACAGCGCTTTTCTTTTTCTCATCTATGTCAATATGCGACACTTTAGCAGGCGACAAAGAATTCTGTATATATTTTTTCGTATCCTTGCTCCATTCAATGATGTCAATCTTTTCTCCGCCAATCTCATTGATAATAGTTTGGATTCTCACCCCTCGTTGACCAACGCAGGAGCCTACAGGATCTACCCCTTCCTCGTTAGAAAAAACCGCTATCTTGGTTCTTGACCCCGCTTCGCGGGCTATCGATTTTATCTCTACAGTTTTTGTGTATATCTCAGGAACTTCCAATTCAAACAATTTTTTCACAATATCAGGGCTTGTTCTCGAGACAACTAGATTCGCTTCCTTCGAATCCTTGTTGATCTCTATAATGCAGACTTTGAGCTTCTGGCCAACCTGATAATATTCGCCCTTTATTTGTTCGCTAGGATAAAGCACACCAATTGCCTTTCCTATGTCCAAAAAAACATTTTTTCCTTCTATCCTCTGAACTACTCCGCTAACAACTTCTCCTTTCTTGTCCTTAAATTTATCAAAAATAGCTTCTTTTTCTGCCTCTCTTATTTTCTGTATCATAACCTGCTTTGCAGTTTGGGCAGCAATTCTCCCAAACTCATTATGAACTGGTAGTGGAATTCTTATTTCATCGCCAATTTTAGGATTCTCTTTATACTTTTTCGCTTCTTCAATAGTCAAATTTCTTTCAGGATTAAATCTCTCTTTTGTCTTTTGCTCTCTTTCTTGTTTCTGATCATCTCCCCTTATATCATCAGTATCATCTTTTTCTGCTACAGTCTTTATTTGAAACGCTTTTATATCTCCTGTTTTTTCATCAAAATTAACCCTAATCACTTGCCCTTTTTTCCCATAATCCTTTTTGTAAGCTGCAGCCAAAGCGGCCTCAACTATCTCGAGGGCTTTTTCTTTTGAAATTCCTCTTTCATCACACATTTGGCTAATTGCTGATACAAACTGTTTTTGGTCCATAGCATTGTTGATTTATTTTCTTAAGCTGTAGATTGCCTCCTTGTTATCCAATAAGTTAAGCAACTTTCCACATTGCTACCTCTAGGCTATTTACCATCTCTTAAGCGTCCCAACACCTTCTGACAACAGTTCTTGCGCTGATAATACTCCCTCACATTTCTAATTAAAGATTAAAGACTTTAAAAAAACCTATCCGTCTCTCGGGTAGGCAATCAATCATTACAATTCCTTTGCAACAGTATTATAAACAGTTTTAAAACTCGTGTCAAATATCTACATCTCTATCCCCCTACAGGCTCACAGCAACAGCAATGTTTCAAGAAATCAACTTATCCTTACTCTTAATATCATCCAAAATTTTCCCAGCTGCAATCTTTGCCAACTCAAGGCTTCTCTTATAAAGAGGAGTTCCTGAATAAATTCCCAAATTAATCATATATGGAACAAGAGCAGGATCAACTTTAGAGTGCCTTAAATATTTGTCAACTCCTTCTTTTTCCATCTCGCGCGCCATAAATTCCCCTTCAAAATACGCCTTATCTTTTGGAAAATAATACGGATACATTCCTCTTATCACTCTCCTGAGAACATTCTTTGTAAGCGCGGATGCTTTTTCTTCACTCTTTCTTTCATCGCACCCTTTGGCTAGAAATTCTTCTTTTCTCAAATTAAAAATATATTCGTACACTTCTGCTAAATCAGCGCTCTTTTTGATCTTCTCCATCGCTAGAACATAATATGGTTTCGCTTGCATTTCCAAGTCAATTTCAGACTCTCCAATTACTTCTTCCTTTACCTCAGCTTCGCTTCTTATGGCAAACCCTTCTTGCACAATTTCCCATTTTCTTCCGAAGCTAAGGCCTTTTAATCCCAACTTGCTATTATAGACATTCTGAACGACGTGACAGCCTATCTCATGAGCCACCAGCTGGATAAGCTTTATTCCATTAACCACTCGTTTTGGAGGAATTAGGATGACAGGGTGATCATAGTCGGGATCACTGAAACGTACATCTATGGCTTTTGCTTTTTCGTCTATAACAACCTCCAGATTGGCATACCTTAATTGGCTTTTATCCAACACTAGGTCAAAGTACTTTTTTATGCTTTCAGCGTCAAACTTTTTTTGCTCCAGCGTTTTTTCTAGTTCGCTTTTCTGCTCTTTTTTGAAAAATTCAATTCTTTTTTCATAACATTCTCTTGCTTTCTCGCACAGTTGATCGTCAATATCTCCATAAGCGATTTTGGCGTTTTCAAAAGCTCCTTTCGGGTTGTTGTTCTTCAATTCCAACAGGATATTTATTTTTGCTTCTGCAACAGATATCATTTCCAAAACAATGTTTCTAACATTTTCATTCTTCTCGTTCTCAACCCTCTTTTTTATGTCATCCAGTTTTACAAGACTGTCTTCCAATTTTTGAACATCTAGTTTATTCAGCTCGGGGTAAACAAATTTTGGATTGTAATCATTGCCTTTTCTCCTTTCTTCCAGAAGCAAATCTATTTCTTCATCGAAGCTTCTTCCGTCCGCTCCTTGCGGCTCAAAATATGAATATACCATTTCATAGTTTCTTGCTATTTCGTAAACCTCTCCCACATATTCAGTCAGTCTTTCTCTGGCTTCCTTCCTATCTTTTACTTCTTCGTTTATTCCTATCTCTTCCAGTTTCAGTTTTATTCCTTCCAGAGTTAAATCCTCCATCTCGTCTTTTATTGACTCTGCTACTGTTTCTTGTTCTATCTCTTCTAAAGCGTCTTTCACTTCTCTTTCTTTCTCGGCTTCTTTTATTCTAGAGATCGTCGAATTTAATTCGGGATTCTCTGCTTTCATAATAGTTTACATTTTAAAACTGAGCATCTTATTAAAATTAAAACAGGAACTATTAATCTGTTATCAACAAAATTATTACTCATCTTTTGAACACCACGCCATACGACCTGTCAACTCTCAGGTCTGAATTTATCACACTTTCATTTGAGGCTTTTCTTTGAAGATTTTCTGAATTCCAAACAATATTCCAAGCAGAAGGCAGTTTTATTGATCCAGAAAACTTGCTTCCAGCGCTTCCTGACTGCTTTTGAATTAAAATGCTGTATCTATCAGCAGGTTTGGTAAAGCCATCAAAATCAACCTTATAAGGAAGTTTGTATTTGTAGACAACTTCAACCTTTTCTCCCGGACTTACATAAACCCAGTTGCCAAAAACAGTTTTTCCCGATTCTTCAAAAATATGTGTTCCAGAAGTCGGATCTATTTTCATAGAACTTTCAATTTTCGCCACATCCGGGTCAATCTTGAAATCACTGTAATCGACCGGAGGCTCATAGTCTTGCACAGTGTGTCCTTTTGCTTCGAGCAACACACTACCAAGTGGAACATATACCCTCATATAGTCTGAATTTACGCGATTATACCAATCATACTTGCTATCGCCTCCCAAATGTTTTCTGACAATCTTCACAGTGTCTATTATGGAACCGTCGTCCAGAATCTCGGCTCTGTGTGTAATCTTCTCATCTATAACAGCATCGGTTTTGTATCCATTTATGTTGCTGTGAACAACACTTAGGTAGTCGCCGCTTGAAGCCAGAACCTGTCCACCCCATCCTCTTTTTACTATCATACCTTCAATGTCAGGATCTCTATGATATAAGAGTATATGTTTTTCCCTTAAACTTTCCTCTATTACGCCTGCAATGTCTAAATACCTTCGAATTTTCTCCCGCCCCCTCAAATTCTCCCCGCTAAACAATTTTTCAATAATTCGCGGAGCAAGATCGGCTAAAAACTGTTTTGGTCTATTTTTTTCTTTGTCATAAAGTTTTTCCACCTGCATTTGCGTTTCTATCAGAAAGTTCTTATCATCCACAACAGTATTGTACTCAGGCATTTCAATCGGCCCCGTAATTCTAAGTATCTTTTCTATCACATTCGGAGTTATCGCAATCACCCCATCAACAGTCGGTCCTCCCGTCTTTTCATAAAACAGAGCAACTTTTTTGGCACTGGTTGGAAAATCGGCAAACCAATTAGCATCATGCATACTCCAAGCCGCGCTTATCTTTTGAATAGGCATCGGCGGAACAACTTTTTCTTTTAATTGCCCATCGGGATTAAATATTCCTTCAATAAATAGGTTTTTTACTCTTCCATTTTCCACATCCAAGATCCCATAACTCCCGATGAACCCCCCCGTCGCTCTTATCTCGCTGTTGTTTTGAAAAAGAAGTAAATATTTCTGCTCTCTGTCACTACCAAGAGCTCTTTCAAAAAGAGGAACATCACGACTCAGCTTTTCAAAATCCTCAGCAATGAGCGGCAGTCGACTCTTTACTAACTGGACCCTTTCTCGCATATTCTTTGGAATGTATTCTTCATCAATACCATCTATATTCCCTGCCGCCCTTTTTAGATGGACAGCGATATTGTTTATATCCATTCGAAAACCAGCAAGAGAATCCGCAGATAAATCGCCCCCCTCAAAAAAAGCGGAGATCTTGCTCAGCAACCTGGTCAGGCTTGCTCCTGATAAAGATATATTTTCTCCCGCCTCAACAAGACTTTCAGCTGTTGAAACCGGAGTGTTTATAGGAAGATCATCTACAATCCCTGCTATATTTAAACCAGCCTCATCTATTATTCTTTTAGCACTTGAGAAACTCTCTGCCGCAAGATTAAAATTGTTGATGCTCTTCTCAAACTCCAAGTCAGCTGCCGACTTTCCCGCTGACCTCAAATAGCCATAAGCCTTTGCACTTTCTCCGATTGCCGCCTCCTTCTGTTCAATCGCTTTTTGGACAGAAGACAAAAAGAAGACTGCTGAGAAAACAAGAAAAACTGCAATAATGAAACATACAAAGGATTTCTGAAATACTAAAGCAGGCTTTATTAATCTGAATTTAGCACTTCGATCCTTGTCTTTCGCTATGCCAAAACTGCAGATCTTGCTTGTGAATGAGCGAAGATTTAGAAACCCATCTATGGCTGCAGTCAAAAATCCAGAAGCAGTAAAGAAATTAGTTGCTCCCGTCGCGCCTTTTGATTTACTTTGGCAACCGCGAAATGTTGACGCTCCACTGAATTTTGCAGATTTAACAACACTGCCAAAATTGGCCGAGGAAAGATCGAATGAGCGTATTTCATCCGTCTTAGTTCTTTGGACAAAATCACCACGAAGATTTATCCTCAACTTTTCTCTCTCGGCACCGGCTACAATATCCAAAACTAGCTTTCTGTTTTTCTTTTCTACTTTCTCTTCTTTCTTATTTTTCGAAAAACAGCGAAGATCAACAACCTCAGCTGCTTCTCTCCAACATTCCCGACAAGAAAGCTTCAATTTGTTTTTTGGAACTATATCCATTTAACCTTCATTTTATGTTTCTAAAACCTTCCTATATATCTCCAATGTCTTTCTCGCCATCTCCTCCCAACTATACTTTTTAACCCGATCAAACCCCCTTTCTACAAGCTTATTATACAACTTTTCATCACTTAAAACCAGATTGATTTTTTCTGCCATTTCCTGCGAGTTTTCGGGATCAAAATAGATAGCAGCATTGCCAAATATTTCCGGCAAACTTGTTCTGTTTGAGGAGACAACAGGAGTGCCGCAAGCCATAGATTCTAAACCTATAAGACCAAATCCTTCATAGAAAGAAGGAACAACAAAAACCTTTGCAGCTCTATAAAACAACGGCAGTTCATTCTGATTTATAAATCCCACTCTGATAACTTCTTTCTCCAAACCAAATTTCTCCCAAGTTTTCCTTACCTCTGGATAATAGGGATCCTCCCTGCCGCCAAGCACAAGTTGATAACTAGATCTGTATTTGCTCTTCAAAATAGCAAAAGCTTTGATAAGTCCGACCAGATTTTTATGGTTTCGCCAGACACCAGTGTAAAAAATGAAAGGTTTGCTAATTCCGTATTTTTTTTTCAAATATAGTTCCTCCTTGTCAGTATCAATAACTTTTTGTCTTTCAAGAAGTCTTGAAATATCTTCTTTGATTTCTGATTTTCTTCCTTCCCAGTAGCTTAAATTTTTTGATTCTTTCCCAGCAGAGAAATTGGCACACTCTTTTTTAAGTAAGCTAACATCTTGACAGCGCCAGCTAGGCTTGAACTGACTATCGACCCCCTCGTATATAACTGCTATTTTATCCTCGCTTATTCCAAAATGTTCAACAATATCACTTTTTGTGCTTTCAGAGACAGCTATAACTTTTTTCGCTTTCTTCACCGAGGAGAAAAATACTACTTTGAACCCTGTTCTCCTCACGATGGATTTCATCTTATGTCCAGGGAAATAATACGGAGTAATGTCATGAATGGTGACAATTGATTTTTTGAAGTATAAAACAGGAGAATTGAAATGGGTAAAATGCATAAGATCCAGCCTCTCTCGGTATAAATCAAAAGGAAACAAAAGTTGCTCTTTCCATCCATACCATTTTGAAGAAACTTTTACTTTTTTTATCCGCCCGTCCTGCACTGATTGAGAAATGCTGTTGGACCAGGATGATTCTTCAGGCAGTTTAAATCTATCATATTCTTCGCCAAGTAAAAATATAACATAGCTGTTTTCTTTATCCAGTTTAAAAATGAAATCCAAAAGATGCCGGATATAATTTCCGATCCCTGTTTGAGCATAACCATACATCCTGGCATCAATTCCAATTCTCATAAAAATAAGACTACTGAATGATCTTGAACTATGAAATACAACATTGTCATCCTGAGCCGAAGGCGAAGGATCCCATCTGAAGAAAGGCAATACACACTGCGAAGGTATCACTTCCTATCTGCGGGATTCTTCGCTTCGCTCAGAATGACGGTGATGTGTCATCCTGAGCCGAAGGCGAAGGATCCCGTTTGGAAATTGGACAAAACACATTGCTGCAGCCACTCTTTCTTCTACGGGATCCTTCGGGCTTCGCCCTCAGGATGACAACTCTGTGTCATCCTGAGCGCTAGCGAAGAAGGGTACCGTTGGTAGAAAAGCGTGAGCCATTCTTTCCATGGACACCCAGTGTCCG
>CAYWAL010000048.1:0-7610 GCA_964456605.1 uncultured Candidatus Saccharibacteria bacterium | reverse complement strand
AAGATCATCCTTTGCTGGTACTCAAGATAGCAAGGTGTAGTATAAACTCGGAATTTTTCTGTTGTCGCTATAGTTTTGGGACCCTTTTCATTTTAGTTTGAACAACAGCTGTTTTTGTTTAGGACAATCCTTGATATTTGTAGGTATAATTTTGTCGTGGGGTATATGATAGGCATAAGAAGCAGCGAGAGCACGTTAGCCGGTACGGTTCTGGGCGTTTTATTTTTGGACCAGGCGGGCAAATTTATTGCTATCAACAAGGTACTTATCGGTGTTGACGTTTATAAAAATCATAATGCTCTTTTTGGAGCGTCTTTCTCTTATGCGTTTTTTGTTTTTCTTGGTGCGATCTTGCTTATTTTTGCTTATTATCATCTTGGAGGAGCAAGGGAGTTAACCGTTGATCAAGCCCCAGCAATTGCATCGGGTTTGTTGATAGGAGGAGTTGTCAGTAATTTGCTTGATAGAGTTTTTTATGGATATGTGATTGACTATCTTGGTTTATTTGATCTGTTCTCTTTCAATCTTGCGGACGGGGCGATCTTTGCAGGAGTGTTAATGTTGGGCTGGAAAGTTTTTCAAAAATAGGGTAGAATGGCTATGGTGTCATATTGTTGTTCTGAGCGTTAGCGGAGGATCCCAGCTGAAGAAAGGTAAAACATACTGCTGGAGATACTGCTCTTTCTACGGGATCCTTCGCTTCGCTCAGAATGACAATGGGATGTCATCCTGAGCGCTAGCGAAGGATCCCGTTTACTATAATTTTTTATTCTCTTCTAAAACTGTATTATGCTAGCAAAAGTGAATTCCTGTGCCGTAATTGGTCTTGATTGCGAGTCGGTGGAAGTTGAGGTTGATATAAGTCCGGGCGGGCTGGGAAGTATTACCCTTGTGGGGCTTCCTGACACAGCAGTACAGGAGTCAAAGGAAAGAGTAAGGTCGGCTATAAAAAATTCCGGTTTTTCATATCCAAGCACGCGCGTTACCGTGAATCTTGCACCAGCTGATGTCAAGAAAGAAGGCCCTGCCTATGATCTTCCAATAGCTGTGGGACTGCTTACTGCAATGGGACATATAAGAGCAAGGTTTAGTGACAGCTTGTTTGTTGGAGAGCTTGCTCTCAACGGAAAGCTGAGGCACACCAATGGAATACTTCCAATTGCAATCTATGCCAAAAGAAAAGGGTATAAAAAACTGTATGTTCCCAAAATAAATGAGTATGAAGCAACTCTTGTAGAGGGAATCGATGTAATTTCGGCTGATAGTCTGATTGAACTTGTTGATCATCTTAACGGGGTGAGAATTATAAAGCCAGCCAAAATTCATGACATAGGTGATTTTGAGGAAGACAATGATTCTTCAATTGATTTTGCCTATATCAAGGGACAGGAACATGTTAAAAGAGCGCTGGAAATTGCTGCAAGTGGATCGCATAATGTTCTTATGAGTGGACCACCAGGGACAGGAAAAACGCTTTTGGCAAGAGCTGTCCCAACTATTCTTCCTAAAATGACCAAAGAGGAATCGCTGGAAGTTACCAAGATATACAGCATAGCAGGATTGCTTCCCGCCGATAAACCTTTGATTAGTCAGCGTCCTTTTCGAGCTCCGCATCACAGTGCTAGCGCTCCCTCTCTTGTTGGCGGAGGTCAGTTTCCAAAGCCGGGAGAAATAAGCTTGGCTCACAGAGGAGTTTTGTTTCTGGATGAACTTCCTGAATTTTCGCATTCCACTTTAGAAAATTTGCGTCAGCCTCTTGAAGACGGAATTGTCACCATAAGCAGAGCACAAGGGACGTTGACTTTTCCAGCTAAATTCAGCTTAATTGCTAGTATGAACCCCTGTCCGTGTGGATATCTCAGCGATCCTGATTGTGAATGCACCTGTTCGCCAACGCAGATCATAAAATATCAGAAAAAAATTTCTGGTCCTCTTCTTGACAGAATAGATCTTCATATTGAGGTTCCCAGAATTAAATTTGAAAAACTGTCCAATGAGAGTCTAGCGGAGTCGTCAAAGTCAATAAGAGAACGCGTGGAAAAAGCAAGGAAAATTCAGGAAGAGAGATTCAATGGCAGGAAAATTGTTTCCAATTCAGAAATGACTTCCCAAGATGTGAGAGAGTTTTGTAAAGTTGACACTCAGACTTTGGAGCTTCTCAAAACTGCTGTCAGGCAATTTCGCTTGAGCGCTAGGTCATATTATAAAATTTTGAAGCTGGCAAGGACAATTGCTGATTTGGAAGGGAAAGAAAAAATTGAAAGTGCTCATGTGGCAGAAGCCTTACAGTACAGGCCGAGAGGGGGTGCAATGTAAGTCGCAATAGTAGTATTGTGTCTGGACACTCAGTTCTGCAGACACTAGGTGTCCAGAGAAAAAGGAAGCAATAAAAGGCAGCCAGGTAGCATTGTGTATTATTTAGTTTCTGCGCTAGATCATTTATTCGCGCTCCGGTGCAGCGCTGTTTGTATTTCGCAATTTGAATGACAAATTTGATTGTTTGTGATATCTTGTTTTTAGACTCTTTGAAAGTAAATTAAATAAGGGGGTTAATAAAAAATAATAAAATGTCGCAAGTTATGAGAAACAGAAATAATAATGGTATTTTTAATAACTTTTTGAAAAATGAATTAGTAAAAAATCTTGCCGCAGTAGTGTTGATTTTTATTTTAATGGCAAGCCTTTTTTCTCTTTTTGATATTTCAGGAGAAAAGCCAAAAGAAGTCACAATAGGCAAGTTGGCTTCTCAGATAAACGAGGGAAAGATAAAAAAAATAGTTGTTAAGGAAGATAAGATTGAGATTGAACTTAACGATGCAAAAGGAACGAGAGAAATAGCTCGCAAAGACAGCAACTCCTCGCTGGAAGAACAGCTTGCGATTTATGGAGTCGGAAAGGATAAAATAAAAGAAGCCAACATTTCAGTGAAAGGAAAATCAAGCGCGGAAGCTTGGGCGCAAATTCTTTTGCCTGTTCTGCTGCCGCTTCTGTTTATAGGATTTCTTCTGTGGATGATGATGGGGCAGGCGCAGAAGTCGAATATTCAAGCAATGGCATTTGGCAGATCAACGGCAAGATTTTTGAGACCGGGAGACAAAAAAAAGAAAGTTACTTTCAAGGATGTAGCTGGTGTAAGAGAGGCAAAAGAGGAACTTGTGGAAATCATTGAATTTCTAAGAGATCCTAAGAGGTTTTTGGCTCTTGGCGCGAGGATTCCAAGAGGAGTTCTCCTGCTGGGACCTCCTGGAACAGGAAAAACCCTGCTTGCTAAAGCGGTAGCGGGAGAAGCAAATGTTCCGTTTTTCAACATTTCAGGATCGGAGTTTGTGGAAATGTTTGTTGGGGTTGGAGCTTCAAGAGTGAGGGACTTATTCAAGACAGCAAAGAAAAATGCGCCAAGCATTTTGTTTATTGATGAAATAGACGCTGTTGGAAGACACCGCGGAGCGGGGCTTGGAGGAGGGCATGATGAAAGGGAACAGACATTGAATCAAATTCTTGTGGAGATGGATGGATTTGACACAGAAACGAATGTGATTGTGATGGCGGCTACAAATAGACCTGATGTTTTGGATCCTGCCTTGCTTCGTCCCGGAAGATTTGACAGGAGAATAGTGCTTGATCTGCCAGACATAAAAGACAGGGAAGAGATCCTCAAGTTGCATAGCAAGGGAAAACCGCTATCAAAGGATGTAGACTTGCGCAAAATTGCAGAAAGAACCCCGGGTTTTTCGGGAGCAGATCTTTTCAACCTAATGAATGAGGCTGCAATTCTGACTGCTAGAAGGAACAAGAAGATTATAGGCAGAGCAGAAATTCTGGAATCCATTGAGAAAGTTTTGCTTGGTCCAGAACGAAAAAGCCATGTGCTTCTTGATAGAGAGAAGAAAATTGCGGCATATCATGAAGCTGGACATGCTCTTGTGGGGCATATTCTTCCTCACACGGACCCAATTCGCAAAGTATCTATCATTTCCAGAGGACGCGCCGCAGGCTACACTCTCAATCTGCCTGAGGAAGACAGACACTTGCATACCAAGTCGGAGTTTGTGGACAATCTGGCTATGCTTCTGGGAGGATATGCCGCTGAGAAAATAGTCTTTAATGATATAACAACTGGAGCCAGCAATGACTTGACCAAAGCAAGCGCTCTGGCTAGAGAGTTGGTTACAAAGTATGGAATGAGCGAAAAACTGGGACCTATTGTCTTTGGCCAGCATTCTGATACAATATTTCTGGGGAAAGAAATTCATGAGCAGAGAAATTATAGCGAGAAGGTAGCCGCCGAGATTGATCGCGAGGTTGAAAAGTTTATAAAGAACTCACTGAAGACGGCGGCAAACGTTATAAATAAGAATAGAGACAAGCTTGAGAGAATTGCAGAAAGACTTATAGAAGTTGAAACGATTGAGAAGGAAGAGTTTGAGAGGTTAGTTGGAGATAAGAAATCTTAATGAAATCAGGTTTCAAGGTGGGGCGCTGCTAAGAGTCGGAATTGAAAAAACAAAATTGTCTATCTTCTTGAAAGCTGGCGCTTTTGAAGCAAAGGGTTAAAGCTGGACACCCAGTGTCCATGGACACTGGGTGTCCAGTACTGAGATAGTATGATAGTCTTTACTTGGACTACTTGTTTTAATTTCAAAGTAAACGGTTTTATAAAGCAGTAGTTTATTTTCATAGCTCAGTTAGTTCTGAAATCAAAACCTACGGGTTCAATCGTGGACGATTGAACCAACGCAGGAGGGGACGATTGAATCAAGGAGAGAAAGCAATAGCCTTGGACTTCTGGCAAATTGTTTTTTAAAACTGCTTCTGCTTGGTATTTAGTTCACAATGCGAGGATATTTCTCCTGGATTCCCGCCTTCGCGGGAATGACGGGAAAGTGAATTCCCGTCCCCTGTTTTCACGAGGACAGGCTCTTTATGGGAATGACGACCTCTCTTGTCATTCCCGACCCCGATCGGGAATCCAGGTGAAAATTTATCGTTTGGGTTTTGGAAATAGAAGCTTTGAAGATTGAATAATTCGTTATTGAATAATTCGTTTTTGAACGGGACACCCAGTGTCCACGGACACTGACTGAGTGGCAGGAAGTGTTTTCTTGTGGTTAGTTCAGTGTCTCTAACCTGAACCAACAAAAAGTTTGTGAACATTGAGTGTCGGAGGAAAAATATGACTTTGGATTTTAGTAAAATAAAAGAGATTGTTAAGCGCTATCCCGAGATAAAATTGTTTTACTTCTTTGGTTCGGCGGCAACGGGCGGCGCAGGTCCAATGAGCGATTATGACTTTGCTGTTTATCTCTCTGGCGTGAGCAGAAAAGCAATGTTTGATCTCAAAATTGATTTGCAAAGCAAGTTGAGTCTTCTGCTTGAAACGGACAGAGTTGATGTTGTCGTTTTGAATACAGCAGAGAGCGTGGAATTGAAGTTTAACATTATTAAGGAAGGAAAATTGATATTTGAGAGAGATTATTTCAAGCTTCTGGTTGAGCCGAAAATTCTTAACGAGTATTTTGACTTTTACCATTCGCTTTCAAGGCATCACCTAACAAGCGTTTGAAGTATGACAAAACTAGCGGTGATTGAAAACAAAATAAGCGCTGTCAAAAAATATCTCAAGATTCTGGAGAATTATCAGAAATATTCCAAAGAAGAAATTGAGAAAGATTTGACTTTGCGGGGAGCGGTTGAAAGGTATCTTTATCTAGCGGCGCAATCCACGATTGACTTGGGCGAGGCACTGATTGCTTATAGAGATTTTAGAAAACCGGGGACGATGGCAGAAGTCTTTTATATTTTGGAGGAAGAAAAAATTATCTCTAGTGAGTTGAGAGATAAAATGGTGAAAATGACTGGCTTTAGAAATATTATGGTGCATAATTATGAAAGGGTGGACTATGATATTGTTTATGATATACTTATAAACAGATTGAAGGACATCAGGGAATTTTTGAAAAGTGTAGAGTTGGCAAGCAGGAAAAGTAAGGATTAATGGAGTGAAATGATGTGACTGGATTATGCCGGGAATGATATAATTGTATAATCCACGGCGTATCTGCCGTGATCCAATTTATAATGGATGGGATCACATAAGATGTGGCGTGGTTATTCACAGCATTTCTGCTGTGATCCAAATTATATTGTAACAAATTGTACCACACCAGTTTGCAACAGGTTGGGTCACACCAGAAATGGTGTGATAAATCTGTCACCGTCGATCCTGTTTAAAAATCCAGGTGAAAATTCCTTGAATTGTCTTTTGAAAAAAGTAAATAGTCTCACAAAACAGCGATTTATTTTCACAGCGCATTCAGCTCTGAAATCAAAACTTTTGGGTTTAGACACCCCGTGCTACGGGACACCCAGTGTCCACGGACACTGGGTGTCAAGAAGCGTTTTTCTTGTTGTTGGTTCAGATCTTGTTGGTTCAGTGTCTATGACCTGAACCAAACACAGTCCTTACTCCTGACCTAAAAACCTATGCCTTCCATAAGAGTAAGCCAAGAATTAAACAAGGGAATATATTTTCTTGCCTTTACAGTAAAAAATTGGCACTATGTTTTAGACAGGCACGCTTATACCCGAATTAATTGAGTCAGAAAAGTTCTTTTTACAAAAAATGAGGTATATTCACAATAATCCTGTGAAAAGAAATTATGTTATGAAACCAGAAGATTGGCACTGGTCGTCAGCTAATAAGGATTGTGAGTTAAAAGCAGATGGCTAGTTGTAGCAGCTTGCAAAAAAATACAAGGTTCAGGTCAGAGACCTGAACCAACAGAAGAGGAGAAAACTGTCTGCCAAAGATAGAAAGATTAATTTTAATTATTCTTAAAAATAGTATGGCATCAAGAAAATTTAGAGGCAACAGAAAAAAGTTATTGACTGAGGTATTAGGAATGATAATGTTGTTGTCTTTAAGTTTGTGGATGATTCCCGTGCAGAAGGTGGAAGCGGCGAATACGGTGAAAGAATTCATCAGAATTAAGATAGATTCGACTTCAAATTCTTGTCCCCTCAATTGTAGTCAGCTGTGGAATTTTTTTGCGACTGACAATGGTAAGTTTGATGATTTTAATGTTACGGCTAGTAGTTACACTTATAATAGTGTGACTTACGACTGCGGCATATTGTTGACTGAAGAAATGACAGGTGGGCAGGATAAGGGAACCATTATTTGGGCAAAGAAAGGGGTAATACTTGGCGAGGGGACGTCCCTTCAAAGTGACTTAGGAAGCAACTATGAGTATTGTTGTAGCGGTACTGGAAGTACCGCCTGTGATATAGACGATTCTCCTCGTGATCTTGTTTGCTATGCTTATCATGGACTACATTCACCAACAGATATGGAAGTGTTCACTAAAAGTTATGGTACGCTGGATCAAGATAAATGTAATGATGATGGTCCAGCAGAAAATCCTTGTAACAATACTCCCGATACTTGTTGTGCCTTATCCACAGATCGCTCAAACGCCAAATATGAATTTAAATGGGAGGCACTTTGTAATGATTCAGGTAAATGGAGTCTTTGTGATGATAATAGTGCTTGTGATTCTGATGGCACTAATGAATACGCTTGCAATAATGGCACTTGGCAAAAGTGTTCA
>CAYWAL010000047.1:0-8252 GCA_964456605.1 uncultured Candidatus Saccharibacteria bacterium | reverse complement strand
TCTTGTCCAATTTCCAAACGGGATCCTTCGCTCCTTTCAGTCGCTCAGGATGACACAGAGTGGCATCTAGGGCAGTATCTCTTATCTATTTTACCAATTTACCAACGAGATCCTTCGCTCTCTCAGGATAACATTGTGGCAACTATAATAGAGAATAGCAGCAAATAGGTAAATGCTACAGAGTTTTAGCTAACAGACTTTAATGATTTTAATTTTGCGCTAAGGATTGATTACTTCTCTTCTAATTCAAACCAATGCCTGTAAGAAAAAGATATAGGGTAAAATCAGTGCATCAAAGAGCAAAAAAACCTCCCAGGTCTGGCTGGTCTAAGCTTGTTTTTCCTAAAATAAAAATAGATCCTAAGAGAGGATTGATTAAGAGGAATTTTGTTTCATCTCTACTTGGTTCTTTGTTTGCAGGTATGGTTTTTCGTCCTTTCAGACGCAGGAGACTTATAAGGAGAAGACCGGCTGGAGTATTCAAGAGGGTTATAAAGTTTGCCTTCAAACTAGCATTGCTGTTTGCTGTTGCTGGCGCAATTGCAATTTTTGCTGTTTTTATTTATTTTTCCAAGGATATTCCCGATCCTGACAAAATTGTTGATCGCAGTGTGGCTCAATCCACAAAAATCTATGATAGGACAGGGAAACACCTTCTATATGAGATCCATGGTGAAGAAAACAGAACGGTAGTAAAACTTAGTCAGATTTCAAAATATCTAATTGATGCCACAGTAGCGACAGAAGATAGAGATTTTTATAAACATCATGGGATTGACTTTAGGGGAATAGCAAGGGCAATATGGAGAGACTTGCTCAGCAGAGAGGAACTTCAAGGGGGGTCCACTATAACTCAACAGCTGATTAAGAATTCCATTCTAAGTCCGGAAAAGACACTCACCAGGAAAATAAAGGAAATAATCCTAGCAATTGAAACAGAACAGAAATTTAGTAAGGATCAGATTCTTGAGATGTATCTAAACCAGATTCCGTATGGCTCAAACGCCTACGGCATTGAAGCCGCAGCGCAGACATTTTTTGGAAAATCGGCTAAGGATCTTGATATTTCGGAGTCAGCTTTGCTGGCAGCGCTTCCCAAAGCTACAACCTATTACTCTCCTTATGGCGCGCATCCGGACAAATTGAAAGAAAGATATAAGTACATCATAGATCGAATGCTGGAAGATGGGTATATAAGCGAAGAAGAGGCGAAGCGGGCAAAAGAGGTGGACATACTGAAAAGAGTAAAACCGTTTTCTGAAAGCATCAAAGCTCCACACTTTGTGATGTATATCAAGCAGAAGCTGGTTGATGAATTTGGCGAAGAGAAAGTTGAAAAAGGAGGGCTTAGAGTTTACACTACCTTAGACTATGATATGCAGCTAATTGCTGAGGATGCTGTGAAGAAGGGGGTGGAAATTAATTCCAAAAAGTATAACGCAAGAAATGCTGCTCTTGTTGCTATTGATCCAAAGACGGGGCAGATTCTTTCAATGGTTGGAAGCAAGAATTATTTTGACAGAGAAGAAGAGGGAAATTTCAATGTTGCCATTGCAAAACGTCAGCCTGGTTCTTCCTTCAAACCGTTTGTTTATGCCACAGCTTTCAAGAAAGGTTATACTCCCAACACAATCCTCTTTGATCTTAAAACCAACTTTGGAAAGGACGGCAGTGGAAAAGACTACCGTCCAAACAACTACAACGGCAGGTTTTATGGACCAGTAACTATGAGAAAAGCTCTTGCTATGTCTCTCAACATTCCTGCTGTAAAAACGTTGTATTTAGCCGGTATTGCAGACAGCATTCAGACCGCTCGCGAAATGGGAATTACAACACTTGGCGACCCAAAAAAATATGGGTTGTCGCTGGTTTTAGGCACAGGAGAAGTAAGGTTGTTGGATATGGTTTCAGCCTATGGAGTTTTTGCTAATGATGGAAAGAGAAACGAAGTTGTTGGCATTTTAAGAGTAGAGGATTCGGATGGTAATATCCTGAAAGAATTTAAGAGTAGTCCCAAGCAAGTTTTGGATGCAGAGGTGGCAAGGAACATAAACAGCATACTGTCTGATAATAGAGCTAGAACTCCTACTTTTGGAGCGCACAGCAAGCTGACTTTGGGAAAAAGACCAGTAGCAGCAAAAACTGGGACGACGAATGACTACAAAGACGGCTGGACAATTGGCTATACTCCGAGTCTTGTAGCCGGAGTTTGGGCAGGTAATAATAATGGAGAAAAGATGAAGCATGGAGCGGGTATCTATGTTGCGGCTCCTATTTGGAATGACTTTATGTCTAGGGTTTTGGCAGATAAGCCTTTTGAAAAATTTACTCCGCCAAAACCAATTAAAAGTAAAAAGCCTATCCTAAATGGGAAGTATCAAAATAAGATAGTGGTAAAAATTGACAAAGCCTGCGGTGATAAACTTGCCAGTGAACTTACGCCAGAAAGTCAAATAGAGGAAAGGACATATTTAGAGGTTCATAACATATTGTATTATGTCAATAAAGACGATCCACAAGGTGACTATCCCAAAAACCCGCAAAGTGATCCGCAATTTGCCAACTGGGAAAAGCCTGTGTTGGCGTGGGCACAGAAGAATGCTGGCGAGGTGAACATTAGTCCGCCTACGGAAATCTGTTCGTTGAGGAGTGAAGACAACTTGCCGACGGTTGAGATTGTCTCTCCCGCGAGCGATCAACTAGTCAAAAGTGGCAGGTTGATAATAAAAGCTGAGGCTTATGCTAGGTTTGGCATAGAGCAACTTGACTTTTACTTTGACGACACTCTGATCAGCGTTGGCAGAGTGTCTCCTTATGAAGTGTCATATAAGCTTCCGTCTGGTGTTAAAGAAGGGACGCATACTATCACTGTGAGAGTGTATGACAAAATAGACAACACTGCTGAAAAGAGAGTGTCGGTGATAATAGCAAAGAGCAGCTCGCCGCCTTTGTTTCTCAAGCCTATTGTAGGTCATGACTTTCCGTTTGTTTTGAACGTTGTTGTTTCACAAGACGAAGTTGAAAGCAAGATTAAAAGTGTAGCCTTTTATTATCAGCTGGATAGTGTTTATGATTCCGATATGGAGCTAGTTAAAAAGCCTAGCGCTGAGCACAAAATAGGCGAAGCAGATTCTCCTGTGCCTGGAGCAGGTCACCTGTACCAACTCCTGTGGGAGGAGGACAAAGAATATTTTATCTTGGGAAAGTATAAAGTTTTTGCGGTGTTGGAAGACAAGGATGGAAATTTATATAGAAGCAATGCAAGGTATGTGGAAATCAGATGAGTTTAATAGGTAAACTCTTGTCAAAAGCGGAACATTGTGATAGCATAGGCAAAGCTAGAAGTGTGGTGAAATAAGGTAAGAGAATTGAGCAAGGAATGTGGTATTGTCTAAAAGACATAATGTGGCGAGGAGCAGTTAGCCGTTTATTTTTTAATTCAAGAATAAGTGAATATAGATGAAAAACTACGAACTACTTTACATTCTGCCGTCAAACATAACAAGCTCCGAGATTAAGTCAAAGTTTCTGGAGATTAGGGAAGCCATCTCAAAGATGGGAGGCAAGATGTTGAAGACGCTTCCCAATCATCCCTTTTTAGTAAAGTCGGAGTTTTCAAAAGAAGAATTAGAAGAGTTGAGAGATCTACCAATTATAAAACGCAGATTGGCGTATCCCATTAAGAAAAATAGGTTTGGGTTTTATTGTTTGGTTAATTTCAGCAGCAGTAGTGAGGATGTAAAAAAGATAAACGAGTATCTCAGAATGAACACCAGCGTTTTGAGGCATATAATCATACAAGCGGATCCTATGACAGAGGAAGAGCTGAAAAAGTTGGAAGAGCTGTTTGCTAGAAAGAAGGCTGAACAAGAAAAGGAAGAAAAAAAGAAAGCTGCAGAGCGACAGGAAAGTAAGGAGGTAAGGAAGGAAAAGGAAGTTGCAGAAAGTGAGAAGAAAACTGAGGAAAAAGTAGCGGCGGCTAAGAAAGAAGAAAAGAAGGAAGAAGAAGTGGAGAAGGAGAAAGAAGAGAAGGAAAAGGAAGAAAAAGAGAAGAAAGAAGAAAGTCCGAAAAAGGGAAAGAAGAAAATAAAACTTGAAGAATTGGAAGATAAATTAGACGAAATTCTCAATGAAACAGTACTATAAATTTTCCTCTGTCCAAAGCTAACAAATTAACAACAAAACTATGAATTTCAATAAGGCAATAATAGTTGGAAGGTTAACTAGAGATCCAGAGGTAAGAACAACTCCCAACGGACAGTCAGTTGCTTCTATCAGTGTTGCGACCAATAGGGTTTGGACTAATACTAGCGGAGAAAAGCAAGAGAAGACCGAATTTCACAATGTGGTTGCCTGGGGAAAACTGGCAGAAATCTGCGGGCAGTATCTTACCAAAGGGCAGTTGGTATTGTTTGAAGGGAGACTAGAAACTCGCAGTTGGGAAGGGCAGGACGGCGTTAAAAGATCGAGGACTGAAATAATAGCGGAGAATATGCAGATTGGACCAAGAGCTAGAGGCGGAGAAGAAGGAGATGCTTACTATCAAGTTGGTCAGCCAGCTGAGAAGACAGAATCTAGTCAAACAGATGAGGTTCGTTCTTCCGAAGGTCAAGATACAGATGGAGGATCTAGTGAAAAGAAAGATGAAGATGCTGAGGAGGAGATAAAAATTGAAGACTTGCCGTTCTAGAACAGCGGATTTTTAGATGAGATTTCTTCAAAGGTAATCTGATTTCCTGCAGCTGGAAAGTAATACCTTCGGCAGTATGTCTTGTTTTTCTTCAGACGAGATCCTTCGCCTCTGGCTCAGGATGACAAACCTGTCATCCTGAGGGCGAAGCCCGAAGGATCCCGTAGAAGAAAGAATGACTGTAGCAATGTGTTTTGTCCAATTTCCAAACGGGATCCTTCGCTCCTTTCAGTCGCTCAGGATGACGGTGTTTTCTCCGTGTCATCCTGAACGCAGTGAAGGATCCCGTAGGAATAGCAATATCTGTGGCAGTATGTCTTATCTTTCTCCAAGCGGGATCCTTCGCCTTCGGCTCACAGGATGACAGCATCTTTTCTCCAGACGGGATCCTTCGCTCCTTTCAGTCGCTCAGGATGATATCTGTGTAATTCAAAGTGGTCGGGTTTCTCGCTCCTGCTAAGAGAAGGTATTTAGTGTTTATTTGTTTAATTGTTTGTGATATGGTAGGCAATAGAATACTTGTTCAATCCAAAAAGCAATGTTTGTTCTGCGTTGAAAAAGAAAGAAAAGTGGACTATAAAGACCCACAAACACTGAGGAGGTTTATGAATCAACGCGCCAAGATTGTGCCGCCAAAAAGGACAGGCGCTTGTGCAAAACACCAAAGGCAAATTGCGAATGCGATCAAAAGGGCAAGATTTATGGGGCTTTTGCCCTATGTAGGCAAATAGTGTTCTAGTGCCTCCAGTATTAAACTTGGCAAGTCAGCTCTTAGTATTCAGTTGCTTTGATAGCGTGTCTAGATATTAAGTAAGCATCTGGACACCCAGTGCCTTCGGACACTGTGTGTTCCGGTTGAACACTGGACACTGGAAGATTAGTGTTTTTGTCTTATCGAGGGAATGAAAATATCGTGTTTCTTAAACTGTTATAGATAGGTACATAGGTAAGCAGGTTGCCGTTGTGTGGGTTTTTATTGCAGTAGTTCTCTGTGATAGACTACTGTAAGGCGGAATTATTCACTTTTTACTACTCATTTCACTTACTTTTTAAATGTCCCAACTAATTTTGTTTCACTTGCATTTTAGGTGAACTTAATCCGCGGCGGCGGTTGACTTTGTAAGTTCTCTACGGTATAATGACCTAGAAAGTGTACTATATGTTACCAGTCAGGAGGTTATCATGACTTTCACTTACTCCAGAAAAAGGAGTTTAATTGTTGCATCCATAATAATCACTCTTCTCTTTGTTGTCTTTTGGAAGAGGACTACTTCTGCTGCTTCAAGTTGGTGGGTAGAATCGTGGGTAGAATTTTGTCTCACGAAGAAGTACTACTTTTGGTGTGTTACGTCTACATCTCCCGATGCTAGCAAGAATGAGAAAATCACTCCGGGTGGGAAGGTTGAATACGAAGAGGGAGGCATTAGTGGTGGTTCTCAGCCAGTAGCTGGTGAAACAGTTGAACTATGGGATGTTACGCCTTCGCCGTCATGGACAGTTGTTAATCCAATTGCTACAGCTGTAACTGACAGCGAGGGAAATTTTTCCTTTACTTTAACAACAAATTGCGCTACTGCTTTCAATTTGAAAGCAAAGTATCCAGGCAATGCATCTGTCACACCGCCTATACCATCAGCTGAATCTTATACTACTCTCACAATAGAACCAAAAGGTACAGCCTGTGCACCAGGTACTCCTCCCTATAGCGGTGTTGGTGGTTCTTCTGGCAGTCCAGTTGAAGGGAAAAAGCTTGTTTCTTCTCCAACCTATACTCCTCTTGTCAAAATTCCAGGAGTCGGTGCTCCCAAGAATCTGTCTCAGTATTTGGTTGGACTGTATAACTTCCTTCTTAGTGTGGTAGGTATTGCCGCTCTTCTGATGCTGGTTATTGGGGGATTCAAATACCTCACGGCTGCTGCAAACCCGAGTGCGGCAAGCGAGGCAAAGGATATAATCTCTAATGCGGTATATGGACTTATTCTCGCTCTTCTCACTTGGGTCATCATCAGCACTATAAATCCGGATCTCTTGGTTATCAAACAGCCTGGAACCCATACTCCACAGACCATTAGTCAGTGTGCGACATATGAGAATGGTTCTGACTGTGGATGCGTAGATGGGGGTGTAGTTAACAAGGGATCTTATGCTGATTGTGATGAGGCATGTAGAAAAGAAGGACATTGTATTGCAGAGACGGGAACAGTAACAGCAAGTTGTATAGAACCGGGAGCTGAGGAAGAATGCATTTGCATTGATGGAATCAAGATTTCTACTGGAGGGGCAGATTGTAATGCATTGTGCAGTTCTCTCGTTGCAAGTACTTCCCACTGTCTTGCCGTAGACACACATTTGGGATTAGAACCTGACAACTATACATACAGCACCAAAAGTGGACTGATTTCAACGACCATTCCACTTAATTCTAAAGTGTATCTTAAAGGTGAAATAATAGATCCGCTTGGCTTAATGACGCCTCCTTACCAATATACATTTACTTTCAGTGGGTGCTCTACCGTTCCTTCATTCGTTGTTACTTTAAATGAAGAGGTAGCCACACACAGTCATGTACTTGATCAAGTAAGTCCACCCGGATCCTATTGTAGTGTAGATATAGTTGTAGTTGGTTCAAACAGCGTCTGGGTACAAGGTCCGTTTATTTTCTACCGAGTAGAATAGTGAGACATTCTTGGAACTTCGAATGTAATTCCAAAGCATCAGAGAAGAAGTAAGTCCTGTGTAAAGGAGTGTAAAAAATAAAAAAAGGGCAATTAGATTTAAACTAGTGCCCTTTTACTCTTATCTTTAGCTGACTGAAATTGTCAGCAGCTAAAATAATTCCCTCAGAAGAAATTTTTCTAGAAATCTCTTTTCCATCTTTTATGACTATGACTGATACGGTCCCTTTCAGTGGCAAAAATGGAGGACCGATAACCACTATTCCATCGTCGTATTCTATTGGAACGAAATCCTTTATTATCACCTTTTCGTTTTTTATTTCTTCGGAACTGACAATAAACTCCACTGCTTGGGCCTGTTGCTGTTGATAATAGTGGGTGATATATGCCATTCCTACCACTGCTACAGCTGCTAGAAGAGCGAGGATTAGCATCGGCACTGCAATTGGTGACTCTTCTTTTCCCCTCTCCGTTGGAGTTGGAGTTGGGGTGGGGAAGACTTTCAATATCTCACCTCCTTTTTTTATATCACCTCCTTCTTCGCTCTTTCAAGAAGGAAGGTTTTTTGATGACTATTTAATTTACATATTACATACTCAGCAAAAAACCTTCCTGAAAGAGCGATTTATTTTGTTGTTAAAGAACAAAATTAAACTTCTCTCTCCCTCCTGCTTGAACCATAGCATATAGAGCAAAAATTTGTCAAGACCTTTTTGGCTGATTTGACATCCTTGATTTGACACCCAGTTAATTTGACACCCAGTGTCCACGGACACTGGGTGTCCAGGGAAAGAATGGCTCACGCTTTTCTACCAACGGTACCCTTCGCTAGCGCTCAGGATGACACAGAGTTGTCATCCTGAGGGCAAAGCCCGAAGGATCCCGTA
>CAYWAL010000046.1:2900-8704 GCA_964456605.1 uncultured Candidatus Saccharibacteria bacterium | reverse complement strand
ACTCCAGCGTATATTCATTATATATCTTTTGCAGAATGTGGCAAGTTGCAAACCCATATGCTTGGACTTGACATTTTTCAAATAGTATGATAAACTAGCCTGCAATAAAATAAAGAAAAGGAGGTGAAAAGATAGGAAGAAAACACTACCTCAAGAAAAAAAGAAGAAGGAGAAGGAGAAAAAAAGAAAAATTTTTTTAGAAGTTAGGACTAACACCCTTTATTTTTTACCTTTATTTTTTATTCCTGGGTGTTATTTTTTTTACCCAGGATTATATATTCCTGCAAGGCTAACACAGCCTTGCTCGTCTTTTTTGTTCCTATATCAGTGGATTCAGTGAATTTTGGATACCAAAGCTGGATTGAACCCCCTTTATGAATCCATCTTTCCCATTTTTCCCAATAGAAAATCTCTTTCCCCTCTTAAAACCGCAAGCGCCCACTTTCTCTTCTGGGGCATAAAAATAATTTTGGCAATCTGCTTCAGCAGTAGAAAGACACAATACGGATAAAGAACAACTCTATTCAGCAATGACCCATTCCGTTTTGCCAAAGCAAGCCCATTTCTAGTGTGATAGTAAATGTATTCCCAGGACCCAGCCCTTGTTGATCTAGATACCTTGTGATATATCACAGACTTTGGAACATATACACATCTATAACCCGCCTTCTTTGCCCTGAGCGAAAAATCAGTGTCTTCGTAATATAAAAAGTAATCTTCTGACAAAGCGCCTATTCCGCCAATTACTTCTTTCTTTATAAGCAGACAGCATCCTGTCAAATAATCGACCTCTTTTGCACTATCATATTGGCCTCTATCAATTTCACCAAATCCAACGTGAGTGCCTTCGTTTTTTAGCCAATTGATTTTCCCGCCGGCAAACCAAATTCTCTTTGGTTCACCATAAAAATATATCTTCGGACCAAGAATGCCAATCCTGTTGTCCGACTCCCCCACTTTAACAAGCTCTTTCAAAAAGTTCCCACAAGATATTGTATCATTATTTATAAGCAAGACATAATCTGCACCGTTTTCTAGGGCAAATTCTATTCCGATATTATTTCCTCCAGCAAAGCCAAGATTTTTTTTGTTCCTGATTATCTCAACTTTCGGAAACTGTCTTTCAATTTCAAAAACAGAGTCATCTGTTGATGCGTTGTCGACTACCACAACCTTATAGTTGTCATATTCTATTTTTTCAAGAGACTTCAAACATTCTATCGTGTCTTCTTTTCCATTCCAATTCAGGACTACTATATAAACCTTTTTTTGCATCGAAGTAATTGATTTTCTTAACAACTTTAGGAATTTTCCCAGACCATAATGGAGCATAGAAAATTCGAAAAGAACCAACTATCACAATTTTTGTCAGCGGGCCACAAATTACAGAACCTGCTAGCTGTGTGACATATTCATCCTTCCTCCAACTCAATTATAACACAGAATAAAAAGAGACAGTAAAGAAACAAACAATAATATCTTCTTTGAACTTACTGAAACAACAAATAACAGGCATATTATTCTTCCCTAGAGTTGAATTCTATGTGCCATCCAAAAACAGTATGATAATGCAATATTACCATACTGTTCTTCTTGCTCGATTCGAAGTGCTGCTAATTTCTCCTAATACTCCTTTTCTTGCTCTCTCCACTGAAGAAAAGAATAGCAACAGTATTTTATTTATAGCAAGTCACTTACCTTATAGTACCACCTTACACAAAAGGAGAGTCTTCTTTTGTTTATTGAGTAAGAATTTGATTCACTACAACCATTATAGAATAAGACACAAGAACTAAAGCTAATCCCAGGATCGTCCAAGTAACAATTTTTTTAGCAGTGTTTATTCTTTGTTCATCTCCAGAAGCTGTTATATACATAATTCCGCCTATAATAAGCATTACAAGCGCTACCGAGCCAGCAACAGACAAAACCCAGGCTAAAGTATTTCCAACGAGCTTGTTGAAATCGCTTGTTGATATTGGATTTGTCACTTTTATTGTTAACGCCTGAGCTTTACCTGCTCTTGCTTCAGCAATAACAGCAAAAATCAGCGGCAACAGTTTTTCTAGGTTCTTTTTCATTTAGGTCTTTTAAGTTATTAGAAGACTGTCCAAAAATTGAGAGTTCACTTATCAAAGAAAAAATTATTCCTTCCGACGAAGTGTATCAACGGATCCTTGTCTTCATAAGGATTTTGAATTCAACTATTTTTCAATCTCAACCCCTGGATAATAATACTTTATAATTTCCTGCCAGGAACTTCCTTTGACAGCCATTCGATATGCTCCAACCGCACTCATCCCAACCCCGTGACTTACACGGACACTGTTCTCACTATGTTTAGTCCCCTCCGGATCCTTTACTCCACCTTTCAGATAAGCATAGTCCTCCCCGCAATAACCCAGAACCTCACAGCCATTCTTGGTAATTCCGCCTGAGTCGGACGAATAAGCCGCCATTATTGGCTTATCGCGGTAAGTTATGATATACCCGAAAGTAGCTTTGTTGGCAGAAACAATTCTTGGAGCTCTTTTTTCAAAATTATATCCCTTATAAACCTGATCATTGCCATTTCCGTTCCTGCTGTTCTTGAGATGAAACGGCTCGCCTTTATATTTTCCTCCTTTTTCAATATAATACATTGCATATGTTCGCGCAACTGCTGAAAATGCCTTCAAATATTCCTCTGGACTATCATTTGTCGCTTCAGCAATTCCGTTAAGATAATCTTCCAAAGGAAGTTCATTTATAACCCAAAGTTTCCTTGACGTGTTCGAATACCTAATTTCAATACTGCCTCTGAACCTGTTGTCATTTCCTCTATATTTCTCCTCTATGTTTTTATCCCAATTGGGATTATGAGTATCACTGTAAGACAAAACTTGCAGTATTACGTTCCTGGAAGAAGGCGTAAATTTTACATAGCCCGATGAGGCAAAATACGCAATTGTAGTCTCTTCGCCTGCAGTCTTGCTTTCTGACCTAGAAACTGTTCCATCCGGATTGTAGTAACTCACAGTGTAATTTCCATTTGCTGTGATTGTAATATCATCCTTGTTGGTGGAATATAAGGCTATTCTTATATTTGGATCATTTTCAAACGCGCCATCTGCCTTCCTCCTGCCATTCGTAGCTTTAGCGCTACTGTTGCCTGTCTCAATACTGTTGTTCCTGCTGCCTGCAGAACCGCCAATGCTATTGCCGCTGCCACCAGATCCCTCCTTATCAACATCAGAACTATTGTTTTTCTGCAATTTTTTTTGCGATGCTATATACAAACTCATTTCTGAAGGCGTAACTTCAATAACATCTTTCCATTTATACCCCGCCCTTTTGAATTCATCAGCTGTTTTTATCCATTCTGCTTTTCCATTCTTTATCACATAAACCTTGCTATCTCCTATCTTTCTCAGCAAAGTGTTTTCAGGATATTTCAAAACACCATCATAAACATGAGCGAGAAGCTCTTCTTTGCTCACAACAATCACATCTGACCACTTCCCTCCCAATCTCTTAAAAAGCATAGGAGAAGTAAACTCCTTCCTTTTGCCACTTTCCACTTTATAAACTACAGGATCACTTTTCTCTTTTATCAGAGTTCCATCGGGATATGTCAAAATACCACCGTCTGGATAATCTCTTAATTCATCAGGGCTTACAGAAATTACATCATTCCACCTGTATCCCCTCTTCTTAAATAAAGTCAGAGATAAGATCTTTTTCTTTCTGCCATTTTCCAAGAGATAGACAGTTGGACTTGCTGTCGACTTAATCAGCGTTCCGTCGGGATACAATACTCTCCCTTCTTTCGGATAACTCTCCAACTCGCTTGCGTCGGTGTTAATGATATCGTTCCATCTGTATCCCAGTTTTTCAAACAAAACCGCTGACGTAAACTCTTTTCTCTTCCCATCCTTAATCAAATACACAGTTGGAGAACCATCTGCTCTAACCAAAGTATTGTCTGGATAAACAAGGTTTTTTCCTTTGGGAAAATGATTTAACTCATCATCCGTTACTAAAACTACATCTTCCTTCTTATATCCCAAAGCTTTCAGCAGATTATCAGAAGATATTTCCCTTCTTCTGCGATTTTCAACTAAATACACTTTCTTATCTTTCCTGCTTGTAATCAGTGTCCCATCTGGATAAATCATATCTGGTCCATCAAGATAAAGGTCTGCTTCATTATCCTGTCTTATATCCTTCCATTTGTAGCCTAAATATTCAAAGAGCTTTGGAGATGTAAATCTCCTTTTCTTGCCATTCTCCACTAAATAGACATTTTCCTTGCTGTCTTTTATCAAACTTCCATCAGGACCATATTTTATTATCTTTCCATCTTTATAAATTCTCAAATCGCTGGCAAAAACTTTTTTTATGTCACTTGAACTAAACCCCATCTTCACAAATTCTTCTTCACTCATACTCATCGCTCTCTTCATACCGTTTTCCAGATAATACACTGTCGGTTCGTCAAACTTTTGAAGCAAAGTGCCGTCAGGATAAGTCGTAATGGTTTTGTACCTATAAGCGTCAAGCTGAGACTTTTCAATAGGTTTAATAATCCTGCCCTTATAAGCACTTGGCAGTTTGTCCACCGAGTCAAATCTTATCTTGTATCCATCTTCAATAATGTAAACAGCCTTATCTCCGCCAATTTGATAGGCATAGTTCTTATATTTATCAGCATACTCAATGGCATTCTTCTGAATATTATCTAGTTCTTTATAAAGCTCATCACCAGGACATATAGTTGCGCTCAAATCTCTATGTCCAACAACCCCATCAATGTTCTTTCCATGAAAGTTGCTTACTTTATTCAAATCCACATTGTTGTTAGCTGCAATCCAGCCGATCAATTTCTCTAGCGCTTCTTTAATCGCAGCCGTCACAGGATGCGAATGAACATACGTTCTTTTGTTTGTATCTTTATCTTCCACATAGTATCCTTGATACCTGCCTAAAACCGCTATACCAACGCTTCCCTCGTTATACCCGCGAACATGACCCCCAATAGCTCCATTCCCTCCCGCTCTCCCTTCATATATGTTTCCATTAGGATCAATCAGGTAATTATAGCCTATGTCCCCGAAGCCTGTATATTCTTCGCTGTCATCATACCATACTTTACTGCCTTTATGGTAAAGGTAGATGCTCTTTACCATACCTTTATACTCTCCGCTCCCGTCTGAATCAGGAATCAGCTTTGAGCTTGCCGTATGATGAACAACGAACTTCTCAACTTTGGAATACTCAACTGGCCAAGTCATTTCAGATTCATCTGCTCCCCACTCCGATCTTGAAATTATTTTGGGAATGTCTGGATTGCTTGTAACCTTGCCAAATGCAAAAAAAGGCGTAAAAAACACCGCCAATAGCAGAGTGACAGCTACTATCTTATACACGCTCTCCTTTATCATTTTGCTGCTCATAGCAATGTTTGTGTCCTATGAGGATTTCTACGAAAAAAATTTAGAATATCTACCTTATACTTTCTCCATCCAGATACAAAGCTAGCTCTTTGTCAGAAATTTCTATGATGTCCTCCCACTTATATCCCCTTGCCACGAAAACTTTTGCCGTTGTTATCCATCTTTTTTTGCCATTCTCCACTAAATATACCTTTGGTCCAGAACCTTTTATTAAACTTCCATCAGGCATTAATACATTCTCTCCATCCAGATACAAAGCTAGCTCTTTGTCAGAAATTTCTATGATATCCTCCCACTTATATCCCCTTGCCACAAAAACTTTTGCCGTTGTTATCCATCTTTTTTTGCCATTCTCCACTAAATATACCT
>CAYWAL010000046.1:0-2800 GCA_964456605.1 uncultured Candidatus Saccharibacteria bacterium | reverse complement strand
TTGGTCCAGAACCTTTTATTAAACTTCCATCAGGCATTAATACATTCTCTCCATCTTCAAACATTGCTATCTCCTGAGGAGAAACTGTTATTACATCTTCCCACTTGTAGCCATTTGACACAAATGCCGCAACACTGGTTATCCACCTTTTTTTGCCATTCTCTATCACATAGACCTTCTCTCCATCGCTAGCTTTCAGAAGCGAGCCGTTTGGATATTCCAAAGGCACAGATTTCGTCATTTTTACAGAGAGAGAAAAATAATAGCTTTCCATATTGTTTGAGGATCCATTTTTTCTTTTTTGGCTACTTGGAGCAACCAAAACAGAAGAGATATTTTTTCCAAATCCTGCAATGAAAGATTTTGAATCTTGGTTGCTATCCAAATTCAACTTGTCAACCTCTTTTGTCCCATTGTCATAGAAAACAACATATGGAACAGAAAATGTTCCTGAGTTTTCGCCATCAAAGTCAATCTCCAAAGTATTGCTTTCTCCATAACGATTTTTCTGCGCCCTGAATTCATAGTATCTCACGCTCCAATCTTTTATCGATGTTTCCAATCTTATTGTCGTGTTAGCATCGTTTATGGCATAGCTGCTTGTGGGATGTACGTGAAAGTTTTGATAAGAGAGATTCGGATTTATATATCCGTACCTCTTGTCAGCCGAAATGTTTTTGTCATTCAGATAGTTAGCAACCGTCCAGTTAGTGAATATATCTTCAAAACTATCGTCAAAACCGAGTTCTCTCAAAGCACTCTCTATACTTTCAACTCCTGTCTTGTCATTTCCTATCATCGTCTTAAACAGTGCTTTTCCAAAATGGTCCGCTAGATACTGGGAAAATAAATTCACTGTTGAGTAATCGTATATCTTGTTCTGCCACCCCATCAGCGAGTCAGCTGGATCAAAACTTTCCACTCTTGCCCTAAGATTACTAATGGGATAGTTGTTGTCATAACCTATTGCAGTAGATGCATATTCTGATCTTCCTTCGTTCAGCCAAATATCCTCTGAAATACCTCTCAGTTTTGTCTTGTGATACCAAGTTATCATATGTTGGAATTCGTGCGCCAAAAAGCTCTTCACTCTGTCGTTTCCTGCAAATATAGCATTCAAATAGATCATTTCTCTTTCATTACTTCTCCCATCAATAATTTCATCTTTCCTGTATTCGTCGTTAGGATTAAAATATCCCCCTATGTTTTCCTTTGTTTTCGTAAAAAGAATTGTAATTTTGTCATCATTGTCAACTCCCGGTTTCCATTCCTCCCCGAAAGTTTCTCGCATTTTCGGATATATAACCTTATCGAAACTTTCTGACAGAGAACTTAAAAAGGAATCAAATTCAGTTTTCAAACTATCAGAAAGGTTGTTATAGTAATCATCTTCCACATAAAAATACGCGTTTGAACTGACCCTTTTTAATGTCGCCTCTATTTCAGAGCGGCCACTGTAATCATAAGAAGAATCAATTAAAAAAGTCTGTCTATCTCCAACATTATCCGCCCTTACCCCCGGAACTATTAAAACAGCCGATGCTCCAAACAGCAGCGCAGTACAAAAAAACAGCTTTAGTCCAAAAACCGCCAGCTTATCTCTCTTGACGAAATTTATGCTTCCTACAAAATTCATTTATTACTTTTACTTCGAGTTACATACAAACAGGTCCTGCGCTCAAAGCTAAAAGTCGCCGTACAGACAATTGAAACGCCTTTTTCTGACAAAAACTCCGCTTGCTAAAAACAAGACCTATATCCTGAGAGTAAAGTCTGAAGGATCCCGTAGGAAGGGGAATATCTATAGCAGTGTGTTCTATCTTCCTCCAGACAAAATCCTTCGCTAGCCCTCAGGATGACACAGAGTTGTCATCCTGAGGGCGAAGCCCGAAGGATCCCGCAGGAAGGGGAATATCGTATGTCTTACATTTCTCCAAACGGGATCCTTCGCTCCTTTTAGTCGCTCAGGATGACACCCTTACCGTCATTCTGAGCGAAGCGAAGAATCCCGCAGAAAGAGCAATACCTACCCTCTTTATACTATCTATAGCAGCACGACTTACCTTACTCCAAACTCCAAACGGGATCCTTCGCCTTCGGCTCAGGATGACAACATCTTTTCTCCAGCCGGAATCCTTCGCTTCTTCTACTTGCTCAGGATGACATTATGGCATTGTTTTTGAATTGCTTAGATTCAACTGCTAATTTAAAAGGCTGGATGTCGCAGCTTAAAGTAAACAGCTTCTCAACCTAGGAAGATAATAATAGATGCTACCTTATACGAATTAAAGGCTGGCGATGTCTCGCCAGTCCTCGACATCATTTTGCTAAAAAAGTTTTTTCTGGATATCTACCCCTTCTCGTTCAGCCTATAACAGCTCCTGTTATATCTCAAAAGCACCTAGGCTCAGATGCACAAAAGAATGAGTCTCTATTAAACTACCTGGTACCTCACTATTAAATCCCTCAAATATAGATGTCTGCAACAAGGATGGCAAGCCTGCCTGATGGTGAGCAGAAGAGACAAGAGGCTACCTGAAATCCAGAGTAAATAATTTATTTACTACTTGAGCGGGTGATGGGAATCGAACCCACCTCTCCAGCTTGGAAGGCTAGCATAATGACCACTATACGACACCCGCAAGTTGCTTTAAAATTATAGCAAATATACAAAAAATAGCCAAGAGGATGAGATTCTTTGCTGAAAACTTGGTTATTACCAACTCCACCAATAAATAATGTCTACCATCGAAACAATAACAAGTAACAATTAAGAACACAAAGAAAAAAAATAAAAAAA
>CAYWAL010000045.1:0-8903 GCA_964456605.1 uncultured Candidatus Saccharibacteria bacterium | reverse complement strand
TCCTTCGCCTTCGGCTCAGGATGACAATATCTTTTCTCCAGACGGGATCCTTTGCTTCTCTCAGTTGCTAAGGATGAGACTGTTGTGTTTCGTGATTCAAAGTAATAAGTAGTAAACTATGGCAAAATTGAAAATATATACTGATGGAGGTGCTCGTGGAAATCCGGGACCTGCCGCTTGTGCAGTTGTTATAAAAAATGAAGTCGGTGATGTAATTTTAAAGACTTCAAAATATCTTGGTCTTGCGACAAACAACCAAGCAGAGTATGAAGCGGTTATTTTAGCGCTCCAAAAAGCAAAAAGCATTTTTAAGTGTGGTGGCGCAAAATCTTGTGCTTTGGGCGAGAAGAATGTTGAGTGCTATCTTGATAGCGAGCTTGTGGTTAAACATCTAAACCATCAGTATAAGATAAAAAATAAAGAACTTCAGCCGCTATTTATTAAGGTCTGGAACCTAATGCTCGATTTCGATTCTGTGAAATTTACCTACATTCCACGAGAGGAGAATAGGCTTGCCGACGAATTGGTGAACAGACAGTTGGATACAAAGGGAAGACAGGGAAAAATATGTTAGCCAATTTTGAAAAACTAGAAAAGCCAAGAAAATTCATTGACAGTGAACGTGTCAAATTTCGTCTGCGCCGCGCCCTGGAAAACTCTGTGAAGAAGCTTGTCGGGGGTCAGAAGGAAGTCCCGATAGCTTTTTCTGGCGGTCTTGATTCCTCAATTCTTGCCTTTCTAACTCTAAGATATACAAAACCAATCTTGTTCTGTGTTGGTTATAAGAATTCTTATGATGTGAAGAATGCCGAAAAGGTTGCCAAGCTTCTGGATTTAAAGCTGAACATTATTTATTTAGACGATATTAACCTTAAGAAATGCTGGAAAAGAACAATTAAGATAGTTGGAACGAAGAATAGATTGGTGGTAGATTTGAATTTGCCGCTTTTCATTCTTGCCAAGGAGCTGAAGAGCAGAAAGCTGAAGAGTTTTGTATCGGGGCAGGGAGCAGATACATTATTTGGAGGATTTGCAAAGTATGGAAAAACGAAAAACTTTGCAGAAGATATGTTTCGTGATATAAAAGACATTCATAAAACCAATCTGCAGTACAATTTCAAGGTTTGTGGTTATTTTGAGATAGATCCACTTTACCCATTTTTGGAAAAAGAAGTAGTTGAGCTGGCAGTTAGAATAAGTCCTGAGCTTAAGATAAAAAGCGGAGTTAATAAATATATCCTGCGTGAAGCATTCAGGAAATGCCTTCCGAGTGAAATTATCAGACAGCGCAAAAAGGCGTTTCAATATGGAAGCGGGGTGCATAAAGCGACTAAGAAGCTGGAAAAAAGGTAGTTTAAAGTTCAAAATTCAAAGTTCAAAGTTGGAGTTCGAAGTTCAGGGTTATTTTACTGTTTGACAGCAATCAGATTGGTGTTTGAAATCTAAGAGTTTTATATGCCGCCAATCGTAAGTTGCTAGTTTGTTTTCGTTTTTCCTTTTAGCTTTCGGTTTATGCGGTATATCGCTCTGGTGTAGGCGGAGCGACGCTGTATCTGTTGTTAAAAACTAAAACTTCCATCAATGAAAGTAGCACTTGTTCACGATTATCTAGTTCAGTATGGCGGGGCGGAAAGAGTTTTGGAAGCTTTTACAGAAATCTTTCCGCAAGCTCCAATATACACAATGGTATATGACAAAAACCTGATGAGAGGGGCTTTTTCCCAGAGAAAGATTATTACTTCATTCTTGCAAAAAATACCTTTTGTTGGATCTCATCACAGACTCTTTCCTCTCCTTATGCCTATGGCAATTGAGCAGTTTGATCTGTCGGAGTATGACGTTGTCCTTTCTGATTCAAACAGTTATGCTAAGGGGGTAATAACAATGCCTCATACAGTTTCTATAACCTACTGCCATACGCCAATGAGATATGCTTGGGATGACTGTCATAAATATATAAGGGAGTTCAAATATTCAGACTTTACCAAAAAGCTCGTGCCTTTTGCTATGAACTATATCAGGGTATGGGACAAAATTTCTGCCGATAGACCCGATGTATATATAGCCAATTCCTGTTTTGTTGCTTCAAGAATCAAGAAGTACTATGGCAAGAACGCATTTGTTATAAACCCTCCTGTAAACACAAGGAATTTTCATATTTCTAGACATATTGAAAACTACTATCTGATGGTTAGTCGCGCACTTCCTTATAAGCGCTTCGATATAGTGGTTGAAGCTTTCAATAGGCTAAGGAATCTGCGTCTTAAAATAATTGGCAAGGGACCTGAGATAGATAGACTTCGCAAACAAGCTGGGGAAAATATAGAGTTTTTGGGGTATCTTGACGATGAAGAGACTAGCCAGTATTATTCCAAATGCAAAGCTTTTATTTTTCCTGCCGAAGAAGATTTTGGAATTGCTCCCCTTGAAGCAATGGCCTCTGGGAGACCTGTTATTGCATTTAGGGGAGGTGGTGCGCTGGAAACTGTGATTGAAAACAAAACTGGAATATTTTTTGACCAGCAAACGCCAGAAGCAGTTGCTGAAGCTGTTAGAAATTTTGATGCTGACAAATTCGATCCGAGTGAAATTAGAAAGCACGCTTTGAAGTTTGACAGAGAAATTTTTAAAAAGAAAATTAAAAAGTTTGTTTATAAAGCATACAAAGAGCACGTAAGTAAATTTACCTCTTAAAGTAAGATTTATGGAGCTAAGGGAGTATGTGAAAATTGTTAGAAAGGGATCTAAGTTGATTATAGCTGTTAGTGTTGTTACAGGTCTAAGCGCCTTTTTGTTCTCTACTATGCGGCCCATAAAATATGAGGTGTCTCTGTCTCTTTTTGTAAAGAAGGTTGGAACTCAGCAGACTGATGATTTCAAGTATGATAATTATTATGCTCTTAAGGCAGCGGACATAATAGCCGATTCCATTGAAAAGTGGCTAAAAAGCCCAAGTGTGGTAGATGCGATTTATCAAGAGGCGGGAATTGACCGCAGTTTTAGAAACATAAGAGAGTACACCAAGAGATTTTCAGCAAAAAAGATGGCGTCCAACTATGTGGAAGTGAGATTTAAAGCTGGTAGCCAGCAAGAAGCAGAAAAGATTTCGTCTGCAATTGTGAAAGTAGTAAAGATGAAAACCGAAACGCTTGAAGGGAGCAAGAAGGAAGAAACTGGCTATTCAATAGAAAGTGAATCTCCTGTAATTGTGAAAGACAAAGTGGATATTTTTTTCAATCTGTTGATCGGTCTTGCTTGCGGACTCATTCTTGGAACTTTTATTGTCTTCGCAAAAGAGTATTTTCGCAAGTTATAAACAATAATGATCTTGAAAGCAACTATGACTGTCGGCATTGATATTAGAGTGCTTGCTAGAGGAACAAGAACCGGTGTTGAGGAATATACAATCAATCTTTTGGAGAATATGCTCCCGCTGGACAGCAGTGTTAAATATAAGCTCTTTTATAATGGATACAAGAAAGTGAAACTGGATTACAATTGGCTCAAGCTGCCGAATGTTGAACTGGTTGAATTCGGAATGCCGAACAGACTTCTTGACTTTTCCTCCCGTTTTTTTAATTTTCCGCAGATAGATAAATTGCTTGGGAAAGTTGATGTCTTCTTTTCACCCCATATATTCTTGTCATCTGTCTCAAAAGAATGCTCTGCGGTGATAACTTTTCATGATCTGAGCTTTGAAAGACATCCTGAATTCTATTCTATCAGCAAAAACTATTGGCATTTTTCAATGAATCCGAAGAGTCAGGCGCAAGGGGCGAAAAAAATAATAGCGGTTTCGCAGTCAACAAAAAGTGATCTGATTGAGCTTTATAATGTTGATCCTGGCAAGATAAGAGTGGTTTATTCTGGAGTAAGCAGAGGTTCAAAACTCAGCGCTTGGAATTCAAAGTTTGATATTGTAAAAAGGAGATACGGCCTGCCTGATCGCTACATTCTATATTTAGGCACCCTCGAACCGCGTAAAAACATTGTTGGATTGGTAAAAGCTTTTGAAAAATTGAAAGCAAATCATAAACTGCAAGGTGAAAACTGCAAATTGGTTATTGCCGGCTCAAAGGGCTGGCTTTATCAAGATGTATTTGAAAGTGTTGAGAGGTCGCCAGTGAAGAATGATATAATATTTACAGGATTTGTGAGAGATGAAGATAAATCTATTTTGTACTCTCTGGCTGACCTTTTTGTTTATCCGTCTTTTTATGAAGGGTTTGGTTTTCCTCCCCTTGAGGCAATGGCAAATGGGACGGCCGTTATAACTTCAAATCTTTCTTCTCTTCCCGAAGCAGTTGGAGATGCGGCGATTATGATTAATCCTTATAATCTTGATGAGCTTTTAAGAGCAATAGAGGCAGTTTTGTTTAATGATGACTTAAGGAACCATTTGATAGAAAGAGGATATGAGCACATAAAAAAATTCTCTTGGCAAAAGTGCGCAAGAGAGACACTGGAAATTCTAAAATCAGTTTAGTCGGCTTTAGTGGGATCCTTTATTATTTTGCTCGAGATGACGTTATAACACCTGCTCGTCATTCTTTATACTATTACTGAGAAACTAAGAGTAGTAAGGGTCCCGTGTGAAATCTGATAAGACGATATAATACTACTTAGCGGTTGTTCTTCGGTCCTGCGGGACCCTTTTTCACTTTGCTTTTTGGAATGACAGGGATTGTTATGCCGAAGGTAGCAGAATCTTGTAAGAGAGATTGTCTTAGCCTTGATAAAATGATAGCTTCTCAATCATCAGTACAACCACTTGTATTGTCTTTTTGCTTCCTCCATCGCATCGTATATACTTTTCTTTTTCTTTTGATCAGTTGTTATAATAGAGTCTATCATTTTAACCAAAACCTCGTCACTTTTGTCGTCGTCAGGATGATACCAGCTTTTTGCTGTGAAAACTTGACTTGCAAACACACTTCTCATATCATCAAAATTTGAAGATTGTTCTTTGGCAAGCTCCAAATTGGCAGCAGCTCTTTTTACAGAATCCAGGTAAAGTTTGACGTTTTCTTTTCTGGCTGCAAAATTCAGAAATTCCCAAGCTAATTGGTAGCAGTCTACTTTTGCTCCTCTTTCTGCCCTACAAGGGGCTTTTTTTGCAACAACAGGAACCCAATAGCTTGCATAGTTGACGCGTTTGCTTTTGTCAAGCTGTGGAATAGGAGCAATTCCAAAGTCAAGTGTTCCACCTGTCTTGTTTATCACATTTCCGATGTGGTAAGAGTAGTTAATCATCATAGCTGCTTTTCTTTGCACGAATGCATCTATGGAGTACATCTGATCCTCATTCCATGTGTAAAATCTCTTTTTTGGATTAGTAAAATCAGTATAGAATTTTATTGCTGCGGCTGTTCCTGAGTTGTCGAAACTAATCAGATTTTCCTCGCCGCTCAGAGCATTGTTCTGCATTGCAAGAAGCATAATTATATCTTGGCTTCTGTTGACGTTGGTCCCGCCGCCAAAAGCCGCTCCTGCTCTTTTAATGTTTCCTTCTTTGTCAAGAACAGTAAGTTTTTCCACATAGTCTTGAAACTCGCTCCATGATTCTGGTGCTTTTAAGTATCCTTCATTTAAAAACATATCTTTGTTGTAGTACAAAGCCAGGGTATCTATGTAAAAAGGAAGGGCGTAAATTTTTCCATCTGGCGTAGTAAGATCAGTCACAGCTACCTTGGCAAAGGTGTTTTTAAACTGCGAGAGGGTCATCATTCTTTTTGGCATAGGAAGAATCCTGCCTTTGTACTTGGGAATCCAGGTGTTGAATACCATAAAGATGTTAGGACCGTCTCCCTCATACTGCATTTCTCTTATTATGTTCTCATAGTTTATTGGATCGCCTATCTTCTGATACACTATGTTCACGTCCAAGAATCCGTTTTGCTCTGCTTTCTTGTACTTGTTAAACTTGGAAATGATGCTGCTCCAGTTACTTGCATTGTCCCAAGGTCCTACAAATTTTAGCGTAACCTTCTTAGGCTTTGGTTTCTTAAACTTAAAGAATGGGCATCTTTTCAATGGAGGGCAACCGGTGATATACCACACACCCGTTAGCAAGAGAAGCAGTACAACTGCAATCAAAATTATTCTCTGTCTGGTCATAGTTTATGGTGGTTAGAATTTGGTGGTTTTTAACAAATCTCTTTCTTTTTTACTCTACTGGAGATCTGCTCGTCATTCTGAGCGGAGCGAAGAATCCCGTAGAAAAGAGTATATCTATGGCAGTATGTCTTGTCTATCTTCAGACGGGATCCTTCGCTCCCTTCAGTTGCTCAGGATGGCACAGAGTTGTCATCCTGAGGGCGGAGCCCGAAGGATCCCGTAGAAGAAAGAGTGACTGTAGCAATGTGTTTTGTCCAATTTTCAGACGGGATCCTTCGCTAACGCTCAGGATGACAACATCTTTTCTCCATGCGGGATCCTTCGCTCCTTTCAGCCGCTCAGGATGACACTATAACACGACATTCGCTCAGGATGACGCTATTGTATTTCACATAGAAAATATATTGCGCAACAACACCCAAAGCACTCAAAACAATTCAAATATCATTCCATAATGATGACTGCCTGCGTCGATCTTTCTTACGAGTTTCAAGCCATTTCTGACAGAAATTTTTTTTACCTCGTTTTCACTGAGACAGTGTTCAAATTTTGGACCCAATGGAGTTTTTCTTGGAATCCAGTCTATGACTACAATTCTTCCATCGCTCTTCAAAACTCTTTTTGCTTCACAGAAAACTGAATCATAGTCTTTGCATTGAAAAAGCACATTGGCAAGTATAACAAGATCGACGGATTTGTCTTTCAACTTTGATCCGCCAACAACTTCTATGTTTGCTCTAACAAGCTCAATGTTTAACAGCCCATATAGCCTTGCTTTACTTGAAACTGCTTCGAGGGCTGAGTTTAACACATCAATAGCGTAGACCTTGCCACTATTTTTTACCAGTCTTGCGATTGGGATTGCAAAGTATCCGGCGCCGCAGCCAAAATCAGCAACTACCATACCGCTTTTAATTCCAAGTTCGTTTATTATTCTATCAGGATTCATAAACCCGCCCGTTCCAGCGCTGGTCATAATTCCGGAGTTGTTTTGCAGTTCCATTTTTCTAGGTTAACAATTTAATAAATTGGCTTTTCTATATGCTGAAGATTTTATGTGTACTACGTTGAATTATCCATACAACCTTTTAAGTTTCTGCCAGTCAAGTTCGAGTGGTTCAAAAACAATGTCATCCTTCGCCTTCAGCGAAGGATCCCGTTTGGAGAAAGGTAAGACATACTGCTATAGATATTATAAATAGGCATTGCTCTTTTCTACGGGATTCTTCGCTTCGCTCAGAATGACACGATGACACGGAGAAAACACTGTCATCCTGAGCGCTAGCGAAGGATCTCGCATAGAAATTGGACAAGGCACAGTGCTACAGTCATTCTTTCTGCTACGGGATCCTTCGGGCTTCGCCCTCAGAATGACAACTCTGTGTCATCCTGAGCGACCAGAGGGAGCGAAGGATCCCGTAGCGAGAAAAAAGTAGGACATATTTGCAATTGCAGTATAAACTTCTCAATTCTAATTGCCGCAAAAAACTTACTATCCTTTCAATGCCGTTGTATAACGTATAATCGAATTTGAGTTTTCATCAAGAGAGGTAATAGCTAGAAAAATAATCTTTGGGAAAAACAAAAACACATTAAACCACTGTGGCTGAAGCAACCTTGTCGCCGTTGTCCATTCTCATAATCTTGACTCCTTGAGTGGCACGTCCTAATTTTGCAACACTTGCAAGAGGAATCCTGATTACTTGCCCCTTGCGAGAAATAATCACAAGATCTTTTTTCAGTTGATCTTCATTTATTACCTGTGAACTAACGACAATTCCTGTTTTTTGAGTAACAACCGCTGTTTTTATTCCACTGCCATTTCTATGTTGGACTTTATATAGTTTTAGACTGCTTAATTTTCCAAAGCCATTCTCTGTGACGGTGAGGACATATTTTTCCCCTTTTTGAGAATCAGAGACTACGTCCATACTAACAACCGCGCTGCCAGACTTAAGTTTGATTGCATTCACGCCGGATGCGGACCTTCCCATTGGTCTGATATCTTTTTCTTTAAATCGGATCGCTTGTCCATTGGAAGTCACCATAATAATCTCATCATTTCCCCCGCTCGGTTTCACCCACCTTAACTCATCACTTTTTCTTAGCTTTATGGCTATCAACCCTGATCTTCTTACATTTGCGAATTCCTCTATTGCCACCTTCTTAATTATACCACCTCTTGTTGACATTACAAGGAACTTTGTATTTTCTCTTTTGTCTAGTGATACGACTGCTGTAACGGTCTCTTGCGGAGAAAGCTGAAGAAAGTTTGCAATCAATTGTCCCTTTGCCGCTCGGCTGCTGCTTGGGATTTCATAGACCTTCGTTTGAAAGACCCTTCCAGTGTTTGTGAAGAAAAGCAACCCGCTGTGAGTATTGGCAACAAGAAAGTGATCAATGACATCTCCCTCTTTTATTGTTGCGCCGACAACCCCTTTTCCTCCTCTATGCTGAACATGATAAACATCGGGACTCATTCTTTTTACATAGCCCTCTCTAGTGACAATTATAATTGCATCTTCGTCTGGCACCAGGTCTTCCTGCGAAAACTCGCCAATAGCGCTCTTGTAAACTTTGGTCCTTCGCTGGTCGCCATACTTCTCTTTAATTTCAATCAATTCCTTCTTTATGATACCCATAATCTTCTTTTTGCTCTTCAATATAGATTCCAATTTCTTTATAAGCTTTTTCTTTTCTTCCAGTTCCTCTTTTATTTTTTTTCTTTCCAAACCAGCGAGGGTTTGAAGTTTCATCTCCAATATGGCAGTTGCTTGTTTGTCGCT
>CAYWAL010000044.1:0-9433 GCA_964456605.1 uncultured Candidatus Saccharibacteria bacterium | reverse complement strand
GAACCAACGCAGAAAATGGTGTGATTGTTCACAGCATTTCTGCTGTGGTCCAACTATACTTATATAATGGACCACGCCAGAAATGGCGTGTCGGTGGTATATCTTCTGTTGGTTCAATCGCGGGATTGAACCATTTGTTTTGATTGCAAAGTAAACAGTCAGTCCTGAAATCAAAACCTACGGGTTCAATCGTGGACGATTGAACCAACACAGAGAAAGCAATAATCTCGGATTTTTAGCAAAACGTTTTTTTGAAACTGCCCTGTTTGACATTTAACTTCCTGTACGAGGATATTTCTCCTGGATTCCCGCTTTCGCGGGAATGACAGAAAGAACGACGAAAGGATAGATTCCCGCTCCCCGTTTTCACAAGGACTTTCGCAGTAATAAACAGACAGAGTCCCGATGAGAGTCAGGATTTGAGGACACGGGATTATCCAGCCTCTTCTGAATTCCAACTTTCACAAGAGCTCGTTTTATTTCATTTTGTAAGAGCGTCGCTCGAGGACTCTAATCCTGCAGCAATTATATCAGAGAAAATAATATTTGTACAAGAAGAAAAGAAAACTAAAAAACCACAGCTAAACTTCACTCTTTGCAACCTACGCCCTTTAATGCTCCTTTGCTTTCTTATTTTTGCTACCAAGTCTCTCTTTCAGCCTCTTAAACGCCTTCACTAATTTTAATCTTACTTCACTGCTCATTCCTTCTATCTTGTTATTCTCAAAAAGAAATACAAGTCGATCATATTCCTCTGCGCTTAAGCCTAACCAAAAATCAACTGCTTCCTCAGAAGAAGGTCTTTTTCTCAGGACCGCGTCAATCTTCCTGAAAAGCTCTTTGTCCACATCTGTTATAGTACTCATATTACCTATAGTTTTTAGAGTTTTTAGGCAAAGAAACAAACTCTTTTATTCTTCTTTCACTTTTCCTTGTCGCCCTCTATTCCTTTCAACATAGTTTTCAAACCCAACCAACTCAAAGCTAAAACAGCCACTGGAGGAGCTATTTCTTGACCAAAATCAATCACTCCTTCCAGCATTTTACCCAGCTCTGTGTTTTTCACAATTTCAGAACCTACTCCTAAGTCTCTAAATGTTTCTTCAATAATAGATGGCCCTGCTTCAATCGCCGCTGTTCCTCCTAGGATGTAAGCCGCTTCTTTCTTGAATTTCATAGAACGATTCTAGTTTTTGAATAGTAAAGCTGGCGCAAATCCCGCTTTGCACTTGCTTTTGCACTCATTTCTCTGCAACAAGATGCATCCCATTCCTGTTTTCCCCTTTTCTCCAAAGGCGCTTACTGCTGCGTCATTATACCACTATAGCAGGATTTAGAAAAGAAGCCTGTATTATTCAACACTCTAAAATCTAACCGAAAGAAGATTGATTGCAGGTTAGAAAGAAGAACTTTTTCCGGGACACCCAGTGTCCATAAGGTATAAAGAAAAGATGGTTTCCAGACAGTCTATCGCGTCCGAAAAATTTCTAAATTGGCGCCAAATCCAAATATTCATTCCCTCACTTTGCAACCTCATACGCTATCAACAAAAGCCGTTATTCAAAATGCACTTTCTTGGTAAATTTTTTCAATTTCTCGGCAAGTTTTGGATATTTTCTCAATTCACTATCTTCCCCAAGAAGCCTCTGTGCTTCTTCCCTAGCGCTTTTTATAAGATCAGCGTCGGAAAGCGATGCCATCGCCAAATCTGGAATCCCTGATTGTCTAATCCCTATAAGTTCTCCAGGTCCGCGAATTTCCAAATCTTTCTTGGCAAGTTCAAATCCGTCTTCGCTTTTCATAAAAGCTTTCAAACGTTTATGCGTTGTGGAAGATGTTGAATCCGTAAATAGAAAGCAAAACGACTGATGTCTGCCGCGTCCAACTCTTCCTCTGAACTGATGAAGTTGAGCAAGACCAAACCTCTCCGCTCCTTCAATAACCATTACCGTCGCGTTTGGAACATCAATCCCCACTTCTACAACAGAGGTTGAAACAAGAATATCTATTTTACCTTCTGAAAAATCACGCATAACTTTCTCTTTCTCCTTTGACTTCATTTTTCCATGAAGAAGACCTATTTTCAAATCTGGATACACTACATTTTTCAGCTTCTCATACTCCTGTGTCGCTGACTTAACTTCCAAAACATCGGATTCCTCAATGAGAGGACAAATCACAAAAGCCTGTCTTCCTTTTTTTATCTGACCGCGGATAAACTGATATGCTAATTCTCTATTTGCGGGAGCAATCAATTTCGTAATTATTTTTTGTCTTCCCTTTGGCATCTCGTCCAAAATTGACAAATCCAAATCCCCATAAACGGCAAGAGCCAGAGTTCTCGGAATAGGAGTAGCCGTCATAGAAAGAAGATGAGGCACTGTTTTTAGTCCATCTCTTATTCCCGAGACTTCTTTCTGCAGTTTAGCCCGTTGTTCTATCCCAAAACGATGTTGTTCATCAACTATAGAAAGTGCTAGTTTTCCAAAAGAAACCTCTTTTTGTATCAAAGAATGAGTGCCAAACACGAGTCCGATTTCTCCTTTTTTTATCTTTTCCAACAACTCTTTTTTGCTCGCCGTCCTTACTTCTCCAGCCTCATAAATTCTGCTCTCATTTCCAGTCAAAAGAGCGGCTGTCACAGCAGAATTTGAATTTGGCTTGCCGCTTTTTTCTTCATCGCTCAAAGTTTTTGAAGAAGACAAGGTCCGCAGTCCGCCAATCCTTTTTACAGCTTCCTCAAAATGCTGCCGCGCCAAAATTTCTGTGGGAGCCATAAAAGCAGTCTGATAACCTGACTTTACAACCGCCAAAGCCGCGATTAAAGCCACCAATGTCTTGCCGGATCCAACATCCCCTTCCAATAATCTGTTCATTGGCCTAGGTTTTTCAAGATCTTTTATTATGCTCCAAGCAGAAATTCTTTGGGCGTTAGTAAGCTTAAAAGGCAAGCTGTCAACAAAATTTTTAATCTCCCGCCGAAGCTGATCATCAAACTTTATGCTCACAGCTTTATTCTTTTGCCACTTCTTTTTCTGAGAAAGCATATAAAGTTGAATCAAAAACAATTCGTCAAAAGCCAGCCGCCGCCTGGCGGTTTCTGCTTTTTCCGCATTAAAAGGAAAGTGAATTTGTCTTACAGCTTCAGGAAGGCTGAAAAGTTTTTGCCTCTTTATAACTTCATAAGGAAGATAATCCTCCACCTCATTAGCCAGCTTGATTACGGACTTAATCCGCATTCTAAGCCATTTAGACGAAAGCCCTTCTGTCTCGTGATATACAGGAACAAGCCTGCCGGTGTGAAGCGCTTGTCTGCTTCCTAAAATTTCATAAGCTGGATTTGAAAGCTGAAGTCCTTCTTGCGCCCAGGTGACCTTGCCGCTCAAACTGACACTAACTCCCTTTCGCAGATTGCGGACCAAAAAAGGCTGATTGAACCAGATTGCTTTTATCACTCCTGTTTCATCTTCAACAAGTGCCTCTGTGATATTCATTTTCTTTTTCCAAGTTCTCACATTCTGAATGTCAAGTATTCTGCCGCAAATGCTCACAACCTCCCCTATCTCCACTTCGCTTACTTTCTTGACTTTGCTGAAATCATCGTAGCGAAACGGAAAATAGAAAAGCAAATCTTCCACCGTTTCAATTCCTATTTTGTGAAGCCTTTTTATATATGCCGCTCCGATTTGAGGGAGTTTTTCAATTGGAGTTTTCAGAGTTAAATTCATACTTTTTGCAAATCAATCCCGACTTTCGTCGGGGCTCCATTTGTGAAATTGATTTCGTTAGGGCTTCGCTGGTAATCCGTTATATAAATATATCACCATCGGCTTTAAATTCCAAACTCTCCCCCGCGCCGCCACAAAACGCTTCGTGAAAGAAAATCTACCTCTCCTCAAATCACGAAAATCCTAACGCTATTGCAACCGCAGGGCTGCAGTTACTTTACTTGCTATTTCTAGGCAAAGTGGAGAATCTTTGATAATTTTACCACACCTGTCACCCTGAGGGTGAAACTCGAAAGATCTCTTAGGAATGTCTTACAGACGGGATCCTTCGCCGGCGTTTAGGATAACGGTGTTTTTCCCGTGTCATCCTGAGAGCAGTGAAGGATCCCGCCTCACTGTCATTCTGAGCGAAGCGAAGAATCCCGTAGAAAAAAGTGATATCTATGGCAGTATGTCTTATCTATCTTACAGACGGGATCCTTCGCCTTCGGCTCAGGATGACACAGAATTGTCATCCTGAGGGCGAAGCCCGAAGGATCCCGAACTCATATGGATAGCTTTCTTAGAATAGTTTACACTTTTCTACCTACGGGATCCTTCGCCTTCGGCTCAGGATGACATTCTGCCTGTCATTCTGAGCGAAGCGAAGAATCCCGTAGAAATGGCAATATATCTACAAAAGTTGTCAACTATACTTTTTGGCACAGGTCCTACATCCGCATCCCCTTGCGCCAATTAGCATATAGTTGTAAAATGCGCAGTAGAGTTTTTATTAGAACAATTTAAAATAATACAATATAGATCGCAATCCTCAAACAGTGTTCCTACAATACAATCCACAAAACTCCATAACAAAAACCGCAGCTCCATTCTGCACTCAAAGAGTTAAAAAATAACTTCAGAACCTATGGAAATATCTACAAAAAAACTAATTGCCACTGTCGTCATAACTAGTTTTGTCTTCTCTTCCATAAACGGACTTATTTTTGGAACAATAGGCGGTTTTCTACTGAACAGATATTATCCGCAAATTTCCAAAAGCATTCCCACAAAACACATAAAAGAAACTACAACAGAGACAAAAGTCGTCAAAGAGGAATCGGCAGTTATCGAAGCGGTGAAAAAGGCGAATCCAGCAGTGGTAAGCATCATTATAACCAAAGACCTGCCAAAAATAGAACGATATTTCTATAACCCATTTGAGGGTGATCCTTTTTTTGAGCAGTTTTTTGGAGAAGAATTCAGCATTCCGCAATATAGACAAAAAGGAACAGAAAAGAAGGAAATTGGCGGAGGTAGCGGCTTTATTGTTTCTTCTGACGGCTTAATAATCACAAACAAACATGTAGTAAGCGATAAAGATGCAGAGTATACTGTTTTGACCAACGATGAGAAAAAGTACCCAGCAAAAGTTCTAGCACGTGATCCTATAAGAGACTTGGCTGTTCTCAAGATTGAAAAAAACAATCTGCCTACTCTTCCTCTCGGCGATTCCGACAACGTTCAGATTGGTCAAACAGTAATAGCTATTGGCAACGCACTGGGAGAGTTTAGAAACACAGTAAGCGTAGGAGTCATTTCAGGCCTTAAACGTTCTGTAGTTGCCTCCGGCTCAGGATTGCCGGCAGAACAATTGACCAATGTCATTCAAACAGATACAGCAATAAATCCCGGCAATTCAGGCGGACCCTTGCTTAACTTGTCAGGAGAAGTAATCGGAGTAAATGTGGCAATGGCACAAGGCGCTGAAAATATCGGCTTTGCCCTGCCAATAAACGATGTTAAGAAGATAATCAACGACGTCAAAAAGTATGGCAGGATTGTCACTCCCTATCTAGGAGTTCGCTATGTTATGATTAACAGTGAGATCAAAGAGAAAAACAACCTTCCTGTAGATTATGGCGCTTTAATAATAAGAGGAACATCCATAAGCGATTTGGCAGTAGTCCCCGGTTCACCGGCAGATAAGGCAGGAATTGTAGAAAATGATATTATCTTGAAAGTTAACGGTGTAAAAGTTGACAGCAAAAATCCGCTTGCAAGTTTGATCAGCAAGCATTCTGTTGGCGAAGAGATTACTTTGACAATTCTGCACAAAGGCAAGGAAAAGGAAGTAAAAGTGAAGTTGGAGGAAAGAAAATAATCAAATGCAAATAAAACTCTAAAATCTAAAATATCAAAGTTGAATTAACAATATGGGCAGAAAGAACAAGTTTAGAAATAGGAATAGAAATAAAAACGTCTCAGGCAAAAAGAGGACAGAGGTGGAAGCAAGACCAGAAAAACCCAAGAAGGAAGACCGAAGAAATGATAGGGAATATGACGTAAAAGCCGAGTTTATAAACGCAGTGATCATCATCCTTTTGTTCATAGGAGCTTTAGTTGGGCTTTACTACTATGACCTGCAGACCAATATAATAGAAACAGCTTTGGGAGAGCTGACAAAGATGTTCTAATGTTTTTTCAAGAATACTCAATAAAAAGACTGAATAAGCAAATGTTGACCAAAAAAAGAAAGCTCGGAAACCTTGGCGAAAAAATAGCATGCAAATTTCTGACAAAAAAAGGATATTCTATTTTGAAAACAAACTATCAAAAAAGAACCGGGGAGATAGACATAGTAGCAAAGCTGGGAGAGACAATACACTTCATTGAGACTAAGACAAGAACAAAGCACAGCATCGAAAAATTCGGTGTGCCCCAGGAGGCAGTAAATTCCCGCAAGCAAATAAAGTTAATCAGGACAGCTCTTTACTATCTTTCAGAAAACAAATACTCCGACGATACCAACTGGCAAATTGATGTGGTGGCAATCACAATTGACAAAAGCAAAAAAACGGCAAAAATAAACTATATAGAAAACGCAGTAAACTATAACGATGTCTGCAACAAGATCCATAGAAATCTGTGTTGCACAGCCTGACAAAATATGCGGTGAACTGCAAAATGAGATATTCTATTGTTGCGACACTGACATTGAAATGATTCCTTACAGAGCTTGCCGCAACAGAGCTTGCCGCAGTGATAAAAAATCTCCATATTTCATAACTTAAAAAAAATCACTAATGCAAGAATATGAAAACAAGCGAGAAAAAAAATAAAGAAAAAAAAGAAGAGAAATTTTCAAGCAACAAGTCAGATAAGGAGAAAAAATCCTGCAAAAGCAAAAAGGAGTCTCAACGGATGTCTTTCTTGCTCCTTTTTGCAGCTGTAGCAATAATGACCACACTTGCCTTGTTAATAGTGGGCTCAAGCATAAATAACACAAGCAGAAAAGGCACTACTTCCACAGCTGCTAATAATGAGATCAAGAAAAAAATTGAAAAATTTATAAATGAAGTCCTGATTCAGTCAGACCAGAAAGCTACAATCAAAGAAATTACAGAAGAGGAAAACCTATACAAAGCCGTAATAAACACTGGCGACAATAGAAGTATAACCTTCTATTTTACTAAAGATGGCAAAACGTTTTTTCCTCGAGCAATAGATATGGAAGAGATGAAAAAACAAAAAGAAAAAGAAGAAGAGAGACAGAAAAAGGAAGAGGAAAAGCAAAAAGCTGAAATGACCAAGAAAGACAAGCCGGAAGTTGAGCTGTTCGTAATGAGCTACTGTCCTTATGGAGCTCAAATTGAAAAGGGACTTCTGCCTGTTCTCGAAACTCTAGGAGACAAAATTGACTTTAAACTGAAGTTTTGCGATTATGCTATGCACGGCAAAAAAGAGGTGGATGAAAACCTAAGGCAGTACTGCATCCAAAAAGAAGAGCCAGACAAATTACAAGGTTATCTGAAATGCTTTCTTGAAGCTGGCAAGTCTGAAGAATGCATAAAGAAGACAGGCATAGATTCTGCAAAGCTTTCCGCGTGCGTAAGTTCAACGGATGAGGAGTATAAAGTAACTGAAAAGTATAATGACAAATCCTCATGGATTAACAACAGATTCCCGCCATTTGATGTTTACAAGAAAGACAATGAGAAATATGGAGTGAAAGGATCTCCGACCTTGGTTATAAACGGAAAGAGAGTTTCTGTAAGAAGAGACCCGCAGAGCTTGTTAGATATGATCTGCTCGGGATTCAATAATCCGCCCGAGGAATGCTCCAAAAAATTATCGTCGGTTGCCTTTTCTCCAGGATTTGGGTTTAATGAAAATAGCAACACTGCTGGTGCTTCCTGTAACAACTAGTCACAACAACCAACTTTTTTGTAAAACCTATTTCTCTAAACTTAAACAAACCTGCAAAATGCAGGTTTGTTTAAGTTTAGTCCAGTTTAGTTAGAACAATTAGAAACAAGCCGCAACTTATACTTATATTCAAAGTCTAGTCCTAATGGCATCAATACATAATCAAAAGCCAACCGCTTTCAGCAATGAAATGTGCAAAAAAGCAGCAGTCCCTTGCGGAGACTGCCGCGGGGTAAGATATCTTATTTCTAACTGCCGTAGATTAGATTATTGTTCACGTGCTTTCACTCTAAACCGCAAGTTCGTCGAACAATTGATATAGTAAATCAATCCTTTTCCTTTTTTCTTCCCTCTCCTCATCACTGGCAACAACATCCGCCAAAATCGTTCCCAGAATCCTCTCAATTAAACTGGCTTTCATCAAAGAAGAGAAACTATCTATCTTCAAAAAATCGCTGTTCAACCGTTCAAATTCATCTAACCATTCATCAATTCCTTTTTTCCACTGGCGATATTTTTTACGATAGTCTTCTCCCAACAAACAATCCGCCCAAACTATAAATGCCAGCTCATACCCTTCAGGATACATTTTACAGTGAGCAAAATCAGTCAAGTAATAAAGTTTTTTATTTTCCGCCCTAAAAATCTCTTGCGGCTTAAAATGTCCGTGACACCAGATCATTTTTCTTTTGGAAAATTCCCGATCTATTATTTCACACCCTCTTTCGAAATAAGGAATAAACTGCTCACTGATAAGAACTGGATCACTATTCTTCAAAACAGCTTCCATCTCTTTTTCGTTGGCAAGTTCCAGCCAGCGGTTTATTCTAAAAAGATGAAATCTGCTGGCTGACAGATTTTCAGCTAAATCGAGCTTTCTAAACGGCGTTACTGGAAAATTTCGGCGGTATTCCAAATAAATATCCACAAACTCTTTTTTCTCCTCCCTTTCTAACGGCACCTGAAAAAACCTGCCTTCCGGCAGTTTTTCCATAATTAACCATCCCTTGTGAGCTGAAATCATCTGCCAAGCATATAGACACGGTGCTTTCAGAATCTTGCTTTTATTTTGCTTATTAAAATTTCCTAAGGAAATCGGCTCAAAGCTTAGACGCGGATCATCATAGACCTTGAGGACCGCCGACCTTCCTTGATAAACACCAGAAAAAATTACATTTCTGACGTTGCCAGTAGCATAATATTCCCCTTGATAAATTTTTTCCTCAACTGCAAAATCATTCTCACGAGCAATTTTCCTTGCCCATACTTCCAAATTTGATTTTCTCCTCTTTGACATTGAGATTCTAATAAAGCGTAAGCTATTCTAAGAAAGCTATCCACATGAGTTCGGGATCCTTCGGGCTTCGCCCTCAGGATGACAGGTCTTGTCATCCTGAGCGACTGAAAGGAGCGAAGAATCCCGTCTGTAAGATAGATAAGGCATACTGTCATAGATATACTCTTTTCTACGGGATTCTTCGCTTCGCTCAGAATGACACGAGGACATAGGGAAAACA
>CAYWAL010000043.1:0-9460 GCA_964456605.1 uncultured Candidatus Saccharibacteria bacterium | reverse complement strand
CAATTATCCAGCGTTCCGCTGGAAATAGGTTCGAGCGGAGTTGTAAAGTTGCACCAGTATTTTACTTTCAGGGATTTTGCCGATTTTTTCATTCGCGCGAAGCGCGAAAAGGTAAGGAATTGTTGGCTCGCCGCGCAGAGCGCGGCTCGCCAAGCAGAGGTTCGTATCCCTTGCGATTTTAAGTATTTGCTTTGCCCAATAAAAATATGAGTATGGATAACAAAACAACGAAGTATTTCCTCTACGCCCGCAAGTCCACGGATGTGGAAGACAAACAGGTTAGGTCTATTGAGGACCAGATCGCAGAATTGCGCGCCTATGCCAAACAGGAAGGATTGGAGATTGTTGATGTTTTTATTGAAAAGCAATCCGCCAAAATCCCCGGACGTCCTATCTTTGGCGAGATGTTGAAGCGCATTGAGCGCGGCGAAGCCGCGGGGATTTTGGCGTGGCACCCCGACAGGCTGGCGCGCAATTCTGTGGACGGCGGGCGGCTTATCTTTCTCTTGGACACTGGGAAGCTCCAAGCCTTGCGCTTTCCTACCTTCTGGTTTGAGCCAACCCCTCAAGGCAAGTTTATGCTCAACATTGCTTTTGGGCAAAGCAAATACTATGTGGATTCTCTTTCCGAAAACACGAAGCGTGGTTTGCGCCAAAAAGTCCGCAGAGGAGAGTATCCGAGCGTTGCCCCTATTGGCTATATCAACGATGTGCGGACAAAAACAATCGTATTGGATAAGAAGAAAGCCAAAATAATCAAAGCCGCCTTTGAGTATTACGCAACCGGCAACGCCCGCCTTGAAGATGTCGCGGACTTTTTGGCGCGCCGCGGGATACTCTCCCGCGGCGGAAAGAGAATCCACAAGACGAGGGTTGCCTTTATCCTCTCCAATCCTTTCTACTGCGGATTGTTCAAGTATGCTGGCGAGATATACGAAGGCAAACACGAGCCAATCATCGCAAAGAAACTTTTTGATAGAGTTCAAGAGGTATTGAAGCAGAGAGGACGGCCGAGAAAAAAGGCAGAGAACGAGCCGCAAGTATTCTGCGGATTATTGAGATGTGGAACTTGCGGCATGATGATAACCGGCGAATACAGGGTGAAGAAGCAGAAAAACGGCAATGTCCACGAATACATCTACTACCACTGCACCAAGAAGCGCAAAGATATGAAATGCCCCGAACCCTGTATTCGCCAAGAGGAGTTGGACAAACAGATCTCCTCTCTCATTCAAAAAGTTTCTTTGCGAACGGATTGGGCGGAGAAACTGCTACAAATGGCGGAGCAAGACAAAAAGAAATCCGCCCAATCCGTTTCTGCTTTTGTTCAAGAGACCCAAGAAAAAATTCGAGCCATCAATATCAAGCTCCAGCGGCTTTTAGACGCTTACCTTGAACAGGATATAGATAGAGAAGAATACAGAGAAAGAAAAGCCAAGCTGATGAGCGAGAAAAAGACGCTGGAGGAGAAAATAACCAATCTTGAACAAAAGCAGAATGATTGGCTCGAACCTTTCCAAAACTGGGTAAAAACCGCTGCAACCCTCGTCAAAATCGCAAGGGATAGCGACCTTCTTTCAAAGAAGGTCGCCGCCAAAGAAATCTTTGGCTCGAACCTCTGCTTGGCGAGCCGCGCTCTGCGCGGCGAGCCAACAATTCCTTACCTTTTCGCGCTTCGCGCGAATGAAAAAATCGGCAAAATCCCTGAAAGTAAAATACTGGTGGGGATGGGGAGATTCGAACTCCCACGATATTGCTATCACTAGCTCCTGAAGCTAGCGCGTCTGCCAATTCCGCCACACCCCCGAGACTGCGAAATCGTAAATTGAAAGTTCTCCCCGCTACACTTCAGCATTAACTATCCTTCTCCACAACTCTCTATACTTAGTCGGCTGAACCAGAAAATCAAGTTTCTCAATATCATGCACTAAACTGTACATTTCCTTGTCTTTTTCGAGTCCGAAGTTGCGAAAATTGGTTGGAGGCAGTTTTCTCAAACTTGGTATCTTTTTATAGTTGCTATTGGCTTTCCAAACGACCTCTCCATCTTCCGAAAAAGCAAAGTAGCAAGCGCCTCCCTTTTTCCTTACCTCTTGGTAGCTTGAGGTACACTCGCGACAAATCCAATTTGCCATAACAAGGTTGTCTTTGCCTGGATTGATAGTGAAATGGCCATAATTTGGTGGAATGATTACTTTGTCGCCTTTCGCGGCATAAACAAAGTAAACGTCTCTAACCGAATCGTTCTCAATCAAATATTGCATCAGGTAGTAAGCTTCACCTGAGAGAACTTCATAGATTTCAGGATAAGAAAGGTGGACCGAAAAATAACTGTGATAGTGGCCAGCTGTTTTTACAAATTCCTTCCCAAGCGTCAGTGGTGGAATGATGGTGATGTCATACCTGAGATTGTTTCTGTGAATTTTTTCCTTTTCTTTTTCCCCAAAACCCAAGTCCCTGTACATATAATATAATTCCAGATTTTCTGTCTGATGTCTCAACCACTCTTGGTCGAAAATCACTTCCTTCATATCAGAAAGATAGCGAATGTCAGGCGTCCTGTCCTTTATAAAATCTTCATAAAACATTTTATTTTGTCAGTTGGCTGATTTATTATGCCTTCTTATTTCCAAACTCTTTTCGTCTTCACATACCAATTTTCCACACCGTTGAATCTGTCAGCAGGAATGACTATATTTTTCAGTTCAACCCCGCGAATCGATTTACTTTGAACATAAAGATATTTTGGGCTGTACAAGAAAATAGCTGGCACCTCATCCACAACGATTTCTTGAAATTTCTTATATTTTTCCTCTCTTTTCTTGCCATCAGCCTCTCGCCTCGCTTCTTCCAATAACTTATCAACTTCCATATTGTCATACAAAGCAAAATTGAGCCCCGGATCTTTCTTTTGCGAAGAGTGCCAGAAGGCAAATGGATCCGGATCATAATTCAGAACCTCACCAAACAAGAGCGCTTCATAGCTGCGAGTTTTTAGATAGTCATTTTGAAGTTCGTTTATTGGAACATTCTTTATTTCCACATCGGCGCCTATTTTTTGCCACATTTCCTTCAGCATCTTTGATGTTTCTCTAAGTTCTGGCCAATCTGTGGAGACTAATGTAAACTTAATCTTCACTCCTTCTTTTTCTCTTATTCCATCTCCGTCCGAATCAATCCAACCCGCAGCTTGGAGAATGTTCTTCGCATGTTGGACTGCATAGTCGTAAATTTTTGTATTGGGATTATACCCTGGAAGTTGAGGCGGTATTGGTGTTTCTATGGGATCACCTTCACCGTGAAAAATTTCCTTAATCAACTTGTTTTTGTCCACAGCATAAGCAAGAGCTAGACGCACAGTTTCATCTGAAAGAGCTTTACTTTTTGTTTGGTTGAAGAAAACGGCAAAATACCGCGGCATATTGAGCCGATATATATTTGTATTTTCTAAATCCGCAATTTTCTCTTTGTTTTTCGGCGCAAGATAGTTAATTCCCTTTATTTCTTTGCGATTGAATGCTGAGATTGCTTCTTCTTCACTTTGAAAGAACTTGAAAGTTAGCTTTTCAATAAACGGCGGTTTAGAGTAGTAATCTTTATTTGCCACCAGTTCTATGGAAATTATTCTTCCTTCTGCATCTTTTGTGAACTGTTTAAACTTATAGGGACCCGTTCCTATTGGTTTTATGTTATACTCGGCAAGAGGAAAATTGCTAGCTCCTATAAACGACCACAGATGCTTGGGAAGTATGCCAAAGGTAAGATTATTCAGAAACGGCGAATAGGCTTTTTTAAGAATGAACTTCACTGTGTAGTCGTCTATTTTTTCAACCCTTATTCCCTTCCAGCTTGCTCTTAGAGGGCTATTGAAGTCTGGATTTTGAATTGTTTGAATTGTATAAACAATATCATCCGCTGTCAGTTTCTTTCCATCATGCCAAACGACATTCTTCTTGATGTGAAACGTATAGCTTAAATTGCCGTCTCCTATTTCATAACTTTCAGCAATGTCGTTGATCAGTTTTCCTTCACTGTCCCGTTTCAACAAGCCCGAATAAACAAGAGTTGAAAGATCAGAATCAATATCGTTTGTTTGAGCCAATATCGGATTTATGAACCTCGGCTGTCCAACTGCTCCTTCTATATACTCTCCCTGATATGCTGGAACAGCCTTGGTATTTTTGTAGTAATAAGAGAGAGCAAGATAGACACTGTTTACGATAATCAAAAGCAAAAAAAACCCAACGAGCCTGCGTTCTTTCTTGCTCAAAACCTGAGGAATTTTTCTTATCCTTCTTAAACTTAAGTAGCTATTCTTAATTGCTATAATATGCTGTTTTTATCCGATTAGTTTTGAATGGCAACCTCCATTCATTTTGAAAGTTAACAGGCCTCTCAGATGTAACACAAAACCCTGCATTGCTACAAATTCCGTCGTATTTCTACAAGCCTGTAATCACCTCTGTACGAAACTTATAAATGAGGTGCCTAGGAAGAGTATAGCAAGAATGATCGTTGCTCTGAAAAGAAATTTGTCAAAACCTCTTTTTGTCTGATACACATTTCCACTTCCCCCGAAGGTCTCACTGAGTCCTGTGCCCCTGTTCTGCAGAAGAATTGAGGTAATTAACAGTACTGATATAATCACTTGAATTGTCCCAAGAGTTTTATCCATAATTGTTTTTGTAAGTTTACTTTTTTTCAGCACTAAGGCGAGTAAAAGTAGGCAAACAAGCAGTAAAGCAGCAGAAATGTCTTCTCCAGCTCTGGATTATCCAAGCTGAGAATAATTCTGTATTGCTCTCTGCAAAGTCAATCTCACTTTCTCGAAAAAGCTCCGATAAAGAAGTTTACAGCGCTTATAACAATCATACCCCAGAAAGCCGCTCCTAGACTACTGATGGTCAACTCTGGAATAAAGTAATCCAAGAGGAGAAGCATAGCAATATTTATCACAATTGTAAAGAGTCCAAAGGTGAAAAGTATTAGCGGCAGTGAAATCAGTTTTAGCACTGGCTTTATGAAAAAGTTTATCAAGCCAAATATAAACCCAGCCGTTAAAAGGGCTATGAAGCTGTTTTCTCCTGAAAAGGTAAATCCAGGCACCACTTCAGCCGCTATATAAATAGCTATTGCATTCGTCAAAACTTGGATTATTAGTTTTGTAATCATATATAGGCTTATCCCAGGTTGCAACGCACACGATCCCAGGTTCTCCTCTGCTATAGCTATAACCTGGCAAAGTTATGGCTGCTCTTGAAACCCTCTGTGCTTATGTGTTAATTCTACCATAACTTTTGAATAAGACAAGAGTACCTAGAATCTGTAAAAATTTCTGTCATTATTCGCAGGCACCGGATGCCCGACAGGTCCAGTAAAGCGACAATGACAGAAAAGCATAACTTAAGCAGTGCAACATAGCCATCAGAAGCCTCCGTGGACACTATAGTGCTATAATCTATATGTCTAGGAGAAGAATATTACTGGCTATTTGTTCCAAAACACCGTGAATTACAAAGTGCAGTACTGTCATCCTGAGCGCTAGCGAAGGATCCCGTCTGAAATCTGATAAGACGTAATGCTGCTCAACAGTCATTCTTTCTTCTACGGGATCCTTCGGGCTTCGCCCTCAGGATGACAGGTTTGTCATCCTGAGCGCTAGCGAAGGATCCCGTTTGGAGACTCAGAGTTCAGAGGCTTAGAGAAAGGCAAGCACCCCATCTTCCACAGATAATCAAGAGATATTTCACACCTCAAAGAAAACCAGTTGATTAGCTTGTATGGCGCAGCACCAACAGAGCTTATTCCTTTCTACAAGATTAAGACCTTTTGCAACACTTGACAAATAACCTCGATTTTCCAAAATGTTATGGACTTGTGCAAGGTCTTGACAGAATTCATTTTGCTTGTATAATGGGCTTATACTATTGACTCAAGCCAACATATTTATGATTTGTAAAGTAAGTTGAAGGGAAGGTAAAATCTTAGCAGCACCTAAGAAAGGTGTTTTTTTGGCTTGTTTTATTTTTTAGGTGTCTTGTTTTGTAAAGTTTGATTTTTGTAATTCTAGGTCATCTTCATCTAGTCCTAGGCTATTTTGAACAAACAAGTTGTTAGCAATGTAGTGCTAGTCTCCTCTTGGGCTTAATAATTCAAGCTAACATATAACCATTATGTCTAAAAAATTGGCAAGCTCAATGTCTTCAAGGAAATATTTCAAGCCAAAAAGGGTAGTAATAAATCCACCCTACTTGATTGAATCACAAGTAAATTCTTATAATTGGTTTATCGAAAAGGGTCTAAAAGAACTCTTGGAAGAGATGTCTCCTATTGTGAGTTTTAATAAAGAGCTAGAGCTGCATTTTGTTGATTACTATTTAGACAAACCAAAGTATGATGAAGAAACTTCTAAAAAAAAGAACATTTCTTATGAGGCTTCTTTGAGGTGCAAGGTTAAACTAGTAAACAAGAAAGATAAATCGGTAAAGGAACAAGAGATTTACTTTGGCGAATTTCCCTTGATGACAAAGAGAGGGACCTTCATAATCAATGGGGTGGAAAGAGTTGTGGTAAGTCAACTTATTAAATCGCCAGGGGTTTTTTTTAACGTTTCTAGTGAAAAGGAGGACAAGAGATATTTTGGGGCAAGATTGATTCCAACCAGAGGCGCATGGCTTGAGATAGAAACGGAAGCAAGCGGTGCTATTTTTGTTAGGATAGACAAGAAAAGAAAAGTTGCTGTTACCTCCCTTCTTAGAGCTTTTGGTTACGGCACTGATGAAGAACTACTGAAAACTTTTTCTGATGTTGATACAGGGGAAGTTAAATTCATAGAGGAAACGATAAAGAAAGATATGGCTAAATCTCAGTCTGAAGGATTTATTGAGGTGTACAGAAGAATTAGACCAGGGGATTTGGCTACAGCAGACAACGCCAAACAATTAATTGAAGGAATGTTTTTCAGGTTTGAAAGGTATGACCTTGGCAAAGTTGGAAGGTACAAGATAAACCAACGTCTTAAAGTTGACTTAGATGATTCCATTTCCAATAGGATATTTCAGCCAAGCGACCTAGTTCTTACTATAAAAGAAATAATAAGATTGAATAATTCTCCAGACGCGTCTGCAGATGACATTGATCACCTTGGCAATAGAAGAGTTAGAACAGTTGGGGAACTTATCCAGGAAAGATTTCGTCTTGGTCTTATGAGAGTTGAAAGAAATGCCAAGGACAGAATGAGTACTATTGATCCTAGAACTGCTGTTCCTGCTCAATTTATCAATACAAGACCGCTGGTTGCTGTACTAAGAGAGTTTTTTATGTCAAGCCAGCTGTGCCAGTTTATGGATCAAGTCAATCCTCTGGCAGAGCTTGAGCACAAGAGGCGTCTTTCTGCTATGGGACCGGGGGGATTAACAAGAGAAAGAGCCGGATTTGAAGTGCGTGATGTGCACAGCAGCCATTATGGAAGAATATGTCCAATTCAAACTCCCGAAGGTCCCAATATTGGCTTGGTAGGCCACCTTGCTATTTATAGCAGGGTGAATGAGTATGGATTTTTGGAAACGCCGTATAGAAAAGTTGTAAACGGCAGGGTAACTGATGAGGTGGAATATTTGGATGCAATGGAAGAAGAAGAATCAATAATTGCTCATGCAGGTGTCCCTTTTGATGAGAATGGGAGATTTATTCAGAAGGAGGTCCAGGCAAGAGTGAAAGGCAAGCCTGGAATAGTTGAAGCAGAAAAAGTGAACTATATAGATGTTTCCCCAAATCAAGCGATCAGTGTAGCAACAGCGTTGATTCCTTTCCTTGAACATGACGACGCCCACAGAGCGCTAATGGGCTCAAATATGCAGCGGCAAGCTGTTTCCTGCATTGTGCCGCAGGCTCCTATAGTTGGAACGGGACTCGAGGCAAAGGCGGCTAGGGATTCTGGTCATATCATTCTTGCGGAGGAGGATGGAGAAGTAATTGAAGTTGATGGATCACACATAAAAGTTCGAAGTCTTGTCTCGAAAACAAAGCATCAGAAAACATCGAAGGCTAGGAGCTCACAAAGTACGCAGGAGGATGTCAAAAACTATGATCTCTACAGCTTTGCCAGATCCAATGCTGCCACTTCTATGACACAGCATCCACGAGTAAAGAAAGGGCAAATTGTGAAGAAAGGAGATTTGCTTGCCGACGGGGCCGCAACGCAAAACGGAGAACTAGCATTAGGCCAGAACCTGTTGGTGGCTTTTATGCCATGGGGAGGAGCTAACTTTGAAGATGCTATAATAATTTCCCAGAAAGTTGTGGAAGATGATAGATTCAGCTCTATTCACATTGAAGATTTTTCAATTGATGTGAGGGATACAAAACTTGGTCCCGAGATTGTTACAAGAGATATTCCAAATGTTGGTGAGGAAAAACTGAAGGATCTGGATGAGGATGGAATTGTGCGAATCGGAGCAGAAGTGAAATCAGGAGATATTTTGGTTGGAAAAATTACTCCCAAAGGAGAAAGTGATTTGACAGCCGAGGAAAGATTGCTGCGTTCGATATTTGGCGAAAAAGCAAGAGATGTCAAAGACACTTCGCTGTACTTGCAGCATGGAGAACACGGAAAGGTAGTGGATGTTAAAATATTCTCCAGAGAGCAAGGAGACAGGCTTCCAAGCGGGGTGATAAAGACAATACAGGTAAGTGTTGCTCAGCTCAGAAAAGTTGCTGTCGGCGATAAACTCGCTGGCAGACATGGAAACAAAGGTGTAATTTCGACAATACTTCCTGTGGAGGATATGCCGTATCTTGAAGACGGAACTCCAGTTGATATAATCCTCAATCCGCTGGGAGTTGCCAGCCGTATGAACATAGGACAAATTCTTGAAACTCATCTTGGGTGGGCAGCTCATAAGCTTGGGTATAAAGTAGCTTGTCCCTCCTTGGATGGGGTTACAGAAGACGAAATAAAAGAAGAGCTCAGGAAAGCTGGACTTCCAGAAGATGGAAAAGTCCAGCTTTATGATGGAAGGACAGGGGAAAAGTTCGAAAATAAATGTACAGTCGGGATTGCCTACATTATGAAGCTCAATCATCTTGTTGAGGATAAGATACATATGCGTTCTATAGGTCCGTATTCTCTTATTACTCAGCAGCCTCTAGGTGGTAAGGCTCAGTTTGGCGGACAGAGGTTTGGAGAAATGGAAGTCTGGGCGCTAGAAGGATATGGAGCTGCGCATACCCTGCAGGAAATTCTGACTATAAAATCAGATGATGTGCTGGGAAGATCAAAGGCTTATGAAGCCATCATTAAAGGTGAACCAATTAAAAGTCCTAATATACCTGCTTCATTTCATGTCCTAGTGAGTGAGCTAAAAGCGCTTGGACTGAATGTGGAATTGATTGGAATGGTGGAAGACAAAAAGGAAGATAGCAAAAACTAACAAGGTGTATTCCCTTGTTAGTTTCTTTC
>CAYWAL010000042.1:0-9465 GCA_964456605.1 uncultured Candidatus Saccharibacteria bacterium | reverse complement strand
AAAAAATATTCCAAAGGTAAAAGACATACCAGAAGACAATTTGGTTTCAGAAAAGAATGATAAGGTATCAGAAAGAGAAAAGTTTTTCTACTTATGCAGAAGATTGGCAAGAAGAATAAACAAAGAAGAATATCAGAAAAAAGTATATTTGTTCTGGATCTGGCTTGAAAAAGTTTTGCGCAGAATTAGAATCAGTTTCCTAAAATTGGATAGTAGAATCGTGTCTCTCCTGGAAAAACTGAGAAAAAAGCACATAGAAAATATGGAAAAAATGGGAGGAGCCTATTCCCTGTTTCAGCCAAAGAAAAAGGATGATATTGCTGAAGTTGACAAAACTTATAGAAAAAATACGGAAGACGAGGAAGATAAGGACGAGAAAGGCAAGAAAGAAAAAACACATTCCAAAAACATCAGTTTAGCAAGCAGCAGAAAGAAGAAAAGCGACATAAAAAGCGATAAAGAACAAGAGTATATTGACTTGATATTGAAAAACCCTAACGACATTAAGTCATACTGGAAACTCGGAATCATATACTCGAGAAGAAAAAACTATAAGGATGCCATTTCCTGTTTCAGACAGATTATAAAAATAGATCCCACCTACGCCAAGGCAAGAAAAAAGATAGCTGATTTGACAGAAAGAATGATGAAGAAAAAGAGTGATGAAAATGACAAAAAAAGACAAGAGAACTAATTCTTGAACTTACAGAAGCGACCTAATGTATTCACTAGGCAAAGAAATACTCTGTTTATTCAGATCCCATTGGATAGTTAATCCATCCCATCTTTTGCCACCCTAGCTCAGCGGTAGAGCAACTGTTTTGTAAACAGTAGGTCGTCAGTTCGAATCTGACGGGTGGCTCAAAGGCTCAAAAATCAAATAGGCCGTTGTAGCTCAGTCGGTAGAGCAACTCCATGGTAAGGAGTAGGTCAGCGGTTCAAGTCCGCTCAACGGCTCAAGAAAAGGCATTGCAGTATAGCCAGAACTTACCGGAGCTTGATAGTGCATATTGTCCATATAGGCATAACAAGATTTGCCGTCAACTATCAACTAACTAAGACGCTATTTTTATTTTAATTCTACAGAAGTTAAAAATGATCAAAAAAGCTGATAAAAAAACTGAATATGGAGCAAAACAGATTCAGGTTCTCGAGGGATTAGCTCCAGTCCGAAAAAGACCAGGAATGTACATAGGTGGAACTGGAATTGAAGGGCTTCATCATCTTGTATGGGAAGTGGTTGACAACTCGATAGATGAAGCAATAGCTGGGTACTGTGACTATATAGAAATAGAACTGCTGCCGCAAAATAGAGTTCGAGTCAGCGACAATGGCCGCGGCATTCCAGTGGAAAAACATCCTCAAACGAAAAAGTCAACATTGGAAACAGTAATGACTATGCTTCACGCGGGCGGAAAGTTTGGAGGAGAGGGGTACAAAGTTTCAGGAGGATTGCACGGAGTTGGTATAAGCGTGGTTAATGCTTTGAGCATCTACACACGAGCGGAAATAAAAAGAGACGGAAAAATTTGGATGCAGGAATATAAGAAAGGAAAGCCAAAAGGGAAAGTAAAAGTAATAGGAAATACAAAAGAAACTGGAACAACCATCATCTTCGAGCCTGACAGCGAGATATTTCCTCAGATAAAATTTGACTGGGATAGAATAATCTCAAGAATGAGACAACAGGCCTATCTCACAAAAAAGGTTAGAATAAAGGTAATTGATTCTCGAGACAAGGATAGTCCGAATAGGTCATATTCATTCTACTTTGATGGAGGAATTGTCTCATATGTAAAGTATCTTAATGAAGGAAAAGAAGTAAAGAATCAAATTCCATTCTATGTCGAGAAAGAAAAAGACGGCGTTCTGGTAGAAATCGCAATGCAGTACAATGACGGATACAAAGAACATATTTTCGCTTTTGCGAACAACATTCACACTGTTGATGGCGGAACCCATATTGCTGGGTTCAGATCAGCCTTGACAAGAACTTTCAATTCCTTTGCCAGAAAAAATGGATACCTTAAAGAGAAAGACGAAAACTTGATAAACGAAGACATAATTGAAGGGCTTACAGCGGTAATAAGCGTGAAGCTAAGGAACCCTCAATTTGAAGGTCAGACAAAAACCAAGCTTGGCAACACCAATGTAAAGTCAATCGTTGCCAGCATTATGTCTTCAGCCTTGGAAGAATACTTAGCAAAAAATCCACAGGATGCTAAATCCATAATGAGCAAATGTATCTTAGCTGCTAAGGCAAGATTGGCTGCTCGAGCAGCGCGCGAAACAGTCATAAGAAAAGGAGCCCTAGAAGGAATAACATTACCCGGAAAGCTTGCGGACTGCAGCGAAAGAAAAGCTGAAAATTGTGAACTTTATGTTGTTGAAGGAGACAGTGCAGGCGGCAGCGCTAAACAAGGAAGGGACAGATCGTTCCAAGCAATTCTTCCCTTGCGCGGAAAGATATTGAATGTTGAAAAAGCGCGGCTAGACAGAATACTCAATTCAAATGAAATAAGATCCTTGGTAATTGCCATAGGTACGGGCGTGGGAGAACAATTCGACATCAAAAAATTAAGGTATAACCGCATCATTATTATGACTGATGCCGACGTTGACGGCGCTCATATCAGAACACTGCTCCTTACCCTATTCTACAGATACTTCGAAGATCTTATAACCGGCGGACACATCTACATTGCCCAACCACCTCTATACAGAATCCAAGCTGGAAAAGAGTATAAATATGTCTTTACAGAAGAAGAAAAAGAAGAAATGGTGCAACTCTTTAAAAAGAAGCTCGCTGAGCAGAGAGCAAAAACTAAAACTAAAGCAAAAAAGAAAGATGAGGAAGAAAAGGAAGAAAATGAGTTAAAAGGCATAACAATTCAAAGATATAAGGGGCTTGGAGAAATGAACCCTGATCAGCTTTGGGAAACGACGATGAATCCTCAAAACAGAATTATGAAAAGAGTCACAATTGAAGATGCTGAAGCGGCAGATGCAGTCTTTGAAACTTTAATGGGTGACGAGGTAGAACCGAGAAAAAAATTCATCAAAACTCATGCCAAAAAAGTCAGAAATTTGGATATATAGCGTGTTTAGCCAGCGCCACAGGCAATTAAAAAATCCATCCCTTTGTGAAAAGAATGGAACCACTTAAACTACTGAAAGGTATCTTTAAAACCGAAACACAAGAAATTACAATTTTTGTAATTTTCTTCTGATTCTGCTTTGCCAGATGTCAGTCTTGCACAAAAGAGATTGAAGTCACACTAGAAAAAAACAGGTAAGATAAGCGAAAACAACAGGCTTATTGCAACCAAGCTGATAGCTATGAACTTAACTGTCCTTATTATACTTTTCTTCCTCATATCACCACAGCAACTAAATTACCATTAAACCACTGTTATAATAGATTAGAAACAAAATTTTGACAACCCGGTGTGTTGAGATCGTATCCAGCTTGAGATTCTCCCCTATTCCCCTTCTCTCAGAAAGCAGCTCTTAGTAAAAATTCCTCAAAAGTTAAGACAAGTCAAGTTGTAGCTTTAACTATGGTCACAAAAAGAGTGAAAAGAAGAGGTTTTACAATAAAAACGTTTTCCTTTAAGTTATTTATCCTGATCAGCGCTTTAGTTATGATTTTTTGGGGCGTAAAACTAGGAAAAGAGTTTTATAAAGAGTATCAGATTCAAAAAGAAATCGATTCTCTTAAAAACGATATTGAGTCTTTGGAAAAAAGCAACTATAAGCTCTCACAGCTTATTGAGTATTATAAAACCGATGAATATAAAGAGGCAGAAGCAAGAAAAAGGCTAAATCTAAAGAAAAAAGGAGAAAAGGTGGTTATCATAGAACCTGCAGCTAAGAACGCAATAGAAAACAAAACAGAGAAAAAAAACAAGAGAGATGACAAACTGCCAAATTACAAAAAATGGTGGAATTATTTCTTTGCAACAAAGTAGAGTGTGTCATTCCCAGTAAATTTTCGCTGTACATCTCTGTACATTTCTTCGTTGATTCAACCGCCGGTGTTGGATACCAAAATTGACTGTTCTTTGGAATAACATCGCCTAGAATGCCAAAACTTTTGCTATGTCAGAGTAAAAAGGAATTGGATACTTGACTCAATTTATATACTTGATTTAATTTATGCAAGGTTAAATAGTTCAAGAGAGAATAGCTTAATTTGTTCATCCGGAACTTGCATAAGCTACTGCTCTTACAAAGGTCACCACAGTACGCCAGACATATGCCAGCATGTGTGGGTAGCTTCAATGTCAAGCAGCCTACTGATACAAGAGATTAGCCGCCGGCTAAGAGTGGATAATGCCTCATTGTGCGGCGGTAGTTCAGAGGTAGAATATCTGCTTCCCAAGCAGAAGGTCGCCGGTTCGAATCCGGTCCGCCGCTCAAGCAACTTGCCTTGCGCAAGAAATACTTTTGAAAGTACTGCTTGCCGCGCGCCCCTTTAGCTCAATTGGCAGAGCAACGGTATCGTAAACCGTAGGTTGCCAGTTCGACTCTGGCAGGGGGCTCAGATTTTGCCAGTTTTAGAAATATCAGCTATAATATCTTGCATGGAAGAAACAATAGAGAAAATCAGAAACCTAAAGGAAAGAATCCTTTATGTAAAGGACTGTCTTTGACTTGGAAGAAAAAAAAGCAAGAATTGTTGGGCTAGAGGCTGAAGTCAATGAACCAGACTTCTGGAATAATACTGAAAGAGCTCAAAAAGTGATGCGGGAGCTTAGTGATTTGAAAGAAATCGTGGACTTTTGGGAGGAAATTGAAAAAGAAGCAGCTTACCTTGAGGAGATAGTAAAGGCTATCGATGACAAGAAAGACAAAGACATACTCGAGGAAGCAAAAAAGAGGTTGGAAAAATTGGAAAGAAAATTCATAAAGAGCGAGTTTCAAGCCTTTATGAATGGCAGATATGACAGCGCGAACGCCGTGGTAGCAATTCACAGCGGAGCTGGAGGAGTTGATGCACAAGATTGGGCACAGATGCTTCTGAGAATGTACCTGCGATATTGTGAGAGACATGGCTACAGGACAAAAATTGTCCATGAATCCAAAGGAGAAGAAGCAGGTATAAAAAGTGTGACATTTACAGTCGAAGGACAATTCGCTTATGGCTACCTTAAAAATGAGAGTGGAGTTCATCGTTTGGTACGGCTTTCTCCGTTCAATGCAGACAATCTGCGCGAGACTTCTTTTGCTCTGGTTGAGGTTCTTCCCGAAATTTCCCAAGAGGATGAGTTAGAAATCAAGGAAAGTGATCTTAGGATTGACACTTTCAGAGCAAGTGGAGCTGGAGGACAGTATGTAAATAAGACCAATTCAGCTGTAAGGATAACTCACCTTCCAACAAAGATAGTGGTAGAATGCCAAAATGAAAGAAGTCAGGCGCAAAATAAGGAGCAAGCAATGCGAATCTTGAAAGCTAAACTTTACAAATTGCGGCAAGAAAAAGAAGAAGAGGAAAAGAAAAAACTGCGCGGTGAGTATACCTCTGCAGAGTGGGGAAATCAGATTAGGTCATATGTTCTGCATCCATATAAGCTGGTTAAAGATCACAGGACAGGTGTGGAAGAAAGCGACGTTGAAAAAGTGCTTGACGGAGATATAGATAAATTCATTGAGGCAAGATTGAAAAAAGTTGTATGGAGAGAAGACAGGAAATAGAAAACTATGTAAAAATATTTCTACACCACAAAGATAAACAAGTGCATAGAGTCTAAATCACTTCTGAACCTCCATCAGCACCATTAAATTTCTAGCCTTAAATATATGAACAAAAAAGCAACAAGAAAAAAAGTCACAAAAGAAGAGAAAAAAGATCTACCAAGAGATCCTTTTTACACAAATTCCTCCCAACTCCCTGTCAACTATACAGACGACTTATTCGAAGCGGTAGAACTGCAAGAACCCCTGCAGACAAAGTATACAGGCGGCACTGTTCTTCACGCATTTTTAGGAGAACGGCTTCCGAGCGGGAAAGAAGCCAAGATGCTGGTAAAGAAGATTTTTGAGAAATCGAGAATGCCATACCTCTCAATTACTCCAACTTTTAGCATTTGTCCTAGCCATGGATATCTTCCGGGAGAACACTTTACTTGTCCTAAATGCCTTATTGAGCAACCTTGCGAGGTTTATTCGAGGGTTGTCGGATATCTAAGACCAGTTCAACAGTGGAATAAAGGAAAAGTATCCGAATTTGCAAGAAGAAAGGTTTTTCGCCTAAAGAATAGAAAAAAATAACACTCAATCTTTAAAAGAATGAGCCTGATGATAGCTTTTGAAAATGTTTCAAAGATTTACAATAACGGCATTGTCGCCTTGGAGGATATTAACTTCGGCATAGAAAAGGGGGAATTTGTTTCAATTGTAGGACAGAGTGGAGCTGGAAAATCAACTCTGTTGAAGCTGATCTTTGCGGAAGAAAGACCAACACAAGGCAGTGTTTTTGTGAAAGGAAAAGATGTGAGCAAAATAAAAAGCGGCAAACTTCCTGTCCTAAGAAGACACATCGGAGTTGTTTTTCAGGATTTTAAGCTGTTGGAAAAAAAGACCGTTTTTGAAAATGTAGCTTTTGCAATGGAAGTTTGTGGAAAATCAGACGCCGAAATCAAAAAAGATGTCCCTCAGGTTCTAGAAATAGTCGGACTCGCTGATAAGGCTGATAGCTATACAGACGAACTTTCTGGAGGAGAAAAACAGAGGGTGTCAATTGCCAGAGCGCTTGTTCACAGGCCAGACATAATAGTCGCCGACGAACCAACAGGTAACCTGGACTTGGTTAACACGTGGGACGTAATACAACTCCTTATGAAAATAAATAAATACGGCACGACAGTTATTCTTGCAACTCACAACAGAGATGTGGTCAATCTAATAAATAAGAGAGTCATTACTATAGACAGAGGAAGAATTGTCAGAGATCAATTGAATAAAGGGAAGTACCTTATCTAGAAAAACTCCGTTCGACAAATACCTGTCACCCTAAGAAGCGTAGCGACAAAAGGTCTTATGGTGAAAAAGAACAACCGTTAAGCGGCACTGCGTTCTGCTGGTATTTTACGAGGTCTTTCGCCAGTGCTCAGGATGACACTATTGCATTTCGTACTCAAGATTTTAAGTTTATAAGTTTATTCGAGCCGCAAAATTCCAAATTTCAACGGCTTTAGAAGAATAGCAACACGATTCGCAGTGCAGTGCCAATTTCAGAAGCTTGCTCTGGAGCAGATAAATTCAAACTAAGATACCAAAATATGCTTGCTGATAAAGTAAAAAGAGTATTCCTTTGGTCATTTAAAAATTTGTTCCGCAATATGTGGTTGAGCGTAGCAACAATTATCATAATTATTACTGCGCTTTTTACCATCACAACTATGATTGCGCTTAATGCCATAGGTGATCATGCACTCGCTTTCCTTCAAGAAAAAGTTGACATCTCCGTCCAATTCAAGGAAGATGCCGATGAAAATAAAATTTTAGAGCTTAAAAAAGACCTTGAAAAACGAAAGGACGTAAAAAGCGTGGAATACATTTCCAAAGAGCAAGCGCTTATCAATTTCAAAAATGCCCACAAGGACAATGAGTACATAAACAAATCCTTAGAGGAGCTTGGAGAAAATCCATTATTCGCTGTTCTGAATATAAAAGCGAATGAGCTTGATGACTACAAAGCCATCGATGAATATTTGAGCAATAACGAAAACTACAAAGATATCATTAGTAAGGTAAATTTCAAAAAGAACGAAAAAGCAATAGAGAATTTCTCCAGAATTTTGAAAACCGTCAAAGAAGGCATCTTCGGTTTGATTTTGATGTTTACCTTTATAAGCGTTCTGGTTGCTTTCAACACTATCCGTCTAGCTATGTACGCCTATAGAAGAGAAATTGAGATTATGCGTCTAGTGGGAGCAAGTAATTGGTACATTAGAGCCCCTTTTATCATAGAGGGAGTCATTTTCGGAATCATCGGCTCTCTTATAACTCTCACACTTGCCCTTCCAGCTGCAGCATACGTTTCTCCTAGAATAGAGCAATTTTTGCCAGGATTTGATTTTCACAATTATTTTTTGAATAATTTGCCTACTATTGCAGGTATGCTTCTGATAGCTGGTATTGGAATAGGCGTAATCAGCAGTTTTATTGCAATTAGGAGATATCTCAAAGTTTGAAGTTTCTCTCTCGAGAAGTTGGAAATTTGACAGAAATTTATAAATATGTTTTAAGTTAAAGTTGCCTTTCGGGGATCGTCTAATGGTAGGACGACAGGTTTTGGTCCTGTTAATCGGGGTTCGAATCCCTGTCCCCGAGCCAAATTGTATGTTGTTCTGCCGCAGTCTTCTATTAAGCATTAAGAGACGCGGCATATTTTTTGGCTTGTTAGCGCTTTGCTGGCTTTGTTTCCACAAGGATACGTTTTTTGTACAGGAATGACAAAAGAGCAGAATTTCAAAACTACTGAGGTTCAACCTCAATAAAAGAGAACCGACGCTCTTTTAGTCACATCTTAGGGTAGTTAATACACTCTTTTGACAAAGCCACCTTACAGGACACCCAGTGTCCACGGACACTGGGTGTCTAGAAAACGAGATCACACCAGAAATGGTGTGGTGAGTTTGTCATTCCCGCTTTCGCGGGAATGACGGGAAGGTCGACTTTCGTGCTTGCAGACTTGCGCAGGAATGACAGAAGAATGGGTTTCCATTACAAGAAGGGACCTGCGCGGGAACAACGAAAAGACCGTTTCTGCAAAGACAGGGCTTTTATGGGAATGGCGAAAAAAATGAATTGCTGTCCCTCTCTTATCAAAAATAAGCTTTCGCAGTAGAAAAAACTTTGCCATAGAACCATTACATCCACAATTTTTTGACAAAACTACAATTTTGGATAGTATTATTAATGATGATAAAAGAATGCTTGAAGGAAGAGATAAGAGCAGCAAAGTTAATGCTGAAAGATGCCGCAGAAGAACATAACTTCATAAGATACCTTTCGCTCATTTTCACAGAAACGTACTACTTATATCTCTGCTTTATAGAGATGCCCCTAGCAAGAAAGCTAGACAAATTGGAGGCAAAACTAAAAGAAAAAGAAAGAAAGAGAATATAATAGTGGAAACAAACACTATTTTCTTTTTGTCTATTGAGTGCTAAACTAAAGATACTGAAAGAGACGCAAACAGATAAACTCTCCCCTATTACCCCTTAAATTTAAAAATAGCATCCCACCAGGAAGGGTGGCTGAGTGGTTGAAAGCGCCGCTCTCGAAAAGCGGTATTCCAGAAATGGAATCGCGGGTTCGAATCCCGCCCCTTCCGCCATTTTACGATTTCGGGAGTTTGACGGGTTCTTGCCTCGCCCTCGCTTCGCTCGGGCTCGGCAAAAGCCACGATTTTATAGGGATTTTTGAAATCAAAAAACAATTTTCGCTCCAGAATTT
>CAYWAL010000041.1:0-9652 GCA_964456605.1 uncultured Candidatus Saccharibacteria bacterium | reverse complement strand
GTTTTTTACTAACACATGAAATTAAAACAACTTTTGCCATATACATAAGATAAAGTTAAAGAATTTAACATGGTAAAGTCCGAAAATCGGACCTAAAAATGTTACAGCATAGCGGAAATCTCGGAGGCTTGCCGCCGAGTTGTTAATGCATTTGATTGTCCAGTAATCATTTTTATGATACCATTATTGAGAAAAATAACAATGTTATTTTTCCGCGCCGCTACTTGTCGCCAATATACAACCACACGTTGTTGAGTTAATTTGCTGATATGCCTTTTAAAAAAGTTCTAATACTAGCCTTCTTAATCTTTGTTAGCAGCAGTTTGTTGACTCTCCTTTTTAAAAAAAATATTCCTGCAAGACAGGTAGATTTTGTTGGATCAAAAATTGAGCCTCGAACTTCTCCTCAAAATTCAGTTAATTTTCATTATTCTTTTTTTAGTCAAAAAGAGTTTTACGATGAAGCATTTGAAAATCTACGAGATTTAAAAGAGGTTCCAGAAAATGTCGAAGGAGTGATTGTCAATCATCATCTGGCGGCTCCGAATTTGATTGCCGAAGCTTTGAGCGCAGTTCCCAACAAAAAGCCGGCAGTGGTTGTTTTGATAAGTCCAAATCATTTTTTTGCGGGCCGCGGTCAGGTCATTTCTTCTTTGTATAGTTGGAAAACTCCTTACGGGATATTAGAGCCTGATAAAAAGCTGATTGAAAGACTGCAAAATGCAGAACTATTAACCGTTGAAGAAGAGCCTTTTGAAAAAGAGCACGGAATTTCCAATGTGGTTGCTTTTATAAAGAAAGTTTTTCCAAGCGCTAAATTTGTTCCTTTGATAGTAAAAGATACATTTCCTTTTCAGTCTGCAGATGTTTTTGCCGATAAACTTGACAAATTTCTGCCTCAAAATTCTCTGGTTATCGCTTCTTTGGATTTTTCTCATTACCTTCCAGGTTTAGCCGCTGATTTCCATGACGAGAAAAGTATAGCAGTTTTAAGCAATTTTGATTATAATGGCATTAGGTTTTTGGATGTTGATTCCAAGCCGACGGTTAGAATTTTTCTCAGATATCTGGACCTAAGAAACGCCAAAAGATTTGTTCTTTTGAATCATTCCAATTCGGCAAAAATTGTTGGAAGCGAAAAAGTACCAAAAGTCACAAGCTATATAACCGGGTTTTTTTCTTCGGGCAACGTGAACCGAGATAAAAAAATTGTCATTTTGGCTGTTGGAGACCTTATGCTGGATCGCTATGTCGGCAGAGCGATTGAGGATAAAGGCGGTTTCTATCCTTTTGAAAATATCGCAAGGCTTTTGAGCGGCAACGACATTACAATTGCAAACTTGGAAGGATCTTTTACAGATTTTCCTCCCAGACCTCTTAAACCTGATAATACTTTTTTCACTTTTGATCCAGATTTAGTTCCCGTCTTAAAAAGAACTGGATTTAATGTGTTTAATCTTGCCAATAATCATTCTCTTAACTTCGGTGAAAGAGGATTGATTCAATCCAAAAATTATCTGACAAAAAGCCAGTTGAATTATTTTGGAGATCCACAAAACAAGACTGATATTTCAATCATTAAAGAAATCAGGGGAATAAAAATTGGATTTGTTGGTTTTAACGAGCTAAGCGGCGTAAACTTTGAAAATGTTGCAGGTAAAATCAGAAAAATAAAAAGCAGAGCAGATTTTGTTGTTGTCTACACGCATTGGGGAAATGAGTACCAAACAAATTTTTCCAAACGCCAACAGGAAAAAGCTCATATTTTTGTTGACGCTGGTGCCAATGTAGTGCTGGGAAGTCATCCTCATGTTATTCAGCCCATAGAATTTTACAAAGGAAAACTTATTTTTTATTCACTTGGAAATTTTTTGTTTGATCAAACTTTTTCCAAAGAAACCCAGCAGGGATTGGCAGTTGGGATTGTCTTTGACAGAAGAGAAATAGACTATTACCTCTTTCCAACAAAAATAAGAAACTTTCAAGCAAAGCTGACCGACGGAAATGAAAGAAGCCTTATTTTGAAAAAACTAGCTAATAATTCTTTTGTTCCTCAAATTATAAAGGACCAGATATTGCTCGGGAAAATAAAAACAAATCTCGCAATTTATCATTAATTAAAATATATGAAAAAAGAATTCGTTGATTTAAAGCAAGACAAGAAGTCTTCCAGCATAGATTCAACAATAAAACTTATTGTTGCTATTTGTCTGCTGTCCGCGCTGGCAGTGAGCGCGGGAGTATATTACTCTTTTAACAAGAGACAGGAAGATGAATTAAGAAAAAAAGTATATAATCTTCAAAATGAATTATCTACCCTTCAAAAGCAGATATCTGATCTAAGAAGACGCTGCAATTTAGAATCAACGAAGACTGACAATTTGTCGGAAGGACAAAGGTTGCCAATTGAAGAAACTTCAAACAAAATCAACTGGATATCCCCCACAGAAATTGCCAGTTTGAAAATTTTTGAAAAAGACTATCGCGAAAAAGCCGCCAAGTATTACAAAGTTGGAGAATTTAAAGACAAGGACAACAAAGAAAAAGAGATTATTTTGGTAAGCGCGCCGGTGGAAGCGCCTTCTTTTTATCCCGACTTTTATAGATTTGTAAGAGAAAGAGAAACAGGTAAAATGACACTGCTTGAGAAGTATTCCAGCGGGCTTTATAAGAACGATGGACTTGACAGGCGAAAGTTTGAAATTGACAAAACGTATACAATTCCGGAATTGGACTTTCCAGAATACCTTGAAGGTCCAAAACCTCGCCAAATTTTAAGGATTGATAAAGGAATTAATGAATTCTTTAGCCAGAAGGGGTTAAAAAAGGTGTTTACTGACAAAAAGTGGGGCGATGTTTATACCACTGACGACTCTTCGCCAGCCTTTAAGGATATAAAAGACAGCACTTTTTCCAGATACGGATTCTATATAGAAGCGCCCGATGGAACGGTAAAAGTTTATTACTTGAAAGTGGATTTTGTTGGAGAAAATGGAGTTCCAGAAATAACTTGGAATGATGGAACAAAGAACACGGCTAGATACAGTTTCACAAAGATGAATGGCTGCGGCAGCGAAAATTACATTTATGTTGTTTCAGGAGGTGATATTGACATTACCAGAGACCTGAAACCAGCCGGCAAAAATTCAAAGGAAGATGTAATTTATGAGCTTAAGGATGTAAATCACCAACTTTTGAAGAATATTTACAACAATGAATATTGGGTTCCAAAAGGAAAGAGGAAGATGCCGTATGAGAAGTTTGTAAAAGAACGTCCTGTATTTTTCTGGGTAGATCCTTTTGGCAGACTTATTAGATTTGAAAATAACAATTTTGTTCCTTTGAGCGAGTGCGCTAAACCGGTGATTTACCTATATCCCAAAAGTACTTCCGACATATCAGTTAAAATTTATCCAAAAGGAGGAATAACTTACTCAAGCCCGCCTTACAACAATGGGTGGACGGTCATAGCCGATAAAAATGGAAATTTAATAGACTTGGCGTCAGGAAAGAAATATCCTTATCTTTTCTGGGAGGGAAGAGGAGGAATTTACAAGCAGCCCGGAAGAGGATTTGTAGTAGCGCAAAAAGATGTTCATCAATTTTTGGTTGAAAAGTTGAGAAAATTAGGATTGAACAAAAAAGAAACTTCTGATTTCATTAAATTTTGGGAACCAAAAATGAAAAATGCGCCATACTATTTCATAACCTTTTTGGGCAATCGCGAAATGGAACAAATAGCCCCATTAGAGATAGAGCCAAAACCGGATACGATAATCAGAGTTCTGATGGATTTTTCTCCCTTGGAAAAACCGATTAATGTCAAAGGGTTTGAAATAAAGACACCGAAAAGGAGCGGTTTTACAGTGATTGAGTGGGGCGGAGTGCTGCGCAAGTGAGAAGGATTTCGCAGTTTGCTATTTGTCTGTAAGTATTCAGCGCGTCTTTTGAAGTTCTGTACTCATAAGAAGGCATTTTATATTAATTGGATTCAATATCCATTGAAAACAAAATCTGACTTCCGTTAGGACTACCTTTACTGGTGCTAAGTGAAGTTTCACCTGAATGGATTCTGTCTTGATCTGGGAAGGGCGGAGAGGGGAATTTTTGTCTGGATTCCTAATCAGGTCGGAGTGGCAGAAGAAAACAAAATCGCAGCAGTATAATTTATAATACAGCTATCGGGACACCCAGTGTCCATGGACACTGGGTGTCAAGAAGAAGGTACATTAATATTATGACATTATTTTGGATTGCTTGGATTTAACCAATAGAAATTAGAAATTCAAGAGATTGTATTTCGCAGTTCAAGATAACTAATTATTTTTATCTAATTGTAAACAACGCGGGGATTTCTTACAATTTAGTTAACAAAAGCAATGAAAGAATTTCTTAAGCGAAATAAAGTGTTGTTGGCTGTTGTTATTGGAGCTTTGATTGTCGGAATTCTAATGGTCCGGCTTTTTCATCTTGACTCTTCTTCTTTGAATACCAGAGGAAAATTGAATACCAGAGGAAAAAGGGAGACGAGGAGGTGTCTGGCTTCTCGTGAGGAAATTGTGACCAAAGTTATTGATGGGGATACGTTAATCGTTGAAGGCGGGTATCACATTCGGCTTCTGGGAATTGACGCTGATGAAAGAGGTTACCCCTGCTATGCGGCAGCTAAAAAGCGGTTGGAGGAATTGGTTTTGAATAAAAAAGTAAGGTTAGAAAAAGACAGGGAAGATGTTGATAAGTATCAGAGGTGTTTAAGGTATGTTTTTCTTGGTGATAGAAATATTAATTTAGAGTTAGTGAAGGAAGGATTGGCGGTAGCCAGGTTCTATGAGCCGAGCGCAAAGTACCAAACCGAGATTCAAAAGGCTGAAAAAGAGGCAATTGAAAAGAAAATTGGTTGTAAGTGGAGCAAGACGGAATCAGGCAAAAAAGAAAAAACTGAATTTTACTGGGAAAGATTGACTGCCGAAAAGCTAGGACTTAATGTGGTTGACGCTTGTGAGGCTGGAAAATATTTAAACAAAAAGTTGATTGTGGAAGGAAAAGTAGTTGATAGTTATCATAGTCTTAAAAGCAATACTGTGTTCTTGAATTTTGAAAAGGCTTATCCAAACCAGTGCTTTACAAGTGTGATTTTCAGCTCAAGCCTGTATAAATTTGAGCCCAGTCCAAAAGATTACTATCTGAACAAAACTGTCAGAGTTGTGGGAAAAATAAAAGAATACAAAGGCAAGCCGGAAATTATTTTGGATGACCCTTCTCAGATAGAAGCAGGGAAGTAGGAAGGAATAAGGTTGCAGGAAGGAGGGGTAATATAAGTTTTTTGCATTTTGACTTTTGTTTGACATAAAATCTTCATAAATTAAAACCGATATCTTGGAATATCGGTTTTATACTGATTCTTTTGAGTAGAATTTTAGAAATTTGGCGGTGTCTGTTCGAAAAAATTCGAACCGATTTCGCCCAAAACCGACCCGCCTGCGGAACGGGCAGGTAAAACTCTCGGGGCGGGCGGCATTCCCCTTGAGACCTCGCCCTTTAAGCCCGCCCCGCGCCTGCCTGTCGACAGACAGGGAAGGCGACCTTTTCGGATTGGACGATTTTCCACCAAAGGCGGGCAAGCAAGTTTCTCTAATCCCGACAAAAGTCGGGATTGCTCGGCAGAGTTTATCCCGAATTTATTTCGGGACCGAGCTTGGCGGCAAATTCTTAATTGATTATATTATGTTCCTTAAATTTTCCCAAAAATGTTGGTGTTGCAAAACCAAACGAGTAAGTTGCATTTAATGTTTCAATAAATGCTTTTTCTTTATATACTTTGAGTTTTTTCATACCTTCATCAGGAATAATATTTTCTCTTTCGTTAATCCTTATTACTTTATAACCTTTTGCAATTGAAATAACCTTACCTGTTCTCGTATCAAAAATTGGACCACCACTGTTGCCTGGATTGAAAGCCATAGTAAATTCATAAAGAAAATTTGTTTGAGAGGTTTGGTATCTACAATTGACAACACCCCGATCGGCTCTCAATAAAATGTTACCTATTTTTGGTTTACTAAAATCTTTATTTTCAAACTCTAAGTTGCATAACGGATACCCCAAAACACCAACTTCTGATCCTATCGGTAAAAATTCCTTTGAAATTCTAATAAAATCATTTTTATCAGCAAAAATTTTATCACCAACCTGATAAAATTCTTTATCTAAATATATTATCGCTAAATCTATTTCCGGATATACAAATATCTCCTTATTAATTTTGGGCTCGAATACTCTGCAATGCCAATTATGCTCATCATCGTGTCGTAATAAGTAATATTTATCTCCATCTTGATGTTGAAACAACTCTCCCTTTTCCGGATCGTTAATCACATGAGCAACGGTAATAAAACGATTAGGAGCGCCGACGAAACCAGAACCTAAGGTAACCCAATTTATAGCATTCTTGCCATTAACTTTAACCTTTTTCCCACGAACTATGATATAAACTGACCTTTTAAGCCATTTCACGCACTCTGAAAAAGAACGGAAAATCTCAGGTCTTTTTGCCGATTTGGGACCTTGGTATTTTTTATTTCTTCTATGTTTTTTCTTCTTTGGCATAAATTAAGCTAGTTATCTATCCAATTATTAAATGGTTCAAAGTAAGGGGTTAGTATCATCCCTCTTCCCAAAAAACTTGTACCATAAGAAACAAGGTATAAATACAAGTATCCTAAACTTGCAGATTTACTATTTACAGTTATAAATTCTTGATCTGTTTGCCAATTGAGAATACGACCCTTTTTTAATAGTACCCCACGACTTAAAATGCAAATAAGATCAAATGTTTCTACCCAATTTTCCTTATATATGGTATCAGTAATTAAATCCCAAGACGCCCCTTCATAAGCAAAGACAACTCTTAATGGTCTATTTAATATTGGACCAGAACTAATTGTTGCACCAATGTTAATCTTTAAATTTTCTACTTTCGATAATGTCTTTCCTGCTTCCATAAGTTTTTCTTTAGTTAAATTTGATTTAACTTCTATTGCACCAAAAATCCCCTCTGCAAGATAGATATTATCAGAACCAATATGTAAGCAAGGGGCATCATCTCTTAAAACAACAATATCAAGTTGTCCTGTTTTATTACCATAAGAATCCCATACTTCTCCTGATTTGATAGACAGTTTGGGCGGTAAAACTTTCGATAGAAATTCACTACAAAAATGTTCTCTGTTTTTGCCTAAATTTGAGGATGCTTTTTGTTCCTTTGAGCGTTCATATTCAGCCAACAAGACATCGGCTGTTTTATGAAAATACGAATATAAAACTGGTTTTTTCATAATTTACTTTAATAAAAACTCTAAAATTCCCTTTTCAAGCATGGCAAGATTAAAAAGGTAATCGTTATGATCAAAAGTTTCTCTGAGTGGATGTGCCGTTTTCCTCCAACCCATGCCATCAGTAATCCAAATAAATTTATATTTCCTATTTAATACATCAAATAGATTTCTGTATTCTCCCGCAGTAGATTTTAATTTGGAACCACCACCACCATAAAAGTTTGTCTCAATAATAAATAGTTCTTTGCCATTATCTATTACAAAATCATAACGACGAGATGATTTATCAACTGGCACATCATAACCTAATTCATGTTTAATTTTTTCAGCATTCGCTTCTTTTAAGTATCTAAAATTATTTTTCTCGCAGACATCTTTAATAAAGACTTCTACAATATTTTCCATTGCATGCCCACCACGATTTTTGCGTCCATTACTATCAAGCCCCGCTTCAACACCAATCATATAATCAACAAGATTTTTTATCTTCTTGCCTACAATTAAATCTTTCAATCCTGTTTCTTTTACAAAAGTTAAGTATTTTTCTATATCTTCATCAGTTATATATCTTTTTGTAAAATCATAATCCTCATAAACTAGTTTTTTGTTTTTGTAATCAACCAAAATTTTGAATTTCTTTTTGTTAGATCCGTCTCTTACCACTAAAGCAGGAATGACTTTAACAATATTAGGATTTTCCTTCAGCAAAAATTTAAATTCTTCATCGAAATTATCTTTTCCTATCAAGTAGTTAAAAGTATTGAGAGCAAGTTCAATTTGTTTCGTATTTTTTAAAACCTTTTCCCAATTGACAAAATAAGACCAAAGGGTATTACTTGGTTTTAAAGTAGAAATAAGATAATCAAAAACTTGATCATCGGTGTTGCATTTTAAAATGTCTTTGTAAAAAGATAAAAATTTCATAATTCTTATTTTTTAGAAAACTTATTTTTTAAATTTCTTTCTAAATCCTCAAATCTTTTAATTGATAAATCGAGGTATTCCTTTTCTGTATCTATACCAATAAATTTTCTACCATATAAATAAGCAATAAGCCCTGTTGTTGAGCTTCCGGTAAACGGATCAAGGATTAGATCACCTTTGTTTGTACTTGCTAGTACAACTCTTCTTAAAAGCTCTTCTGGTTTCTGTGTTGGATGTTTGCCGAATTTCTTTTCAATTTTTTGTGGTGTATTTATCGCCCAAACACTTCTCATCTGTTTTCCTTTTTCGTGTAATACTTCATATCTATCCTTCTTGCCGCAGTGTCTGCATCTTATCTCTTTTGTATAATTATTTTCCCAGTCAACTATTGTTTTGTAATTAAAAGTATGTTTTGCCTTTTTTTCCTTTCTTGCCCATATTAAGGTCTCATGACTAGCAGTAAAGAAACGACAGCTCAAATTTGGAGAAGCGTTTGGTTTAAACCAAGCAATATCATTTAAAATGTGATATCCGGCAAGTTGCAAAGCAAAACCGCATTGATAAATAGAATGATAGGTACCACTAATCCAAATTGTTCCGTTTGGTTTCAAGATTCTTCTGACTGCTTTTATCCATTCAAGATGAAATTCAAAATTTTTCTTTAAACCATTACTCAAATCCCAATCACCCTTTTTGACGCTAACCATCTTTCCATTTTGACAAGTAAACGTGCCACTAGAAAGAAAGTAAGGAGGATCAGCAAAAACCATATCAATTGAATTTTCTGGAAATTCTTTCAGAAATTCCAACGAGTCAGCTTGATATAATTCAAATCTTGGTTTTTTGTAATATGGCTTTTTCATAATTTATATTAAATCCTCTATTGAAATTTTTAACGCTTTTGCAATCTTCGCCACTACATATACCGAAGGCTTTTTAATAACCCCTGTCTCGATCTTGGTTAAAGTCGTATAAGGCACATCCGCTTTGCGGGCAAGCTCGTCTTGAGACAGCCCAAGACTAGTTCTTAACTTTTTGATTCTCTTTCCTAATTTATTGCCTTGATTATTTTCCATATTCTGATATCATAAAATTGTTGATATTTTCTTCTTTCATTATTATACTAACAAATATAATGAAAACAAGCAAATTTTTACAAGTAAAAGATGAGAAAAAGCTCGCTTTTGGCCAAAATAAAATTAGAGTCGATATTTTTTCAGGTTCTTTGGCAGTTTTTCAATCCAAAAAGGTCGCCTTCCCTGTCTGTCGACAGGCAGGCGCGGGGCGGGCTTAAAAGGCGAGTTCCAAGGGGAATGCCGCCCGCCCCGCGAGTTTTACTTGCCCGTTCCGCAGGCGGGTCGGTTTTGGGCGAAATCGGTTCGAATTTTTTCGAA
>CAYWAL010000040.1:0-9822 GCA_964456605.1 uncultured Candidatus Saccharibacteria bacterium | reverse complement strand
AATTCCGAGTTTATACTACACCTTGCTATCTTGAGTACCAGCAAAGGATGATCTTATAATTATAAGGTTTTCTCGTATAACTTCGGGATCCTTCACTGAGTTCAGGATGACACGGAGAAAACACCGTCATCCTGAGCGTTAGTGAAGGATCTCGTCTGGAGAAAGGATTTGTCATCCTGAGCGACTGAAAGGAGCGAAGGATCCCGTGTGAAATCTGATAGGATGCGGTTGCTACTAAGCAGTTATTCTCAAGCTTCTACGGGATCCTTCGGGCTTCGCCCTCAGGATGACAGAAAAATATCCCAATTCTACTTTCTCCTTTTTTCACTACATTTAACACACAGTGTTGCTTCTGGCATAACTTCAAGCCTTCTGGGATTTATAGGTTTGCCGCAGTCCGAACAAATGCCATAGCTTCCTTCTGAAGTCTTCTTAAGAGCGCTTCTGATATCCTTCAGCTCCTCTTCTAAGTTATGCTCAACGGAAAGATTGCTTTCATAATCCGACACTTCAATCGCATTTTCATCCTGGTGGTCCCCAAGATGAGGGAACTGTGTCTCAAAATCATCTTTAATTTTTCCGCTCTTCTTGGCAAACTTTTTCAGCTGAGAAATTATAAACTCCTTTTTGGCAATTAATTTGTTCTTAATTTCCTGCAACTTCTTCTTCCTATCATTTTTCATAAGTCTAATTTAATTGCTTACTTGAACCACTGAGGTAAAGAATAACACCAAAGGTAAACTTTGTAAATATCTATTCAGAACATTGCTGACACTCCACCACCCAAGGGTTGACAAATTTTATTTTCCTGCTAGAATGTCCTGTTATGCTTTGAAAAGCAATAGAGTTGGATACTTGCCATTTGTCCTGCTCTGTGACTTATGGCACTAAAAATATCCAGCAACTTGTAGGCAGTGGGGGAATTATCCCAGAACCGGGTAGATTGGTGCATTTTGCTTGCGCTGGTCTATTCCTCGGAAATTTCTCCGACCTCAGTTCTTTATTGAAAGTTGAGGAGCTAACTGCCTATAAGCTGTTGGATATTTTTATGTAGGCTGTTTGCAGTAAGCTGCAGAATAAGGCTTTGAAACAGCACAATCTTTAAAGACCCTTTTGAAACTCTCTTTTTAATAGCAAGAATTTACATTCCACAGCGTCTAACTGACCTGCGGTTTGATTCAGATAGCAACATCAAACAGTGATGTTTTGAACAGGCTCAAATTCTTGCAAACTCTTCACTTTCAAAAATCTCGCCAGTTACTCTTCTGACTTCTTCCAGCGAGGTTATACCCTCCAAAGCCTTAAGAACTCCATCTTCCTTCATAGTTGTCATTCCTTCCTCTCTAGCTACTTTCATAATATCTGAAGAAGATGTGCTTCCCAGAATGATCTTTTCTACCTTTGGAGTCATAAGAAAAATTTCATAGATGCCAGTGCGTCCTGAATATCCAATAAAATTGCACTTGGAACACCCCTTACTTCTATACAGAGCTGTTATGTTATTTGGAACTTCAACCTTGCTGTTTTTTGGAATTTCTGAAATAACCTTCTTTATTCTATCAATAGTTTGCTGAGCTGGCACATACTTCTCTTTGCAATGATCACAAAGTTTTCGCACTAAGCGTTGAGCAATTACAACATTAACCGCTGGCGCAATCAGAGTAGGGCTGACCCTAAGGTGCAACAGCCTCGGAATTGCTCCTGCTGCATTGTTCGTGTGCAGAGTTGAAAAAACCATATGCCCTGTTAAAGCAGCTTGGACAGCAATTTCAGCCGTTTCAGGATCTCTTATCTCTCCCACCATTATAACATCGGGGTCTTGTCTAACAACTGCTTTGAGACCCTCAGCAAAGCTAAGTCCGCTTTCTTCGCCCACTTCTGTCTGAGTTATCCCTTCAACTCTATACTCCACCGGATTTTCAAGTGTTATGATGTTTATGTTTGGCTGATTAATGCGATGAATGAAAGAATAGAGAGTTGTTGTTTTTCCACTGCCCGTTGGGCCAGTGGCTAGTATCATTCCTGTTGGTCTGATAATTTGTCTTTCTACTTTCTCAAGATCTCTTTGATTAAGACCAAGCTGATCCAGTTTCAACCCTGTGGCATTCTCGGCTAATATTCTCAAAACCACAGTCTCTCCATAGCTGCTTGGAAGAACTGAAGACCTGACGTTTATAACAGTGTTTTCCAGCCTGATGCTGAAATGTCCATCTTGAGGAGCGTCACTGACATTCAGTTTCATCTTAGAAAGCATCTTTACTCTTGAAACTATCACCTTCTGAACTTTTATAGGAAGTTTTATAACGTCTTGGAGAACTCCGTCGATTCTGTACCTTAACCTTATATAGTCTACATTTGGCTCAATATGCACATCACTGGCATTCGTTTTTAAAGCGCCAGCCATAATTATGTTGAATATTTCCGTTGTATGTATTTCCGAAATCCTTTTTTTTAGTTCAATCAGATTACTTATTCCTTTTTCAAACTCCGTTAGTTCCTTTTCTTTTAATGTCATTGCTTGGGACTCAAACGTTTCTGTGATCGTAGCTCGTCCATAGTTTGCCCAAGCTTTTTTCAGACTCTCTTTTGAAACTACGACAAGGCTGTAATTTATTCCCTCTTCTTTCTTGAGTTTCTCCAACAGTTTTTTCGTCTCATAGCTTTCAGGGTTTGTTACAGCTATCTGAAATTTCTTTCCTGCTTTGTAGATTACCGCCAAATTCGCTTTCTTTGCTTCTTCCTCCGGAATTGAATTCACAGTCTCGGCATCAATAGGAACTATGCTCAAGTCAATATAAGGAAGATTGAACTTTTTTGCTATCGCTGTTGCTTGTTCTTCTTCGCCTTTGTGATATAGATGTTTCAAAGTTTCCTCTTGTATTCTTTCTCGCAACTCTTTCCTCTTATCCTGTTGCGTTTTTTTGACTACCTGTTGCATAATTAAAACTCATTATTACTTATTGGCCGAGAAAAAAATAACCTTGCACAATAAAACGTTCTTACCTGCTTGCGCCAGCGGCAAATTTGCAAATTTAGAAAACAGTTCATCTTATAACTGAAGCACGACTTGCGCATTCTATCCGACCTTCTAGTTTAGCCGACATCTACCATATCTTTTGCTGTGCAGTACCCACACCTACGGACGATAAATCCCACAAAAGCTAACCTCCTGACAAAAGATTCCTTTTATACAATATTACCTAATAAACAAAAAGTAGTAAATAGCTGCTGCAGAATCAAAGTCATTCTTTTGATGATGGATAGTATAGCGTGTCAAGATGCCGACACCGTCTTAGACATAAAGTCGTTATTGTTTATAATTGCCATCCGGCATATTATCTGCCCAGATCTTAATTTTTCTTAAAACATCTTTCTCTGCCAATTCAAGATCATTCTCTTCTGAAACAAAGGTGATTTGACTATTATCAACTCTGCCACTTAATGATTTGACAAGATCGCCAATAGGCAACTTTTCCGTGAAGTTAACAATCCCATTTATCCTGCCGCCGTTTTTATAGAGCACAAGAACGAGATTAAACTCGGGAGAACTGCTAATCAGCTCTTTGACAATTGAACGTAAACTTTCAGGCGATGTGTTCGACTTTTCAAAATCACCTTCTTCTATGAGGGACCAGCCAAGCTTGTATTTACTGTTGTATTTCAAGCCTGACATAATTTTTCCCATAAGTTTCAATGTTGAGACAGATTTCGTTTTGTATAGGTGTTTTATTATCTCTTGTTTATTGGCTCCCTTGGAGATAAGAGAAGCAGCCGTTAAAAAAGCTCGAGGAGTTGTGTTTCTATTCCTAAAACTCTCAGTCGCTGAAATTATGCCAGCCAGCAAGTTGGTAGCTATATGTTCATAGAATAGCTCTTCCCCAAGCTCCGAGACAATTTCAAAAACTATCTCCGACGTAGATGACGCTGTTACATCAACAAAATTTATTTTCCCAAAATATTCATTAGAAGGGCTATGGTCAATGTTTATCACAGGCGTTTCATAAAAGAGCTCGGGATTCTCGTCATAAGCACTGCCTAAGTTCTCAAGATCCGGCGTATCCAAGACCACTATTAAATCATAGTTGAACTTTGAGGATTCAAGAGTAACATTCTTTTCTTCCAGGCCGCTATTTTTAGCCGTTATGAAAATTCTCAGCTTATTGTCTCGAACTTCATAGCTTAGTTGCTGCAGTTTTTCTTCCTCCATATCTATGGACAGCACATAGTTGCGAACCCCTTCTACTTTGCTGGCTATTTCATTCGAAGAAGGCAGAAAAGAGTATTTTTCTGAAACAGCAGTCGGACTTACAACATCTGCTTTTTTTCCCATCTTTCCTAAAGACAGATAAAGAGCTAGAGCAGAGCCCAGAGCATCGCCGCTTGGATTTTCACTGACACATATTAAAATAGACTTGCTTTTGTTGATTTGATCTATAACCTGCTCCTTTGGAGATAACCCCATTTTTCAGTTAGATTAGCTGTCTTGCTAATAGTAAATTCAGATGTTTGCTGGTTTGATTAGTCAATCTAACACATCTGTTAATTCTGTCAAGGAGTCGTGCTGCACAATTGTAAAATTTAACCGAAAGGAAAACTTCCTTATGGAGAATTTCCTAAGACACCCGGTGTCTTTGGATCTTGGCCGCCGAAGTTGAACAAGATGTCAAGTCAGTTAGAGTTATTATTTCGCTGAGATTTAGCCAGTTTGACAGTTAAACTCCACCACTCTCTAGTTGTCCAATACTTTTTGGTATAGAACCTTCCAAAGTTTGCAAAATTTTTAAAGTAGGGGTAAAATAGTTCCAAGCTATGTTGCCCTATCATAAGTTTGTGTTTTGTATATTGCAATATTACGTATGCCGAGGTAGCTCAGTTGGTAGAGCAAAGGACTGAAAATCCTTGTGTCGGCGGTTCGAGTCCGCCCCTCGGCACCAACAGAACCTTCAGGAATTCACTCCTCTCCAGATAAATTGTTTTGTGTCTTCCTGCCCTGATCAACAACTTGCTCAGAGTTGGACACAAAAATAATAGAAGACTGAGAACAAGCTCTGCTCTCTTGCTTTCAGGCAGGCAGATGATTGAGCTCAAAGTTTCATAATTTTATACTATGTGCCTTGCTATACCCGGAAAGATCGAATACATAAATAAGAAAACCAATATCGCTTTGGTTAGTTTTAATGGTGTGAAAAGAGAAGTTAACATTTCTCTGGTTGATGTCAAAAAAAACGATTATGTGATCGTACATGCTGGATTTGCAATACAAAAACTACAAACAAAAGAAGCAAATAAAGCACTAAAACTGCTTAAATCATTAAAAAGTTGCTAAAGAATGAGCAGCTAATTTTTTGAGTAATTTTCGCAGCTCAAATCATCTTTTCTTTTGCAACAATTGCATAAATGCACCTGAAAGACAATTAAAGCCACTAACCTGACAATCCTGCTGTTAAAGGTAAAGAAGTCAGCGTCAAGGGAAAGAAACTTTTCAACGAGAGTTAGTCTCATACTACTAGATTATCTGCACCAGAATGGCTGCGGCATTATAACATTCAAAGTTCCTAAATTCCAACATTTATAGGTGGGTCATTTTACTTTTGAGATACATCTTATCGTTAACAACACAAGCTGCAAAATGGATAAGAATAACAGGCTGAAATATAAATATATTATTGCCAACTGGAAAATGAACCCTCCGAGTTTCAGTGAGGCAGACGGCTTAGTAAGAACAATTAAGAAAGGGATAAATAATAAATCGAAGAATGTTAAAGTAATAATTTGTCCTCCCGCTATTTATCTTTCAAAAATAAGAACTAATTCAAATTTTGACTTAGGAATTCAAAACATCTTTTGGGAAGATGAAGGAGCCTACACTGGAGAAATATCTCCCAAAATGGCAAAAGACTTAAACGTGAAATACGCCATAATAGGTCATTCAGAAAGAAGAACATATTTGAAAGAAACCGACGAGATGATAGGTCTGAAGATTCAAGCAGCTATAAAGAATGACTTGGTACCGATTCTGTGCATAGGTGAAACTCTAAAAGAGAGAGAGCAAGATAAAACAAGTGAAATAATTACCAAACAACTGGAATTAGCTCTCAAAAACATTGACAAGTTTCAAGCCTTGAGTGCGAGGCTTCAAATAGCTTATGAGCCAATCTGGGCAATCGGCACAGGAAAAACTCCTTCAGTTGACGAAATTATGAGTGCAAGGCTTTTGGTTAAGAAAGTTCTTTCAAGACTTTATGACAGAAAAACTGCAGAAGAAACTTATATTCTGTACGGCGGAAGTGCGAACAGTGAAAACGCTTTTGACTTTATTGACAAAACAGGAATGGATGGTTTGCTGATTGGCGGCGCTTCGCTCAACGCCAGCGAGTTTGTGAGAATTGTTAATTTATTTTAACAAAATATGCCAGAAGAAAAAGGAATTATAAAGAACATACAAGAGGGAAAATACCACCTGTTGACACTTATTGCTTTTTTCTTTGTTATCGTAAACATCTATTTTCAAAAAAGATACGCCGACTTCACCGTCTTGCCCCTTGATAGCGCAACTCTCGGAATAATCTTCCTCCTTTTGGAAGCGATGTCGCTAACAAATACCACCTTTAGAAAAATCGCAGATAAAAATAAGGGAGATATTTTACTTTTGTTGACGCTGCCTTTTTTTATTAACCTCTTTTCCTCTTCCTTTTCCGATTTGTTTTTTTAATTCCTTTTCTTTTAATCGGTTATCTTGGCTGGATTTTGATTATTTTAAAAAGGAATTCAAGTTCAATCAGAGAAGCGGCTGACTCTGTTGTGTTTTTTACTATGTCTCTATGGCTAATTCTTGTTATTCCCGTTGCCGCAGGCGCTATTTTGTTGTTTTATTTGGTTAACATTTGGTTTCAGAAAACAAAAATAAGAATTGCTATTTCATTGTTTATTGCCGGTGTACTTTCTTTAGCAATAATTTTAAACAGACCAATTGAATATTTAATCAAAACCTATATACCGTTTCTGTTTTTATTCCTTGCCGTCTTTTTACAAAAGTCTGTCAGTTCCTCGCAAAAAAACAGTCTTTTATAGGTTTCATAGCATAGGTTTCATAGCCTTTGTTGGAATTTTAACAGGATCATTCTTATTATGTTTGTTACAGCTATATCCCGCAATTTACAGCAGGATGGATTTTGAAAAATACTGTAAAAAAGCGGAGATAGATACAGTTGCAATTGGTCAAATATTGACGATTGGGAACAAGCAGAAAGAATAGAAAAAAACATCAGAATGTATTGCGAAGCGCTGGGATTAAACTATGACAACAGTTGCCCGCCGCCATGGAGTTGTATAGAAAATCAAGCTAGATGCGGCAAAAAATAGTGTTGGTTTGACCCCGCGAATACCTAAAATATAAAGCAATAAAACAATCAGCTTACTAAAGTAATTTCTTATGACCAAAAAGAACGACAAACCAAAGAAATTGATTAGTCAGACAACAAAATTCTATCTCACAAATTTCTTGAAGCACCAAACATACTTCTTCCCGGTAATAGTTTTATTCTACCAAGCAAACCATCTAACTTACTGGGAAATTTTTTTGCTTTACAGCATAAAATCGTTTGTATTTGTTGTCCTAGAAATACCTTCGGGAATAATTGCCGACCTGATTGGAAAAAACAGGGCAAATGTATTTGCCAGATTTATGATTATACCAGCCTTAATTACTTTCATATTTGCTGATTCTTTCTGGATGTTTTTTCTGGCAAATCTTTTGATGCATATAGGCAATGTTTTTAAATCCGGAACGCATAAAGCAATTATTTACAACTACTTAAAGGATCACAAAGAAATCAAAAAGTCGTACGCGCAACTCATTGGGGAAACAAAAGTTTTTTCAAGAATAGGAGAAGGAGTGGCTTCAATAGTTGGAGCGGCTGTGGCAAGCCAATTTGGGTTTAGGATTGTTTTTGTTCTTTCTTTGATTCCAGCGATCTTGAATTTTTTCAATGCATTGTCTTATGAAGAAATAAGAGAGCCGTATGTTGATGCAAGAAATGCTCTTGACGCGAGAAAGTACATAAGTAAATTCCAAAAGTCTTTTTTGTTTTTGAAAAAGAATTTGGGAGTTGTTGTTTTGATGGTAAACTCAAGCCTAGTCTTTTTTAGCTGGAGCATCTCGGCAATAATTCTGCAACCATTTCTTGTAAAAATTGGAATTCCGCTTTCAAATTTTGGAATCATTTATCTAACCTTACTCTCTGTCGCCGCTTTTGCTTCCAAATATTCTGATGCAATCGGCGCTATAGCAGGAAAAAAGAAAGCAATAAACTATCTTGGTTGGCTGATGGTTCCACCTTTTCTTATACTGAGCCAAAATGTAAATACATTTGCCTTTTTCGCCGCATTTATACTAATCAATTTCGTAAAGAGCGCTTATCACCCACTGGCAATAAGCGAGATGATAAAAGATGCAAGCGAAGACATACGAGCCACAATTCTTTCCATTGCTGCAATGTTTGGCGCTGTTCTTTTTTTGATAACACTACCTCTGACAGGTTATATGATAGATGTCTCAAACATAGAGTCGGTGATGCTGATAACTTTTGGCACTTTAGTCTTGAACCAGTTGTTTTTCAATATCTTGTTTTGGAAACTAGATAAGCACAGAATATGAAGATCCTAAGGATAAAAAAAGGATTTATAACAAATTCTTCTGGAAGTTATGAATGGATTCCTCCTGCCCAAAATTCTGGTTCCAATCCTGCCTCTCGAGGTAATTCCTCGCCACCTACTTCTTCACCTCCTTCCCCCGCAAGTTCCACTTCCACTTCCCAAAGATCTACACAAAACACAAATACAAATCAAGGTTCTTCTGTAAATACCAAGGTAAACAATTCTCAAACCAGAAACTTGAGGAATACAAAACAGACAAAGTCTGTCAACATTAAAGCTATAAACAGCGGAATAGATCCAGATATCATAGGAATAAGCGCAATTGTCTCTGTTGTCATCGTTTTAGCAATCGTCCGAGAAGTAACGAAAAAAATATTAAAAAAGGCATCAAGAGAAAAAAGAAGAAGGAGAAAAAAATCAAAAATTTCCAAGACAAGAAAAAAATGATAATCTTGCGAGAAGAAAAATTCGGAGGGCTAATTTTCAACAATGAAAATGCAGTCCAGTTGTCATTGGACTGCGAAGGTTTTTTAGCGCTCAGAAGATTTTTTCAGAATCCGGATAGAAACTTTTCAGACAAGGAAGAGATCTTTATCAAAAGGGTTCTAGAAATTATTGGCTTCAGCAGCAATACCAACATAAAAATAGTAGCTTCAGCCAGTTGCACCAAAGCAAACAGCAATCCAAGCTATCCATTTGAAGTGTTAAGCGCTCCAACTCTCGCTGACATTCAAATCACTTCATCTTGTAATTTGCACTGCCAGCATTGCTACGCCAACAGTTCTCCTGAAGGAGAGTTTATCAGCTTGGAAAACTTTAATTTTGCACTTGATGTCTTTGAAAAAGTAGGCGTCTTTCAAATTGCTCTGGGAGGCGGAGAGCCCACCCTTCATCCACAGTTCGTCTCAATTATAAAAAGCGTAAGAGAAAAAGGGATTATTCCCAATCTCACCTCGAATGGCAGAAACTTAACAGAAAAAACCGCCAAAGCTATGAGTCTTTACTGTGGAGCAGTCGCCTTGAGTATAGAGGGAGTTGGGAAGGATTTTGAAAAAAGAAGAGGTTTTAGTTTTGAAAAATTCTGCAAAAGCGCTGAACTTCTTAAAAACTGCGGGAACAGGCTTGTCTTTCAAATTACCGCAAGCGCCAGCAACATAGAGAAAATCC
>CAYWAL010000039.1:0-10003 GCA_964456605.1 uncultured Candidatus Saccharibacteria bacterium | reverse complement strand
TTGAAAGAACATTCATATTGTATCTATTGACAAACAGTATACGAGGATGACAACACTGTGTCATCCTGAGCGTTAGCGAAGGATCCCGTCTGGAGAAAGACAAGACATACTGCCATAGACAAACATATTGCTCTTCCTACGGAATTCTTCGCTTCGCTCGGAATGACGAAAGGGCGCCATCTGCCTCCTTACAAAACTGCTCTATCTTTTCTTTCACTTTTTCAAAATTTAAGACAAAAGTCAAGACTATGTAATACAGTGCAACAAACAAAAAGTTGAATTTGCCAAAGTCAACAGAAATTGATGGCAAATTTGCAAAAAGACCTATCACATTAATCTGATAGGACAGAATAAGCCAGATTGGCCAAGATAGGACCTGGGCGGCAAATAAATTCACAGAACCAATAACAATCAGGATAAACCCGCCAAGCATCACAATAGGCACAAATGGCAAAATAAGAACATTAGCAAAAACCGAGAACAGAGAAAAGTTCCCAAAGCTACTCATAATAATCGGTAAAGTAGCTGCTTGAGCTGAGGCAGTTATAAGAAAAATTGTCCGGATGCCTAACACATCTGGACATTTCTTTTCAAGAAAATCGTTCAACTTTGGAAAAATATAAACTATACCTAAAACAGCAGCAAACGAGAGTTGAAACCCCGTGTCATATCTTAGTAAAGCAGGGTAGTAAAGAAGCATCAAGCAGCCAGCAAGAATGACTGCATTCACAGCATTGGCAAGCCGTCCAACTCTAACTGCCAACAGTGCTACCCCTCCCATTATTGCCGCACGAACTGCTGAAGGTGGGGCTCCGACAAGAAGAACAAAAAATGCAATTCCCGCAATGGAGAAATAAAAGGCATAATTTCTCCCGATTCCCAGAGCAAGCAAAAGATACATCAAGACTATTACCAGAGTAGTTATATGAAGGCCAGAAATGGCAATGATATGTCTTGTTCCAGTTCTATTGAAATTATTCAAAGTTTTATCATCTATACCAGCCTTTATTGCCAGCGTCATCGCGCTTACAACTGACGCTTGCGGCGCAGGGAATATTTTCTTAATCAAGTCATCTGCATATCTCCTCATATTTGCAATCTGAACATAAAAGCCGCTCTCATTCTTCCCAACCAATTCTGCTTTTGGATAGTACAGGACATAGTAAATATCCTTTGAGAAAAGATAATTCCTATATTCAAAATTTTCAAAGTTTTCGGGGGTATTTATTTTTCCAACAAGCCTGATTTTGTCGTATAAATGATATTCAGGATATCTTTCCAAATACACAAGAGCTTTTCCTTTGATACGTTCTCCACTCTTTTTGTTTTTCATCTTGCCAACTGTTATCTTTTGTTTTCCATTTTTTGTCAAGGATACTGAAGAAACCACACCCTCTAAAGACACGAACCTGCCGTCAAGCTTTCCTATCTCCAGCAGCTCATTTTTATCTAACTTATTCTCCTCAACTCTTATAAATCCTGCTAATACAAAAACGAGCAAGAAAAGTATAATTTTTAGCTTCCTGTTTTCGTCGCACAAAAAAACAAGGGAGATAAGAAAGCCTCCCGCCAGAAACAAAACCCAGAGTGGAACAGAAAAATAGGAACCTACAAAGACGCCGCTGATAAAAGAAAGACAAGCTGAAAGAAAAGCTTTCGATCTACTCATCAACCTGGATTATTTTCTTACTGCTTTTTTCTCCTTTGACTATACTGATTTTACTCTTCGCCACACCTAGCTCTTTGGAAAGCAATTTTATAAGTTCCCTATTTGCCTTGCCATCCAACGGAACTGCAGTAAGATAAATTTTCAACTGCGGCAACTCTTTCTTATTAGTATCTCTACCTCTATCTTTGGAGTTTAACCATTTTAATGCCTCAGCTCCTACAACCTTATTTTTCGAGGCTCTTGTGATAACTTTGCAAGCAAACTTCATAAGCTATATTCTCAACCATTTTCTTCAATCCAGTACCACTACATTCTTACAATATCTTCTTACCTTCTCAGCTATTTTTTCCAACTCGTCTTTGGTATATGGTGATATGCTTCCAAATTCACTCCTCAGAGTCTTCTCTGGTCTAAAATTTTGAATAGAGTAGCGCGATAATTTGGAGAAAATACCCAATTTATTTATCCAATTGGTTATATCATTAAAATCCTCCATATTTACAACAGTTGGCACAACTGTTGTCCGAAGCTCTAACTCAGCTTCACTCTCTGCAATCACACTCAGACTCCTTTCTATATCTTCCACAACATCGTCCTTCTGCGTCAGAATCTGATATTTTTTAGGAGATGTTTTTATATCAACTGCCCAATAATCAACAAGGTTATTTCTTACTAGACTTTTCACAACACTAAAATGAGAAGCGTTCGTATCAAGTTTTATCGAAAACCCAAGTCTTTTTATCTTTTTTATAAACTTTTCTAGTCCAACTTGCAAAGTCGGCTCCCCGCCAGTTATACAGACTCCTTCCAGGTCACCCTTCCTAGAGCCCAAAAAGTCAAGAACATCCTTCTCATCTATCTCATTGTAATAATCAATTTTTCTAGGATCCACAATCTCGGGATTATGGCAATACGGACACCTAAAATTACAACCCATCGTAAAGATAGCAGCAGAAATTTTGCCCGGATAATCAATCAAAGTAAATTTTTGAATCCCACCTATTAACATAGAAAGAAAGATATTTAAACTATCGCTGTTATAATATCAGGATATCTCTCAACATCCTTCTTAGCCAACCTGTATGATGTTCCTTCGCCCGGCGTAGCTTCGAGATTGTAAAGATTGCCTGTTTCTTCCTGATATTTCACGATTCTATCACGCATAAAATCCAGTACTTCTTGAGCAAACTTATTTCCTTTTTTCGTAGCTATATTAACCTTCGTTCCAAAAAGATTCCTCAAAGCTTCATTCATCCCAATTATTCCTATTGTTGAAAAGTGATTTCCCCAATATTCACCTCTTTGAAGTTTTATATTAGAAAGAAAATGCTTGCAATACGGATACAAACCCTTTTCCGTAAAATTCTCAAGAGTTTTCCTTTTTATTTCCAAACTCTCCTTTGCAAGATCCATTATTTTTCCCAGACGACTCATAAATTCTTTCTTGTTCTTGGATAAATATCCAATCCTGGGCATATTAATCGTAACCACTCCTATAGATCCAGTGAGAGGATAAGCGCCAAACAGTCCCCCTCCCCTCTTGTAAAGTTCTCTGTTGTCAAGACGAAGCCTGCAACACATTGATCTCGCATCTTCTGGTTTCATATCGCTGTTTATGTAGTTAGCAAAATATGGAATCCCATATTTTGCGGTCATTTCCCAAACTGGCTCGAGGTTCGGATCATCCCAGTCAAAATCTTTCGTAATGTTGTAGGTAGGAATGGGAAAGGTAAAGACACGACCACTTGCATCTCCTTCCAGCATCACTTCCGCAAAAGCTCTATTTAATAGACCCATTTCACTTGCAAAATCCTTATACTGCTCCTTTTGAGGAACTCCTCCTATAATAACAGCTTCTTCAGCAAGAGTAGGAGGAACTGTCAAGTCCATTGTAATATTTGTAAACGGCGTCTGAAATCCTACCCGTGTTGGAACATTCATATTGAAGATGAACTCCTGCATAGCTTGCTTTACATTACTGTACGTAAGCTGGTCGTATCTTATAAACGGAGCAAGAAGCGTGTCAAAGTTTGAAAATGCTTGCGCGCCAGCGGCTTCCCCTTGTACGGTATAGAAGAAATTCACAATCTGCCCCAGTGCAGTTCTAAAATGCTTAGGCGGCTTGCTTTCAATTTTTCCACGCACGCCTCCAAAGCCATAAGTTATCAAGTACTTCAAATCCCAACCGCAGCAATAGACAGCAAGAAGACCAAGATCATGAATATGGAAATCCCCGTTGACGTAAGCTTCTCTTATCTCTGGAGGATAGATTTTTTCGAGCCAGTATTTGGAAGTTATTATGTTTGATATATAGTTATTCAGTCCTTGCAAAGAATAGGACATATTGCTATTTTCCTTTACTTGCCAGTCTATCTCATTCAAATAGTCATCAACGAGATCTACCGATTTTTTCAAAATTTCCCTGTTTTCCCTCAACAATCTATGTTGCTCGCGATATATTATATAGGCTTTCGCCGTATCGATGTAGTTTTCCCTAATCAAGCATGTTTCAACTATATCCTGTATTTCTTCAACAGTTGGAATTTCAGCCTTAAACTTCCCACTCCCGTTCCGAACTGTGAATCTTTTGTTTATCTCATGCTCCACTTTCTTGGCAAGCTCATTAGCATTTCGTTTTCCGCCTTCGCTAGTAGCTGTCAATGCCTTATAAATAGCATTTACGATTTTGCTTCTGTCAAACTTTACCACCCTCCCGTCTCTTTTTCTGATTTGTTTCACTTTTATTCTTATCAAATTCATATGTTTTTATTATTCTTCCTCTTCTTTTGATTTATTCATCTTTTTTCTAATAAAGGCCGGAATGTCATATTCATCGTCATAGCTTATCGGACTTACCTTTGATGAGAACAATCTCTCTTTCTTGTCAATTCCTTTCTTCACATTGCTTTCACCTGATATTTTTTGGATTTTTGCTTTTTCTTCTTCCACATTTTCCACATTCTCTTTATTCTCATTTCTTTTTTCATCAAAACCTGTTGCAATCACCGTAACCCTAATTTCCCCTTTTTTCATATTGTTGTCAACAACCGCCCCAAATATAACTTTCGCTTCTGGATCAACAGACTCGGTAATAACATTGGCAATATCATTTACCTCCATCATCGTCAGGTTCTGGTCTCCACTTACATTAAACAAGACCCCTTTCGCTCCTTCAATAGACAACTCCAGTAGCGGACTGTTTATAGCTTGCTTAGCCGCCTGAACAGCTCTGTCTTCCCCCGTAGCAACCCCGATGCCCATAAGAGAAGAACCAGCATTCTGCATAATAGTCTTTACATCAGCAAAATCCACATTTACCACTCCCGGCACTGTTATCAAGTCTGAAATTCCTTGAACTCCCTGCCGCAACACGTCATCTGCAATTTTAAACGAGTCAAGCAACAATGTTTTCTTGTCTATAATCTGAAGAAGCTTGTCATTTGGAATAGTTATGATCGTATCAACCCGGTTTTTCAAATTTTCCAAACCTTCTTCTGCAATTCTCTTTCTATAAAGCCCTTCAAAAGCAAATGGCTTGGTAACAACCGCAACAGTGAGAGCTCCAGTTTCTCTGGCGGCTTCAGCAACAATCGGCGCCGCTCCTGTTCCCGTTCCTCCTCCCAGCCCACAAGTTATAAAAACCATATCAGCATTTTTCAGAACCTCCTGAATCTCATCCCTATTTTCTTCAGCCGCTTGTCTTCCCACATCAGGATTCATACCAGCTCCTAGCCCCTTCGTCAAATTTTTTCCTATATGAATCTTTTCCGATGCCTTGCAGTGATGAAGATCTTGAGCATCTGTATTGATAGCCACAAACTCAACTCTTTTTAAGTTAGACTCCACCATTCTGCTTATAGCATTGCCTCCGCTTCCTCCGATGCCAACCACTTTTATTCTAGCAAAAGTTTCAAATTCTGGTTTAATCTCTTTCATACACTTAAGTAAATTGTTATATTTCTAAATCTCTAACAGGGTCTAGTTTCTCAGCTTCCAACTTGAAAAGATGAACGCACGAATAATTCTTTTCTGCCTTGTCCTATCTACAACATTTTCTTTTTCTAGCAAGAGATGTAAACAAGACAGAAAAACTGGTCTTCTTCAATCTAAATACCAGAATTTACAAAAAGCGAACTCTATCATCCGAACAGAACAGCCTCACAATATTCTCCAATATTCTCCTTTAGAAGACAATCAATTATATATTCATTTCTCTGAATTGCGAAATACAACAGTGTCCTCCTGAGCGCTAGTGAAGGATCCCGTTTGGAGAAAGGTAAGACATACTGCTACAGGTATTGCTCCTTCTACGGGATTCTTCGCTTCGCTCAGAATGACAGTAAGATGTCATCCTGAGCCGAAGGCGAAGGATCCCGTCTGGAGAAAAGATGTTGTCATCCTCCGCCTTCGGCGAAGGATCCCGTTGGTAGAAAACGTAAACTATTCTAGGAGAGCTATCCCTATGAGTTCTGAATCCTTCGGGCTTCGCCCTCAGGATGACACCTGTCTGCGTGCCTGTCTGCGTGCCTGACTGCGTGCAACGCACAGGCAGGCAATGCACAAGCAGATACTGTTGTCAAACATTGTCACTACCAGCTTAACATTACCAGCTTAACTGGGAATCCAGGAGAAAGCTCCTCGTGCGTGTTTTGGCAACAGAACCTTGAAAATTCAACTAACCGCTTTTCGAAAGGAAACAAACCAACTCTTTAGAGAGTGATAATTCTGAATTTCCAGCAAGTCGTCCGAGACTGCCTTTATTCAAATACTAGCTCATAGAGCGAGAGCTCCTCTCCTGGATTCCTGTCCCCGTTCTCATACCTGCAGGCTTGCGCGGGAATAACAAAAGAGCAGATTTGACTTCAGCCAACCGCGCTTTTCTTGCGCAGCTATAATTTCACAATCTCTAGGGCAAAAAGGTTCTAAAAATCTTTCTAGCCTTTTGCCCTATCTTGTCCAAAGAGAGCAGCTTAAAAAATTTACCACTTCCATCTGACAAAAACGCTTCACTTTCCTCCGCTCCCCATATAATAAGTCCAACAACAGTAGCAAATGAAGGATCGTCAACTCTATCAACTACACCATCAAGCCCCGTTGGAAACCCAACCTGCGCAGGCAATTTTAAAACATTCTTAGCCAATCCTACCATCCCCGGCATCTTTGCCCCTCCTCCCGTAATAACAATTCCCGCTGGCAGCATTCCGCTTCTGTCAATCTTTTTCAACTCCTTGTCAACCATTTTAAACATCTCTTCAGCCCTTGCCTCAATTATTTCCGCAATGTACTTTCTCGAAAATACTCCCTCTTCTTCCTCATTAACATCAGAAATATTTACCTTCTCTTTCTTGTTAACTTCTTCCGCAAGTGCCGTTCCATACTCAAGTTTTATTTTCTCAGCAGTGTCAACAGACGTTCTAAGGCCGATGGCGATGTCATTTGTGATATGTCCTGCTCCAATAGGAAGAACGCTTGAATGCAGAATGTTTCCATCTTCAAACACAGAAACTCCTGTTATCTCTTTTCCAATATCAACCTCCACCACTCCGAGCTCCATCTGACGTTTTGACAAAACCGCTTTGGAGGCAGCAATAGACGCAAACACTAGATCATCAACATCAATGCCACATTTTTCAACACACTTCGTCAAATTCCTTATGAACGGTGAAGCCCCTCCTACCACTAAAGAATCCACTTCTAGACGAACTCCTGTCATTCCTACTGGATTCTTGATATTCTCTTGCCCATCAACTGTATAATTTCCAGCAATTACATTGACTATCTCCCTATTATTTGACAACGATATGGCTTGCGCAGCATTTATCACTCTATTTATATCTTCCTCACCGATTTCTCCATCCGCCCTCGAAACAGCAACAACCCCTTTTGAAAACTGAGAAAACATATGACTTCCATTGATACTTACAAAAGCATGTTCTACTGGAATTCCCGCGCTTCTTTCCGCTTCCTCTTTTGATTGAGTTATAGAATTCACAACCTCTTCAATATCAACTACAACTCCTTTGCTTACTCCACAAGAGGGTGCCGTTCCAACTCCCAAAATCAAAGGCTTAAGACTTCCTTTTTGTCTCTGGGCAATTATGGTTCTTGTTAGGCTTGTTCCTACATCAACACCTACTATTATGCCTTCTCCTAATGACATAGAATTTTGTTAAAGCTTCATAACTTGCGGCATTCACTCGCATTATAATACATTTTCAAAAAATAAAAAAGCCCTTCAAAAACTTCTCAGAATACTTCTCAGGTGCGGTAAGAAAATCACCGCTCCCACAAAAACCGCTCCTATGGACGCTATCAACACTGCTGCCGCCATCATATCCTTTATGACTTTTGCATAAGGATGAACTCTAGGTTCCAAAATATCCACAATTCTTTCAAATATTGAGTTTATAATTTCCAGCACTAATACCAAAGTGATCATCATAATCAAGGCTACTACTTCCCACACCTTGAGCCTAAAAAACAGAATAAAAAAAACAACAACTATTGAAAACGCCACTTGAATCTGGAAATTTTGCTCGCCCAAAGCGCATTTAAATCCCCTTACTGCATGTGAAACACTCTTTTTAAATTTCCAGAAGTCAAAAACCATAGTCTATACAATTAGAAAGCGATATCAACCGAAGCAATTCCATATAGAGGTTTAACCTCTATACATCTAATTTATCTCAAAGTATCACCTGATATATAGCAGCCAAACCTACGGCAGATAAACTCACAAGTTCGTTTCTGATCAAACAAAAAGTTAGCTTCTATAAAAACAAAAAAGGGAGCAACAAGCAGAAAATAGAACAGAGTAAAGCTTGCGATTCAAAGCTCTTATGCAAACCTGACTTATTTCCAGAACTGATTCAACTCATCACAAACTCTTCAGAATTTTTTTCTCTTTACATTCCATTCTTGATTTCTCCCAGTCGCTCTTGTGATCGTATCCCAACAAATGCAAAACTCCATGAATTAATAGAATTGTCAATTCTCTTCTTACAGAATGTTTCTTTTGCTTGGCTTGTTTTTCTGCTTGTGGGTAGCAAATAAAAATCTCGCCAAGATATGTAATTTTATCAGGAGGATTTATAAACTCTGATTTTCTGTCTTCTGTCAACTCATTTCCGAAAGAAAGCACATCTGTTACTCTATCTACATTTCGATACCTCCTATTCAAAGACCTTATTCTCTTTTCTCCAGTTATCACTAGACTTATTTCTACTGGACCCCTAAATCCAGCAACCTTCAAAGTCTTATCAACAACTTTACCCAGGTGCTTCTTGTCAAGTCTGTGTTTTGTGAAATTTTTAATCAGCAGAGTCACCGACTTGTCGTTAATGTTATATCAACACAGCCCATTTTGACTCCTATATCACGCAACAAATAACCGCTTTTGGAATTATTCTATTTCTTTCTCCAGCCACCTCAAATACTTCTCATTTGCTTTGACTTTTATCTTCAGAATACAAGGAATTTCATAAGGATGAATTTTCTCAATTTCACTCCTTATTTTCTGATAATTTTTCTCCACCGTCTTTCCCAACACAACAAATTCTTTCGACTTTTCAATTTTTCCTTTCCACCAATAAAGACTATCTATCCCAAAAATATTGGCGCAACCAATCAGCCTTTTTCTCAACAAACAGCTTGAGATTTGCCGAGCAACTTTTTTATTTGGACTGGTAATGTAAACCAAAATCATCAAACAGGTATAAAAATACAAGGATCTTTGAAAGTCGTAGCAACTGGCATCTATCAACTTGCATTATATGAAACATCCTAAATCTGACGCAATTGCAGAGCTCTGACCACCTTCTATGTCTTGCTTTTTTCTACAGAATCTTTCGCTGGCACTCAGGATAATAATCTTTTCTCTGTATGTGAAGGACATCACAGTTGTGCTACACTGTCACCCTAAGCAAAGCAAGAAATCTTCTCGGAATATACCTACTTATGACAGCATGGCTTATTTGGCTACAGACAGGATCCTTCGCTCCTTTCAGTCGCTCAGGATGACACCCTCTCTGTCATCCTGAGGGCGAAGCCCGAAGGATCCCGTAGAAGAAAGAATGACTGTAGCAATGTGTTTTGTCCAATTTTCAGACGGGATCCTTCGCTGGCGCTCAGGATGACAGTGTTTTCTCCGTGTCATCCTGAACGCAGTGAAGGACCCCCTAGGAATGGCAATATATCTATGGCAGTATGTCTTATCTTTCTCCAAGCGGGATCCTTCGCCGAAGGCTCAGGATGACAATATCTTTTCTCCAGACGAGATTCTTCGCTGGCGCTCAGGATGACAGTGTTTTCTCCGTGTCATCGTGTCATTCTGAG
>CAYWAL010000038.1:0-10322 GCA_964456605.1 uncultured Candidatus Saccharibacteria bacterium | reverse complement strand
TTGAAAGAACATTCATATTGTATCTATTGACAACAGTATACGAGGATGACAACATTTTTTCTCCAAGGCGGGATCCTTCGCCTTTGGCTCAGGATGACACTGTTGTATTATAAGAGCGTTGTTTACAGTTCCTCTGGATAAAAATAATTGATAAGATTTTCCATAGAAGTTAGTCTGCCTATTCCCTTGTGGGGTTTTACTGTGTTATAGTAATTAACAAATCGTATCAGCTGTTTAGTTATTATTTATTGTTTGACAGTCAATATTACATTAACTGGAATGAGGAAAAGGGTAAACAACGCTAGTATATCTTGCACCTTGGGAGCTTGCCCCGGGGTTGTTAATTGATTTACTGGAATAACGACGATGTCTATTATCCTGACGATAATTGTAGTCTTGTTTCTTATCAAAATTCTGCGGGATAGTCTGCATTTCATTTGGCTTTGGCAGAGAAAGGAGTATAGGATTGACAGGATGGTCTCTCATCTAAAGGAGGATATGCCGCCGGCAGTCGATAGCTTGAGTTATGTTTTTGCAGCTGTCGTATTTCTCTTGCGCTTTGTATTTTTGGAAAACGGCTTGTTGGTATATTTGGTCTTATTGTTTCTTGTTTTTTCTGTCTTTCGGATTCTGAAAGAAGCAAAAAAAAGAAGTTTCAAGAGACCAAAACTGACCTTAAAAACAGCGCTGATATTCCTGACGGCGGCCGCTTTTTATCTTTCACTTTCTGTGCTGTATTTAGCTTCAACATCTGCCGATGCAGCAAAACTGGGCGTGGCTGCCGCAGAGGGAACAAAGAGACTTATTTTGTTTCTTGTGCTGCTCTTGTATCTTGCTGCTCCTGCTCTCATTACAGTAGCTGTTTTGTTCATCAATCCGATATTTGATTTTCAAAAGAGAAGAATTATCAAAAAAGCCTGCGAAAAAATGAGCAGGCTGAGGAGAGTAAAAGTAATTGGGATAACAGGCAGTTTTGGCAAGACAAGCACAAAAGAATTTTTGTATGCGATATTGGCTCGAAAGTATAAGGTTGTGAAAACAAAGGGGAATAATAATACAAATATTGGGGTAGCTTATACAGTTCTGGACAAGGTGAGTGATGAGTATGATTATTTTATTTGCGAGATGGGAGCTTATAGGATCGGGGAGATTAGAGAGATATGCAATATTGTGAAGCCGGAAATTGGAATCATAACTGGGATAAACGAGCAGCATATCGATCTGTTTGGATCACAGGAGAATATCATAAGAACAAAGTTGGAGCTCATTGAGTCTCTGCCTGAAGCAGCCCTGGCAGTTATAAACTCCAAAATCAAAACTCAAGTCTTAGAACTTCAGAGCCAAAATTCGTCAAGGTTCGGAACTAAAAACTTGCGGTATTTTTCTTTAGATAATATAAAGGATGTTAGAGTTTTTCCTGATTATACTGAATTTGCCTACAAAGCTAGCAGGAGCGAAAGATTGATAAAATTCAAACTGAACATCCCCGGCAAGCATTATGTTGAGAATGTTTTATCTGCTATAATAGTAGCGGAATATTTAGGAATGGATTTAGAGGAGATTAAGAGAGCGGTAGAGAGAATAAGTCCGACTGAATATATGATGAGAAAGATAAAAGGTTTCAAGAATTCTATATTCATTGATGACAGTTACAGCGCCAATTCTGACGGAGTGACAGCGGCGCTTGATTATCTGGATGAGGCGTATCAGGGTTTTGAGAGAATTATTGTTTTTCCAGGAATTATAGAGCTGGGAAAGGAGAGGGAAAAAGTGCATAGGAAATTATTTGATGAAATTGGCAAGATCTGTAATATAGCGTATATATTAAAAACTCAAAACTTGAAACTTATCCCTCAAAATTCTAGGTGCAAGTTTATTTTTGAAGAGGATTTTGACAAAGTGGCTGAAATGCTGAAAAATAATTTGAAGGAGAAAACTGTTGTCCTTTTTGAGAGCAGAGGAGCAAGAGTGGTGATGGAGAAGGTTAGAGGTAATAAAAGGGAATAAAAAAAGCGGCAGTTTCTTGCCGTTTGCGCTTGAATTATACACCTCTGAATAAGATTATGTCAATTTTCAAAAGATTTCAGCCAATTGCGTCGGCACTGGCGCCAAATTATACAATTTTGGATGTTCTGATTGCAGAGAGATATCTGCTGTTTCCATGGAATTGGCAAAAGTGGCAGAGAGGAAAAAATGCGCGCAGACTCGAGAGAAAATTTTGCGAGTATATGAATTGCCGATGGGCGGTGAGCTTTGACAGCGGACGCAGCGGTTTTTATGCAATTTTAAAGAGTCTAGGGATAAAGGACTATGATGAAATTATTTTGCAATCCTTTACAACAGTGGCGCTTCCTAATGTTATCAGGTGGTGCGGAGCTGTACCTGTCTACGTTGATATAGATGAAAAAACCTATAACATAGATCCTAAGAAAATAGAGAGTAAAATCACAAAGAGAACCAAGGCTATAGTTGTCCAGCATACTTTTGGCAATCCTGCTGATATGGATAGGATAATGGAAATAGCCAAGAAACATAACCTGTATGTCATTGAAGACTGTGCCCATTCTTTGGGGGCGGAATATAAAGGCAGAAAAACAGGAATGTTTGGCGATGCTGCGTTTTTCAGTTTCGGCAAAGACAAAGTCATATCGTCTGTGGCGGGAGGAATGGTGATTACAGCCAACAGAGAGTTGGGAAGAAAAATAAAAGAATTTAGAGACCAAATGCCGTATCCTGCCAAGTCCTTGATAGCAAGACAATTATTGCATCCTGTGATAACTTTCAAGGCGCTTAAAACATACTATTTTTTTGGCGCTGGAAAAATTTTGATGTTTTTGGCATCAGGTTTAGGACTATTGATAAGGGCTTACAGTAAAGGTGAAAAGAGAGGCGAAAAACCGAGAGGGTTTCCTGCCAAGATGCCGAATGCGCTTGCGGAAATTGCTTTGCATCAGCTGAAATTAGTCAGGAAATTTAATGATCACAGAGTAAGAATTGCAAAGTTGTATGAAGAGAAGCTGTCCTCAAGCGGAAGTGTAACTCTGCCAATGTCAACCGCTGGCGTGAAAAATATATTCTTGTGGTATACAATATTGGTCAAGGATAGGAAGAAGCTTATCAAAAGAGCCAAAGAGAAGCATATAATTTTAGGCAGTTGGTTTTCTGATGTGATTGGCCCTGAGGGAGTTAACCCTGAGAGGTTGGGATATCAAAAGGGCAGTTGTCCTGTAGCAGAAAAAGTGAGCTCAATGTGTGTGAATTTGCCGACTCACCATAGGATTGAGAGGAAGGATGTCGAAAGAATTACAGAATTGATAAAGGAGGAGGTGGACTAGTAAGGTGAGCAAAAAGTTGGTTTGCGAAGATATCCGGAGAGAATCAAGCAGGAAAATCAGGGAGCTTACATTTAATATAATAACATCCGTTAATATCAATGCAGATAATAGAAATAACAGATAAATCCCAGTGGGAAAAATTCGTTTGCTCAAGCGTTGAAAGCACTTTTCTCCACTCTTGGAATTGGGGAGAGTTTAACAAAAATACAGGCGAGAAAATTTGGCGGCTTGGGATTTTTGACAGCGGGGAGCTAGGAGGAGTTGCTCTAGTTATAAAAGTGGATGCAAGAAGAGGTTCGTTTTTGTTTATTCCGCATGGACCGCTAATAAGTTCAAAGTTCAAAGTTCAAAGTTCAAAGTTATTAAAACCACTCTTTGATTATTTAGTGACTTTGGGGAAGAAAGAAAAAGTCTGGTTTATTAGAGTTAGTCCCTTGCTTGAGAACAAAGAGGAAAATTTGCGTGTCTTTAGAGAGGCTGGGTTTAAAGGTGCGCCAATTCATATGATGCATCCTGAAACGACATGGCTTTTGGATATAACAAAAACGGAAGATGAAATTCTGAAAGGTATGAGAAAGACTCATCGGAATCTGATAAGAAGGGCAATAAAAGAAAGAGTTGAAATCATAGAGAGTGTTGATGAAAAATATCTGAAGGATTTTTATCGCATTTATATGGAAACTGCAGAACGCCAGAATTTCGTGCCGTTTCCATATGAGTATATAAGGAGTGAGATTAATGCTTTTAGAAAGGACAATCAAATAAGCATATTTTCAGCAAAATACGAAAGGGAAATAATCTCCTCAGCTATAATTGTCTTCTATGGCAGGCAGGCGTTTTACCATCATGGTGCGTCTTCTTCAAAGTATAGAAAAATTCCTTCATCATATCTTATGCTATGGGAAGCCATAAGAGAAGCGAAGAAAAGAGGGAAAGAGATATTCAATTTCTATGGAATTGTAGAAGGAAAACCAAATCATCCCTGGAGTGGTTTGTCAAAGTTCAAAAAAGGATTTGGTGGGTATAAAAAAGAGTTGTTGCACTGCCAAGACTTGCCGCTCAAAAGAAGATATGCAGTTACCTACTTGATTGAATTGGCAAGAAGGATAAAAAGAGGATATTAAAGTGTCTCGAGCTAGCTTCAAGTGGGTTCTCTCTAGCAGTTTTTTGAGGTTTTAGGCTTTGAATTTGGCTGGAGTAGAATAGGCTCAAGTCTCAATTTGGCGTCTCTTTTTTTAGGACAAATTAGAGTGTTAAGTTTTAGTTGCATTCTCTTATGATTTCACTGCGCAGAAAAAGAAGAGGAAAGGTTTGGCAGGGATCAATTTTTTCTAGCCGCAGGCTGTCTTTTAGGCGGCGCAAAAACAATTTTGCCAGAACTTTCAAGAAAATAGTTGCTCTGGGATTTGTTTTTTTTGTTGTTTACTTTATCTTTTTTTCCCGGTTTTTTCTTATAGAGAAAATTATTGTTGAAGGAAATGAGACTATTCCTTCAATCGATATAGAGAATGTTGTCAGAGAAGAAATTTCCAAACCTGTTTTAGGCTTTCTTCCGTCAAATAATATCTTTTTTTATAGCGGTGGGAAAATAAAGGCGGCTTTAGCTAATAGATTTTCTAGAATCAGATCAGTTGAGATTGGTAGAATCTTTCCTCGCGGTATAAAAGTGAAGATTGAAGAGAAAGAACCTGCTTTGATATGGTGCAGACTTGGTGATTGTTATTACCTAGATAGAGAAGGGGTTGTCTTCTCAAGAGCGGATTATAAGTACAAAAGAGATGGTAGCAGGATGATAAAAGTCATTGAACAGTCCATTATAGAAGAAGAATTGGAAGATGAAAGTGCAGTGAGGAAAGAGAGAGAAGCAAGGGACGGAGTCAGAAGCGGGGAAGTAGAAAATGATATAATTAGAAGCGAAGAGAGAGGTGGTTCTGGGCAAAATTATCCTGGAGCAAAGAGCGAAACAAAGGCAGAAGGTGTTTTAGATCCAATAAAGTTAGGAGAGAAGGTTTCAGATGAAGATTTCATTAACTTTGCTCTCAAGGTGGACGAAGAGATAAAACGTACCTCCGTTCTGAAGGTTAAGTACTATAAGACAAAGGGAACCAAAACGAGAGAGTTGATTGCTTATACGGCTGAAAATTTACGGCTTTATTTTAACACGACTGACGATCCCAAGTTGCAAGTGAAATACTTGAATGATTTTTTGTCGAAGGGAATTGATAAAAAAAAGATAAGCTCTTTGCAGTACATTTATCTGGAAGCAGGGAACAAAATTTTTTATAAATAATCCTTGTTGGGGTGGTTGTAGCAGTCTTCTTTCTAAGCTGCAATCATATCTCATTTCGGTTAGGTTTTATATTTATTACAGAATGCGACGAGTTTGCAAAGCGCTGGTAGAAATGGTATAATTTAAAAAACATCATAAGGTATACTACGACTATGAATGATGACTTATATAATAAACAGGAAGCGACGAGCAAGGAGAGCGAAATTGACAGTTATGAGGACAATCGATATAAGCAGAGTCAGGGTAGTGAGGATAGGGATATAGAGACTTCTGAAGAAGAAGAGAAGAAAGAGATGTCAGAAGAAAAGTTTGAAGAAGAGTTGAAAAGAATAGAAAAAGAAAGAAGAGAACAAGAAGAAAGAAGGAAAAAGGAGCTGGAGAGAATTTACGAAGATGCTAGAAAGAAAAGGGAGCAAAAAGAAAAAGAAAAGGAACAGAAACAGAAAATAATAGCTGGGCAGCCAGTAGAGACAGGGAAAATTTTTAGTCCTAGGAAGGAAGAAGGTGTTTTCAGGCGCAACAAGTTGTCAAATTTCAACACAAGGGGAATTACAAAGATAGAGAAGAAGCTCAAAAAGGTTCATGGAATACCTCTGAAGAAAAAACTGGAATTTATAAACGCGCTGAAAACATATAATCCAAGCAAGACAGTTTTGCTTAAGAAAGACCTGGAAGATTTTGCAAGAGGAATGAAGCATAGAAGATTTACGACTGCTAAGTTTAAGAGAATGGAGAAAATTATGGATCCTAGGAGCTTGAAATTTAAGAAAAGAGAAATTGATAAAATTAGAATGGCGTTGACGGGAGAAGAGGATCCGCATAAATACAAGAGAGTAACTTCAAAAAATTTAGAGAGACGGGAATCGTCTCTGAGAACTCTAAGGAGAGGCTTATAAAAGAAGTTGAGAAGAAGTCAAAATTATGAGCTTATTATTTTGGGTGTCAATATTTGTCATAAGTTTGGCGGTTCTGATAAAGTCTGCTGACTATTTTACAGAAAGCAGCGAGAGAGTTGGACGGATGTTGAAAGTTCCGCCTTTTATTATAGGGGTCACAATAGTGAGCATAGGAACGTCTCTTCCTGAGTTGGCAACATCTGTGATAGCTGTAATTAGGAACGAAGGTGAAATAGTTGCGGCAAACGCAGTAGGTTCTAATATTGCCAATATTTTGTTGATCGTTGGAATTTCTTCTATTGTTGCCAGAAAGATGAGCATCAAGAGAAGCTTGATCAATCTTGATTTGCCGCTTCTTGCTTGCGCAACCGCCATAGCTGTTTTTGTTTTGCTGGACAAGGAAGTTAACTATATCGAGGGGATTGTTCTGCTTTTGACTTACACAGTTTATGTTTTTTACACTGTTTCCTCACAAAGAAGGGAGGAAACACTAAGTCATCGCCAAAAAAGTAAGGAAAAAAACCATTTGCGCCAAGATAGGAAGACAAAAGCGGATGAACGTAGGGATAACCAAGACCATAAATCTAAAGCCGAAATAGAAATTATTTTGACCTTGGTGGCAAGTGCGGTTTTTATATATCTGGGAGCAAATTACACGATAGAATCGATTGTAAAAATTTCAGAAAAGTTGAATATAGAAGCATCTCTCATTGCTATGAGCGCTGCGGCTATTGGAACTTCTCTTCCTGAACTGGTGGTTTCTGCTGGAGCAGCAATAAAAAAGAAGTATGAAATTTCATTGGGCAATGTCTTTGGCTCCAATATATTTAATGTCTTGGTGGTTATTGGGATTCCCTCTATGATTGGAAAGCTGAATGTTGATGATGTCACTTTTTCTATTGGGATTCCATTTCTAATCGGCGCCACGATTTTATATATATTCTCTGGAATTTCAAGGAAGATATACAATTGGGAAGGGATGATGTATGTAATAATCTATATTTTGTTTTTGATCAAGATTTTTGGGATAGCATAAGATTTTACACAGCTTTTTGTGGGTAGCTGCTAACAAAGAACACTATGCAGGCTGTAATTTTAGCCGCTGGAAAATCGACGAGAACATATCCTCTGACACTTACCAGACCAAAACCTCTTCTAAATGTGGCAAACAAAGCAATTATTGAGCATAATTTGGAACAATTGGAGGGGCTGGTAGATGAGGTGGTTATTGTTGTTGGCTACAGGGCGGAAATGATAAAGAACTTCTTGGGAACCAAATTTGGCAGAATTAAAATCAGCTATGTCACCCAAACCAGCCAAATTGGGAATGCTGATGCCCTGAGAGCTGCCAGCAAGAAAGTCAGAGGAAGGTTTATTCTTATGTTTGGCGACGACCTATACAGCAGGAAGGACATAGAAAGATTATTGAAAAGCAGGAATACGATACTTGCCAGAAAAGTCAAGAATCCTGAATGTTTTGGAGTGTTAGAGACAAATGGCAATATCTTTTGTAAAGTGGTTGAGAAGCCTAAAAAATTTATTTCAGACTTAGTAAGTGCGGGATGTTTTGTCTTTGACAGGGATATATTTAACTTTCTTGATAAAATTGCTCTTTCAGAAAGAAATGAGTATGAACTTACAGATGTTTATAATCTAATGTCTAAAAAAAAGGAAATAAAGGTTGTAAAAGTTGAAGATTATTGGCTTCCCTGCACGTATCCCTGGAGTCTGCTAGAAGCAAACGAATTCCTGCTAAGCAGAATAAAATCCAAAAAGGGAAAAGGAATAAAGATGGAAAGAGGAGTAGTGTTAAAAGGAAAGGTTGTTATTGGAGAGGACACACTAATCAAGTCAGGGACCTATATTGAGGGACCAGTCGTGATTGGCAGAGGTTGTACGATAGGCCCAAACTGCTACATTCGCGGCGCTACTGCCCTCGGCGACGGATGCCGCATTGGTCAAGCGGTGGAGGTGAAAAATTCTATAGTCGGCAATAATACAAACATATTACATCTTTCCTATGTTGGCGACTCTGTAATTGGAGACAATTGCAACCTTGGCGCTGGAACAATCACGGCAAATCTGCGACATGATCGAAAAAACATAAGATGCATCGTTAAGGAAGAATTAAAAGACACAGGTAGACAAAAACTCGGAGTTATTATGGGGGATAACTGCAAAACGGGCATACACACGTCTTTCTATCCTGGGGTAAAAATGGGTTCTGGATGCACAACTTTGCCGGGGGAGATTGTAAAAAGAGATTTAACAGCCTTTTTACCAGAGTTGCGCGCAAAGTAAAATGATCTCAAGCAAGATAAGAGCGGTTAAAAACAATCGTTTAGCGCAGAACAGTTTTATCGTCTTTGTCGGTTCTATTTTAGGGGGGCTTGGCGGATATTTATACAACGTTCTTATGAGCCGTCTGTTGGGACCAGCTGATTTTGGGGTTTTGTCTTCACTAATAAGTCTCTTTTATATTATTTCAGTGCTGTCAGAAACATTGATTATTGTTATCTGCCGCTACCTTGCTGAATTTCGCGCGCATGGCAAGCTAAGGGAAGCTCGTTATTTTGTCAATAAAATCAACAAATGGTTTCTTGCCGCTGGAGCAGCGGTTTTTATTCTGTTCATTCTCGCGGGTCGTATGATAGCAAGCTTTTTAAACATTCCTTCGATTCTGCCGGTGGCAGTGCTTGGAAGTGTTTTTGGAGTCTCCCTTACAAGGTCCGTCAATGTTGCAGGACTTCGAGGATTGCAAAGATTTTCTCAATTCTCAATAATCTCGATTTTAAGTTCAGCCCTAAAAGTGGTTCTGGGGATACTTTTTGTCTGGCTTGGTTTTGGGGTAAACGGTGCTTTGGGTGCGCTGACAGTTGAGGCGGCTCTTGTGGCGTTGTGTGCTTACTTTTCTCTTGGATTGCCCGCAGAGTCTTCTATGACAAAGATAAATATATCTTCACTGACCTCATATGCCAAACCTGTTTTTTGGACAACTTTCTGTATTGCGGCTTTCTATAATATTGATGTAATCCTTGCTAAGCATTTTTTTGATTCAGCTACTGCTGGCTACTATAGCGTTCTTTCTTTATTGGGTAAAATAATATTTTTTGGCACGGGGTCGGTTGCAATAGTTTTGTTTCCCACAGTTGTTGACAAACACAGCCGTCGTGAGAAACATTCGCACATTTTGAAATACTCTTTCTTTTTAGTCTTAGCAGGATCTCTGACTATCACCGCATTTTATTTTCTAGTGCCAGGTTTCATCGTCAATTTGTTATTTGGCAGTTCGTACGTGTCAATTATCCCCTATGTGGGGTATTTCGGACTAGTAATGACGCTTTTTTCTCTGATTAACCTGCTGGCTATTTATAATCTTTCCATACGCAGGACAAAATTTGTTCCCATCCTGCTATTAGGTCTAGCGCTTGAGGTTAGTTTGATCTATTTTTTCCACGAGAATATCTCGCAGATCATCAATGGTATGTTGGTTGCAATGTCTGCAACCTTTCTTGCCTTATCAGCATTTCAGTGCTACTATAGCTGGAGGTAGCATCTAAGTACCTTGAATTGCAAAAGACAGCACTGTCATCCCGAGCGCTAGCGAAGAATCCCGTTTGGAGAAAAAATATTGTCATCCTGAGCGTTAGCGAAGGATCCCGTATGGAAATTGGACAAGCACATCGCTGCAGTTATTCTTTCTTCTACGGGATCCTTCGGGCTTCGCCCTCAGGATGACGAATAGGTGTCATCCTGAGCCGAAGGCGAAGGATCCCGTTTGGAGAAAGACAAAACATACTG
>CAYWAL010000037.1:0-10359 GCA_964456605.1 uncultured Candidatus Saccharibacteria bacterium | reverse complement strand
TTATTGAACCAATTTGATGAAAATCATAATTTATGTCATTCATATACTTACTCTCCATATAGGAAACAATTTCATCGATGTAATTATCTTCTGACGTTCGAGAGCGCTTAATCGGTATTAATTCAATTGTCTTATAAATGAGCAGTACTGCCAAAGGCGCTAGTACAGCGATAAGGATTAAAAACCTGATAATATCTCCAAAATGATTTTCAATTAGTTTCATCATAATGACACATCTGTCTATTATTTTGGGTAAAGTTTGAAATTCCGAACCAATAGAGGTATTCTATTGGTATGAAAGATGAAACGTACCTGGGCAGAGGTGGAAGAATAAATCCCTTAAAATTAAGCTAAAACTAGGCAAATCCAAGCGCAGAGAGGATATTATTCTTAAGCTTAGCAGTCATCTTTTGCTTCCTGCTAGACTAGCGGACACCCAGTGTCTTGGGGCACTGGATGTCAAGGGACACTTTCATTTAACTTACTTCTTCTTCTATCTTCATTAACCTATTATATTTTGCCAATCTTTCTCCGCGGGACAAAGATCCCGCTTTCAAAAAATCCGCTCCACAAGCAACAGCTAAATCAGCAATAAAATCATCGCAAGTTTCACCACTGCGATGAGAAACAATAACTTTCCACCCGACTTTCTGAGCCATCTTTATACATTCTATAGTTTGTGTCAAAGTCCCAATCTGATTAAGCTTTATTATAATTGCATTAGCGCATTTATTTTCAATCGCTCTTTTCAATCTTTTTGGATTCGTCACCGTTAAATCATCCGCTACAATCATAAAATCTTTTTTCTTGGAAATGATTTTATTTTTCATTTCCTTCCAGTTATTCCAGTCGTCTTCAGTCAATCCGTCTTCTATTGACATAAGAGGGTAATTGTCAACCCACTCTGCGTATAAAGCAATAAGCCTTGTGGAGTCTAATGAAATATTTTCAGGTTTCAGGATATATTGATTATCTTCGCGACTGAAAAAAGAATTTGCAGCCGCATCGATGGCAAAATATACATCTTTTCCTAATATGTACCCTGCCTTTTCTACAGCTTGGCTCATTAAATCAAGCGCTCTTTTGTTGCTGTCCAATCTTGGAGAAAACCCTCCTTCATCGCCCACTCCTACAGAATAATTCAAGCTGGAAATGTTTCTTTTCAAACTGTGAAATATTTCCGCTCCAGCTCTTATTTTTTCCTTTACAGTCCTGATCCCTATTGGCACTATCATAAACTCTTGAATTGAAAGCCCACTGTCAGCATGTTTTCCTCCATTTAGGACATTAAACATAGGAGTAGGCAACTTGAGTTTTGAGCTTTTAATAAGAGACGAGAACCCAAATTTTGAGCTTATGTATTTATATAGGCATTTATTCGTCGCTATGGCTGCGGCTCTCGCGCAAGCAAGAGAGACACCTAGAATTGCATTTGCTCCTAGATTTGATTTATTCTCAGTTCCGTCCAATTCTATCATTGTCTTGTCTATTTTCGTCTGACAAGTTACAGCCTGGCCCTTGAGAACTTTATTTATTTTTCTATTAACATTTTCACAAGCTTTCAAAACACCTTTTCCACCATATCTTAATTTATCCCCATCGCGCAGTTCTAGCGCCTCAAATTCTCCTGTTGACGCACCAGAAGGAACAGCAGCAATTCCTCTAATCTTATTTTCTAAAATGACTTCAACCTCAATGGTTGGGTTTCCTCGAGAGTCAAGAATTTCCCTTGCTTGAACTTTTTTGATTTTGTTTGACATACTTCAAGATTATCATTTATTCCAATCTAAATCCATTTGAATAAAAAACTTTTGAGTTTCTACATGCATCATAACCTGGCTTTTCACAGTTGTAGTACACTTTTACAACCACCCTATAGGTACCCTTACCGGCCGTTGGTGGATCTATTTTGCATTTTACAGCTCCTTTCCTTCTGTTAAAACTTGATTTGTCGTAGACTATATTGCTGATAACTCTGTTTTCAGGCATCCATTTTTTACCAACTTTTCTTTCAAACTTATTCAGATACTCGCATGGCTCAAGATATATCGTCTTTCCCGAATTGTTTTTTATAATGAGGGTTATTTTATCGTTCGAGCTATAGACCTTCCTGTCGGTCAATATTTCTATACTGTCACTGGCTTTAGAACAACGTTCGGTATCGTGGAATCTGCCTGCATTGAATAGGGGAATGAGAAAGAGTACCAACGTTGGAATGAGAATTATCATCAACACAACATAGAAACACATTGTTGTGTCGCACCATAAGTTTTGTTTTTTATTTTTACTTTTCGTGTTCTTTCTCATAGTGCTTGCGTTATAAAGTTAGACTTTGGTCTCGACTAGATAGTCAAGAGGCAAAAACGCCGAAGAAATTGTTTGATAATTTTGAAGGTTTAGAACCAAGACCAAAGATGGCGATTCTGATGCTCTATTCTTTTCTGTAACTCTCTTTTGCGTTTACACACTTAGTGTAGAGAGAAAACAGTTCAGGTTCTTTCTAGAGCTTCTAGTCCTGGCAGTTTTTTTCCTGACAAAAATTCCAGCATTGCTCCTCCGCCGCTGCAGATGTAGTCAACCTTGTCCAAGTATCCAAATTCGTCAAGAGCTGTGACCGTATCTCCCCCTCCTATTATGCTATAACCGCTTGACTCGGCAACGGCCTTGGCTATTTTTTTGGTGCCAGTAGCAAAGCTTTTTTCCTCAAACATTCCCAGAGGACCGTTCCAAATTATTGTTCTTGAGTTAGAAATTATTTGCGAGTACAAGTTCCTGCTTCTTGTGCCGATATCAAATATTTCATTACCGTTCACATTGTTCACCGGCAAGGAGGATATTGTTCTGCTTTTTGGATCACGAACAACGACATCAAGCGGCAAGTGCAGTCTTTCGCTCTCCAGATCAATCTTTTTAACATCTTCTATGTTTATACCATTTATCAGGGACGTGCCGATTTCAATTCCTTTTGCCTTTAGTATGGCGTTTGCTACAACTCCTCCGGTTAGAATATGTTCAAATTTATCCATTAGATATTTCACAACAGGAATTTTAGTTTCCGCTTTCGCTCCTCCAATAATAATTGTTGCTGGCCTTTGAGGGTTGCTTACTGCTCTAGAGAGAACTTTCACTTCTTTTTCTAAAAGCAGACCCGCGTAGGATGGCAAAAACTTTGTGATTGCCGAGATGGAGGCATGAGCACGGTGAGAATCAGAGAAAGCGTCGTTCACATAAATGTCAGCGACGCTTGCTAGCTTTTGGGCAAATTTTTCATCGTTCTCTTCTTCCTCCTTGTGAAATCTTAGGTTCTCCAACAAAACAATCTCACCTGATTGCATTTCTTCTATTGTCTCTTCTACGGTTTTGCCTATACAGTCTGGAGTTCTTGTAATGGAGAGGTCCAGTAGTTCTGTTAGTCTGTCTTGTACGGGACCAAGCTTCAAACTTTCCACAACTTTCCCTTTTGGTCTTCCAAGATGACTCATAAGAATAATCTTTGCTTTTTGTTTGAGTAGGTATTTTATTGTAGGAAGAGCGGCTTCAATTCTCCAGTCTTCTTTTTCATCAACGATGCCGTCATCTCCAACTGGCACGTTGAAATCAACTCTCACCAAAACCTTTTTGTTCCTTAAGTTTTTAACGCTTTTTATTGACTTCATAATCCCTTCTTATAGATAAAGAGGTATAAGTGGAAACGTTTTTTGTATTTCCTTGTTTGGCTTATTTTCTCCACAGCTCTCTTGAAATTGAAAAAGTGCGAGAAGAGGAAGGAATGAAATTAGCAACGAAAAGAGACGGAGAAAATTTAGCGATAGTGAATTCTGTTTTTCATAGCCTGAAACTAGCAACATTTTTATTTTATCACACCGAAACAACGACGGTCAAATTTCCAGGTTCTATACCAAAAAGTGTGGTGGATAAGCTAAAAAGTGATAGAATTTAACCGTCAAATCGGCTAAATCCCAGCAGAATCAATAACTCTGGCTGACTTGACATCTTGTTTGATCTTGACATCCTTGACTTGACACCCAGTGTTCGCAGACACTGGGTGTCCTGTTGTTTATCAGCTTCTCTGCCACTTGTATGATTATTGGACAATCACCGCACTTTTTGACAAGAAGCCATTTTGTCAACTTTTGAAATATAATATAGAATAGAGAGTGTAAATATAACTGCAGAGCTAGCAAATGATCAAAAAGCTAATTAACGGAAAAGCAAATTCTATAACATCAGCCGCTCTCGTTTTGGGATTAGCAACATTAGCCAGTAAGATTTTAGGAATATTAAGAAACAGAATTCTTGCTGGAGAGTTTGGAGCGGGGAATGAGCTTGATATCTACTATGCAGCTTTTAGAATTCCTGATTTTATTTTCAATGTTGTTGTACTAGGAGCTCTTTCTGCAGGTTTTATACCTGTTTTTGCAGGGCTCATCTCGGAGAAGAAAGAAAAACAAGCATTCAAAACAGCAAATGCTGTACTGAACATTCTTTTTTTGCTTGTAATTTTTTTGTGTTTAATTTCGGTTGTTTTTGCCGACCAACTGATTGGCATAATTGCGCCGGGTTTTGATGAAGAAAAGAAAAGAATTACCGTCCAGCTTACAAGCATTATGTTTTTGAGTCCAATCTTTCTTCTTCTGAGCAGTGTGACAGGAGGAATCCTGCAGTCTTTTGGAAGATTTTTTATATATTCTCTATCTCCAATAATGTACAACATCGGAATAATTGTAGGAGCGATCTACTTCGCTCGCTGGTGGGGACTTATAGGTCTTGCTTGGGGAGTTGCTTTGGGATCGTTTCTGCACTTCGCAATCCAGCTCCCGATTGCTAGAAAACTTGGATTTAACTACCAGCGGATCATTGATACAAAGAGCCCAGAAGTTAGAAAAATAATCAAAATGATGGTTCCTCGAACTCTTACACTTATAACAACTCAATTTAATCTTGTGGTTATAACCGCTATTGCATCTACACTTGCTGCGGGAAGTCTGGCTGTTTTTAATCTGGCTAATGACCTGCAAAGTTTTCCGCTTGGACTTTTTGCCATATCATTTGCGGTTGCTTCTTTTCCAACACTTTCAATTTTAGCTAAGAAAAAAGACAAAAACGAGTTTGTTGGAAGGCTGGCTAAGACAGCAAAACAAATCTTGTTCTTCATAATTCCGGCAAGCGTTATGTTTATTGTTCTGAGAGCTCAGATTGTTCGCGTCCTGTTGGGAACTGGAAAGTTTGGATGGGAAGATACAATTTTGACCATCGAGGCTCTACAAGTTTTCGCCATAAGCCTATTTGCTCAATCTCTCATACCCTTGCTCGCTCGTGCTTTTTGGGCGCTTGGTGATACTAAGACTCCTTTTGTGACATCTCTAGTTGGAGCAGCGGTGAACCTTATTCTAGCTTTAATTCTTTCAAAAGAATTTGGCATCAGAGGACTTATAGGATCCTTTTCCATTGCTTCGATTGCAAATGCCTTGCTTTTATACTATTTGATAAACAGAAAAATGAACTTCCTTTGTCACCGTTATATCTACAGGACCGTTTTGAAAATTATGTTTGCTTCTCTAGTAGGGGGACTTCTTTCCTATACAACCTTGTATGCTGTTGAGCCGTTTTTAGATACGCACACAGGTGTGGGAATTCTCGCTCAAGGTTTCTTTGCTGGATCCATCGGGCTCGTCGTTTATTGTTTTATAAGCTGGAAGCTCCAAGTTGAAGAATTTACAACTTTCAAAAATTCCATTCAGAAGAGACTGCTAAGAACAAAGGTTAAGACCACCGAGATTATAAGTGAGGAATAGTGAGTAAATAATTATTGGATAAAGCTTTAAATTGATATATGCAAGAAAATACCACCTGCGAGAATTTTATCAGTCCCACTTTTGGAAAGATGAATCTAAAATCCGTAACGGAGCACATTCTCGCTTTTATGGAAGAAAAACTTGACAGCAAATATAATATTGTAGTTGGCACAGATTCACAAAACCATAAAGACAGTGATTTTGTAAATGTAATCGTTGTACATCGAGTTGGAGAAGGAGGCCGCTATTTCTGGCGTCGTCTGAGAGAGAAGAAAAAAGCCACTTTAAGGGAACGAATATACAGGGAAGCGACAATATCGCTGGAACTAGCTGAAAAGCTTATAAAATTACTAAAAAAAGATCCGATGCTCAAATATAATTTTGAGATCCATGTTGATATTGGAGAAGGAGGTTCCACTCGAGAGATGATAAATGAGATAGTAGGAATGATTCGCGGAAGCGGCTTTGCTGTAAAGACCAAACCAGAAGCATATGGCGCTTCAACGGTAGCAGACAAATACACATAACCGGTCATCAGCTGGAATTTTCCGCTTTCACAGCTCTGGCAATGGTTAGATATTTGCTTCATTTTTATTTTCCTTGTAAATTTGAATTGTAGTTCTCCACTGCCAGAAAACTCGTGAAGTTGAATTTAAGATCCTGAACGCTTTTTTCTAGAATCTCAAGTCCGTATAGGCTGGCACAGCTTTCAGGAGCAAGCACTGCTGTGGAATCAGGAAGTTTTCCTTCAGCTAAGTCTTTGGCCGCTTTTGCAGTATCTTCAGTTTCCTGCAGGCTAATACCTTCCCACTTTCTCTTGATATACATTTTACATTGCTTGAGAGCTTGATCATGAGAGGCTATAGTTCTGATATCCTCTTTTTTCTTTCCAGGTTTCGCAAGCAGACAGTGAATTACAGGTATTTCAAAAAGATCTTTTATTTTGAAGATATGTTTACTCATAGCATAAACACTCTCAATTACTATACCGCCGTTGGAGTTTTCAATTGGAAAAATTCCAAGATCAATTTTCTCCTTGTCCAAAGTACTCAACACATTCTCTGTTGATATCAGATATTTTAGTTCGTAGTTTGCTATGTTGTTTCTTTGGAGATATTCGTTTGCTGCTTGTTCAGAAAAGCTGCCGATATCTCCAGCTACTCCTACTTTGATTTTTTTCATTGTTGTCTAGTCTAATTTATTAGACTATTTCATTATCCCATTTGTGGGATTCGCAGTTCAAGTTTTTTCAACATACATTTAATTCTCTATTGCTTCACATTCTTTATTGGAGCATACCACTTGGTTGTTTTTTGTATATACCGTCAATTCATTACATCTTGCGCATTTTTCTCCTGTTGGTTTATTCCACAGGGCAAACTGACAATCTGGGTACCTATCACAAGCATAAAATATTCTGCCTTTTTTGGACTTCTTTTCTACAATTTCTCCTTTCTGACACTTAGGACATTTAACTCCTGTTGACTTCACTATAGGCTTTATGTTCTTACATTTGGGATAGCCAGAACATCCTAGAAATTCTCCAAAACGCCCTTTTTTGATCACCATTTCTCTTCCGCACTTTTCGCACTTCTTGTTGGCACTCTGCGGATTTTCTATCTCACCTTCTTCGTTGATCTCCTTGGCATTTTTGCATTTTGGATAGTTACTGCAAGCTAAAAATCTGCCAAATCTGCCTAGTTTTATAACCATTGGTGAGCCGCATTTTTCGCATTTTTCATTGGTTTTTTCCTCAATGAGCTGTTTTCTGTTGATTTCTTTTTCTTTCTGTTTTAGATTTTTTTCAAACGGCTCGTAGAAGTTTCTCACTACTTCAACCCACTTCTTTTTATTTTCTGCGATTTCATCCAACTCTTCCTCCATTTTCGCCGTAAATTTGACATCCACAATTTTTGGAAAATGTTCAACAAGCAATTTGTTGACCAGGATTCCAATTTCCTTTGGGCGAAATTTTTTTTCCACTTTTTCAACATAGCCTCTCGCTTGAATTGTGCTTATAATTGGAGCATAGGTAGAAGGACGCCCGATGCCTAGTTCTTCAAGGGTTTTGATGAGGGTTGCTTCGCTGTATCTTGCAGGAGGCTGGGTGAAGTGTTGCTGGCTTATAACTTTAACTAGGATGAGTTTCTCGCCTTCTGTCAGTTTTGGCAGTATTGTGTCCTCAGACTTCATCGGATACACTTTCAGAAAGCCATCAAATTTTATTACTGAACCGCTGGCTCTCAAAACGTATTTTTTCTTCTCGAAAGAATCTTTTGGAGAGGCTAAGATATCTATTGTCGTGGAATCAAAGACAGCGCTAACCATTTGAGAGGCAATCATCCTCTGCCAAATCAATTTGTAAATTTTATATTGCCTGTCGTCTAGATACTTTTTTATACTTTCCGGATCCCGCCTAGGATCAGTAGGTCTTATTGCCTCATGGGCTTCTTGAGCGCCTCTGCTCTTTGTCTTGAATGTTCTCTGCTTGTGGTATTCTTTGCCCAGTTTGTTTTTTATATAATCTTCAGCTAATTTTAGAGATTCCTTGCTCAAATTCAAGGAATCGGTCCTCATATATGTTATAAGACCTACTGGACTTTTGTGTTCCAATTCTATGCCTTCGTATAATTGCTGGGCAATCATCATGGTTTGTTTGGCACTATATCCAAAGCGGTTGTTGGCAACTTGCTGAAGAGTGCTCGTTGTAAACGGAGGAGGAGGATTTTTCCTAGTTTCTTTCTTGACTATTTTTTCAACCTGGTAGTTCGACTTTTCTAATTCCTTTTTGATTTCTTCCGCCTGCTCCTTGGTTTTAATGTCAAGTTTGCCAACGATCTTATCGTTCACTTTGATCAGTTTTGCTTCAAACTCTTCGCCAGCTTCTACTTTTTGGCCTCTGAGCACTGATTTAATGCTCCAATACTCCTGCGGCTTGAACTTATTTATCTCTTCTTCCCTTTCCACAATGAGCCGAACAGCTACAGACTGAACACGTCCTGCTGAGAGCCCATATCTTATTTTCTTCCAGAGAAAAGGGGAGAGCTTGTAACCGACAAGACGGTCCAGAATTCTTCTTGCCTGCTGGGCATTAACAAGGTTCATATCTATTCCCCGCGGACTGTTGAGAGCGTTCAGAATAGCACTTTTAGTGATTTCATGAAAAACTATTCGCTTACATGTCTTTGAAGAAGCGGAAAGATCCTTCGAATGGTTCTGAGACTGCGAGTGCTCTGCTGTCTTGTCGGCTCCAATATTGTCTAATCCCAGAATCTGAGCTAGGTGCCAAGCTATTGCTTCTCCCTCGCGATCCTCATCACTTGCAAGTATTACCTCTTCAGAATGTTTGGCGCATTTTTTAAGCTCTTCAACTATTTTTTTACCGTCAGGATTTATAACATATTGCGGCTTGAAATCGTTTTCTATATCGACCCCTAGCTTGTTTTTCGGCAAATCCCGCAGATGTCCATAGGAAGACTTGACAATATAGCCGCTCCCTAAGAATTTTGAAATCGTTTTTGCTTTGGTCGGCGATTCCACAATAATTAGTTTCTTGCTCGACTTGCTTGACATAACCTACGCAAATAAAAGCAAATTATCGTTCAAGTTCACAGTGTCTTTTTTAAATCTTTTTTAACTTAGGCAACAAGGTTGGTGCTTTTTCTCTTTCATTTCGCTATAACATATCTCATTCCACCAACGTTTTTGACTTTACCTTTAATTTCCATAAGTGTCAACAAACTTGATATAGCAGCGGTGTTCATTTTAACAATTTTTGCAAGTTTATCAATGTGGATTGGTTCATCGGCAGAAAGATTTTTCAGAATTAATGCTTCTTCTTCGCTGTCGGGAATTACTTCTCTCGCTCTCTTTATTTCTAGAGCAGACTGCAGGTTCAGCTCCTCCAAAACATCCCTTGAGCTGCTCACAAGCTTAGCTCCCAGTTTAATCAAGTTGTTTGTACCTTCAGAATTCTTGGAGTAGATATTTCCCGGAACCGCAAATACCTCTCTATCCTGTTCCAGGGCAAATTTAGCCGTGATCAACGCTCCTGAAGATATTGATGCTTCTATAACCAAAACTCCCAAAGACAATCCACTTATAATCCTATTCCTTGCCGGAAAATGCTGCTTAAGCGGAGGGGTGCCTATTGGATATTCGCTGAGTATACATCCTCCGCTTGCGACAATTTCTTCCGCTATTTGGCGATTGCTTGAGGGATATATACTTTCTATATCTATTCCTCCTCCAAGAACTGCGATCGTTCTGTTGCTGCCGCTGGCTAGATGCACATTTCCTTCCCTGTCTTTCCTGCGGGCCAGATTTATACATTCTCTGTGTGCAACTCCATCTATGCCGAAAGCCATTCCGCTCACAATTGTTATTCCAGTCTCTGACAGTTCACGGGCTAATTGCGATGCAACCTGTTTTCCATAGACTGATGCCTTCCTTGAACCCACAATGGCAACTGCAAGTTCGTCTCTCTTAATCTCTCCCTTAAAATACAACAAAGCAGGTGCGCTGTGTATTTCTTTGAGCCGTTGTGGGTATGTTTCTTCGTTTA
>CAYWAL010000036.1:0-10782 GCA_964456605.1 uncultured Candidatus Saccharibacteria bacterium | reverse complement strand
TTTTATTTAAGCTAATAATTAAACATTTTTGGTTCGGATAATCGAACTTTACCCTTTTATAATAAGAAAAAAATATAATAATTGCAAGAAAAAAACAAGAGAGAGGAAATTAGTGAACAAGATAAGGATGTTTCTCATTATTCTGATTTTGAAGTAACTCGTTTAAGGATTTGTCTTCCGTAAGCAACCCTAAAATTCCAATAATAGGAATTTTAGGACTTCTTTTGCCCATCTTAATTAAGAGGGGCATTTCCACCAGATCTTCTATGACAAGTAAAAGCTCGTTTCCGCTGTTTTCTGCTACTTGCAAGTATGTATTCAAGTATGTATTTATGTAGCTCTGCACATCCTTCGGAACATCTGGAATGTCACTGGTTTCTTTGGGCCATTCCTCGTTTCTTATTATTCTTACTCTACCTTTTAGTCCTTTTTTATAGAATTGTTCGACTTTTTTGCTACCTTCTTTTACCTTCTCCCAATATTCTTTTTTTATAGAAGAAGGAAATTGCTCAAACAGATATGTGGTATACTCAACACAAGGAACAACCACTGTTATCTCTGTATTATTAACACTGAGACATTCGAGTACACTTCGAACGAAGTTTAGATGTAACCTGTGATATTGAGTAATCGAATCCCCTACTTTTAGCTCCATTTCTCTTGCTTTTCCAATTACCTTCTCAATTTCCCTACGCCCCTCTTTTGTAGCAAGAGAAATATACCTTTCAGGGCTTGTTTTTATTATTATCCCTAATTGTCCTTGCGAAAATAGGCAAGGACCCGTAATAATACTTGTTTTCCCTCTCTCTGCAATCAATTGTATTTTTCTTGCCGAGAGTTTCTTTCCGAAACTCCTGACACAACAGTAGTTACTGTTGATAGACAATATGTCTTGCTTCTCCCACAACATACCAGTATGTTCTATACTGGTTTCTTTTTTAAAGATCGGCCGATATTTCCATTTCCAGTCATTGTTTCTTTGTTTTTGTTTTTTGTTTTGTATTTTCCTCTTATAGTACACGTTTATTAACCTCCTGGTTTTATCTCCTGGTTTGTTTCCCGGGAGAAGTAAAAACAAGAATTTTTCTCTTGTTCATATTCCTCCCGGAAAACTTCAAACGCAATATTTGCTTTTCATTAAATACGAATGCTTATTCTTTTCTATTTTTAAAGAGCTGCGGTTTTGCTTTTTAAAAAGCTAAAAAAACAGCCTCTCATTAAGGCTAATTAGACAAAAAAACATTTTCCACCCCTTCTTGGCGCTGATTCTTGTTGAATCTTTTTTGTAGCAATAGTGATTTTCGATTGAATTTGACTCTAACATAAGCAACAACAACCAGCAGCCGAAATAGAAAACTTTCTTATGCCACTTCTTAAACTTTAACTATTTAACCACTTTGTTTTTTCTCAAGCATAAAATATGACGCTTCTTAAAATTTGTCAACCCCTTGTATAAGATAAATACATTTTTGACAACTGTGGTTTCTGAGAGGCAATTTCCAAAAGCTATTTGTTTCTTTTCTTTCTTCTCATAATCCTCAGGGCGCCATAAATGTCAATCAAAGCGGCAAAGCCAAAAATGGAAATAAATTTCCAATAATTCTTTTCGGACTCGCTGATGTCTTTAAGGGGTCTGCTGGCAATATTCTTAGAGCGAATGGACGCTAGATTGACAGAGTTTGAAACAGAATCAACAAGATTAGAAAAGAAAGTCTTATTGTCAGGAATTTGATTTATAAAATTTCGAGAGACAAAATCGGAATCTCCTATCACAAAAAGCAAGCCACTCTTTGAATTCTTGTCTTTTGGCTCAGAAAAAGCAGCAATCACTTTCTGGGATGTATTTGAAAAATAAAGAGGATTGTCAGGCAGCAAGTTGTAATTTTCTGAAACCGTACTCGCCTGATTTGTTGAACTTATTAAAGGCTTAGCGACATAGTCTTCACTCTCACTAAGAGAAAGAGAGGAAGCCCAAGGAAAAACTACTGACTGGATTCTAGACAGAGCGGCATAGTTTCCAAAATTGTCTCTCAAAGCTTTCACCCAAAAAGGATAGGGTCTGCTTATGGAAAAAAATCCTTGGCGGTACGAAATATTAGAATTAGATCTGTCATAGACCAAATCGTTATTAATCTGGATACCATACTTTTTGGTTAATTCGTTGATCCCACTGTCAACAGTTTTGGCAGCTAGATTATTGTCCAAATCAGGATTTACTGCCTCAGATAAAACTATTACATTACCGCCATTCTTAATATAATCGTCAATCACGGAAATTTCCTCTTTCGATATTTTTGTCGTGGGACCAGCAATTATCAGGGTGATGGGAGTTACAAAATCCTTTTCTTTATTTTCTTTTTCGCCCGTTTCCTTGCTGGAGACATAAAACCCTCTTTTCTCTCCTTCGCTTGCTATCTTGACCTCTAAAACATCGTAGGATTTCTCCAAATCTGGAATTTTCAAATCTTTTTCACCGTGTCCCTTCAGAAAAGCAATCTTTTCCTTTTTCTCTCTTGATACCGAATAGACAGCCGAGATGAAATCATACTCCAGATTGTCAATAGACTGAATCACAGGAATAGTTTCTCTTTTTAAACTATCCCCTTCTCCTGAAGTAATCTCCGCTCCAAAAAAACCTTGTTTCACTTCGTACTTGTCTTTTTTTATTACGTTAAATCGTATCTGGGGAATTCCTTTCTCAGCAAGTTCTCTTACTTTTTCTTTCGTATTTTCCGGTTCAATGTAGGAAATCTTAAGCTTTGAATTGGCAAGATCCTGATACTGGTTCATCAGATCTATAACCTGCGTTTTTACGTTCAACAGATCAATCGGCAAATCTTTGGAAATGTAAAAATTAACATTTACCTCTTTTTTTAGGTTTCTCAAAATGTCTTTAGTTGCTTGGGAAGTTGTGTAAATTTTTTCCTCAGTTAGGTCTAGGTAGAAGTGATTTTGCAAAGTCAAAAAATTTACAGCAATCAAAAACGCTAAAAATACAAACACTGAGCTTATTGATGAGTTTGACAACTTTTTATTCACAAACTTCATTCTATCTCTTTAAACTCTTTAAACTTATAAACTAAATCTTAAACTCTAGTCTGTGCAAGAAAGTTTTACCAATAGTTTAAAATAAAAGCAAGCATAACAGAGATTTTTCATTTCCAATTCTTCAAATTAACAACTCTTGTATTTAAAAATAAGAAAAATGCAACAATAGATAAGTAGTAAACAATGTCTGACAAGGAAATAACACCTCTCAAGATTGAATTAAAATGAGCACTGAAACTTAAAAATTTGGCCGCGCTTGCAATCTCAGTCGGCAATGAGCCGATTACAAACGAGTTACCAATTATATAAAACATAAAAATGATCACCACAGCAACAATAAAAGATATAATCTGATTCTCCGTTATAGAAGAAACCCACAGACCAACAGCAATATAAGCCGAGCCCAAAAGCAATGCTCCAAGGTAGCCGGCAAGTATTACTCCCCTATCAGGACTGCCTAAGACGGAAACCATAATCGGAATAGCTGCCGTTGAAAGAAGCATTATAGAGAGGAAAATAAAACTGGAAAGAAACTTTGCAATGACCACTTCGGCCGATCTGACAGGAAAAGTCATCAAAACTTCCACAGTGCCACTTCTTTTTTCTTCGGACCAGGAAGACATAGTAACTGCAGGCAAAATGAACATAAAAATAACCGGCAAAAGGTCAAAAAACGATCTCATTGATGCTTGCCCAATGACAAAAAACGTCTGAACAAAAAGCCAGCCGCTCATAACCAGAAAAATAGAAACAACAATATACCCCAAAGGGGAATTAAAATAAGAATTCAGTTCTTTTTTAACCAAAGTAAGAACTTTACTCATCGTTATCCTTCGTCAAATTTATAAAAACATCTTCAAGATTGACCTGTTTTCGCGTAAGCTCCAAAAGTCCGCTTTCTTCCTCAACAATAATCTTCGCAATATTCTTTCTTAAATCTTTTTCCGTGCCAGTGGTAACAACAATTCTGTTTCCATTCACTTCAACCTCTCTAACTCCTTCAAGCGTCTTCAGTTTCTCAAGAAGCCCTTTTCCTACTTGTTCTACCTCAATATTAATCGTTGTTTTGCCTTCGCCTTTTTCTTCCAAGTTTTGAGGAGTGTCATCTGCCACAATTTTCCCTTTGTTTATAATCAGCACTCGTTGACACGTTGACTGGACTTCTGAAAGAACATGGCTGGAAAGAATCACTGTTTTTGACTTGCCTATTTCTTTTATCAAATTTCTCATCTCAATTCTCTGCTTTGGATCAAGCCCCGTAGTTGGCTCGTCCAGAACAACAATTTCAGGATTATGAATAAGCGCTTGTGCCAAACCTGTTCTCTGGCGATATCCCTTTGACAAGGTTGAAATCTCATTGTCCTTTTTTTCACCAAGTCCGCATTTGTCCATTACATACGAAAGTCTTTCATCCAAATTGTTCTCTTTGATTCCCTGCATCCTTCCTACAAACTTCAAATATTCTGTCACAGTCATATCTTCGTACAGTGGTGCGTGTTCTGGCAGGTATCCAATCTTGGATTTAATTTTCTGCTGGTGAGAGGACTTGCTCACATCAAGCCCATCGATTTCAACTCTTCCCGAAGTGGGCTCAAGAAAAGCAACTAGAATTCTAAGAAGCGTCGTTTTGCCTGCCCCATTGGGTCCCAATATCCCTACAATTTCTCCTTCCTGCAGTTGAAAAGACACGCCGTCTAAGGCAGAAAGGTCGCCATACTTTTTCACTAGATTTTCTACTTTTATCATTATTGTTTTGACAGAATATCTAAAATTTACGCCTTTCGTGGGCTGGAGGCTATATAGTGATACCAGCTGTGCTTTCTTATGGTACGAGGCTTGAGATACTCTTTGATATCCTCCCAGCATTTTTCTGGACTGACTCTTTCGTTACACATAAAAATCTCCACTACTACATATTTGAGCTCCGGATATGTGCTGACGATAATGTGTGATTCAGCTAAAAAGACTACAGCTGTCAGCCCATAGATGGGATAGCTCTTTACACTTGCACCTAAAACTTTAGCGCCAGCTCTCTTGGCGCTTTTTTTTAGATGCCTAATTAGTTCCTTTGCATTATTCAAATTGCCTTGACAGCCGTAGCAATCTATATTTAACTGTTTCACTTTCATAGTTAGTCATACTAAAACAAAAACCAATTAAATGCTCTTTGAGCCAACAACTTGGAATATTTAATTTATATTCCAAGCAACATCCCCCACTTCTTGCACTCACTACCTTCAGCTTTAATCTTTCTGTGAAAAATAATTGAATTAACAACTACTAACACCAACCTCAGCAAAATTGTAAGAAAACAGCCTGAAAACTAAAAACAAGCATGCAGAGAGAGTACACCCTTTTTTCTATTTTTCTCCACCTTCTTTTTCAACAAAGTACGCTATAATAAGACAAATTCTTTTCAGTCTTTTTCAAAAATCACTTTCCTTTCTGATAAAACTCTATAGTATTCCAAAACAATTTCACATCCCTTCTTCTTAACAAGCTCAAACATTTTATTGATATCTTCAACTTCAACACAAGGAACAACTCTGCTTTCTTTTGGTTCCACCTTATTACCTACCTCAGAATTATAAAGAAGAAAGAAAATATTGTCAAAATCAAAGGAACTCATTTTTTCATCTTTGGAAGACACTCTGACATTAAAAATACTTTCATAGAACTTTACTGCTCTTTCCATATCTTTAACTGCTATGTAGATTGCTTTGATCAACGGCTTCATAGCTTAGCTTGTTATAGTTTAGCTTATGGTTAATGGTGTTGTGGACCCGGCGAGAATCGAACTCGCGTCTCCGCAATGCGAATGCGATGTATTGCCACTATACTACGGGCCCTTATGTACGCAAAATAAATGCACAACAAAACTCAAACTGCCGATATACTACATTTCTCCAAATATCACTTCTGGTTAACCCATTACTTTCTTGTTTCAACAATTATATACAATTGCCGCTTTTTTGTCACTTCTGAGAGGAATAAGATTTTTCCATCAAGGTTGCTAATATATATATTAAGATCACGGCGATAAAACTATGGTAGACTATCTTGCATAGAAAAACGAAAAAAGAGATAAGGTAATAAAAGCTTCAACAAGCGCAGCAATAAAAAGAAGTGGAACAAGCACAAATACATATAGTCTAACTCCTTTGTAGAGTTCATTTTTGAAACTCTCTTTTCTGGAGAATATCCTAAAAACAGCAACCTTCCCGAGGCGAAATCCCACTGCGCAAGAAATAATTAAAGCGGGGATTTCAATAATTCCATGAGGTAAAATTCCAAGAAGAAAAAAGCCCAAAGATGCTTTCTTTAACACGACCACAAATAAAACTCCCAAAATAAACCCATTAAAGAAAACCACCAGCAATGGAACTATGCCGCCCAACATACCAAGAAATACAGCCGCAGACAACTTAAGGATATTATTTCCAAGAATGAACATAAACAACTCTGTGGATGATATCTCTTTTCTGGGAGCAAACACCGATTTTATGCTCTCTATCACCCTCTGAGCTTCCAATGGCAAGCTTTGTGCTAAAAGGTAGCCAAAATAAAAGGAACAAATAAAAAGAAACAAGGAAAGAAGCAGATAAAACCTTATTTCATACAAGTACCGTTTTGCATCCTTAAAAGAATACATACAAAAAATTGTTTGACTTCTACAGTTTCACAGAAAATTAAGCTGTATCAAAAGAGAATATGACTTGTGCTGTGTCTTATTTTAGCACATTCTACCAGCTAAGCAAGACGGATTAAGAAAGCTTGTGTGAGATTATCATAACATTTCTTTAACTGCAATGCTTGAATTGTCAGATAAAAAAGCTCAAGAATATGGAATAATTTCTTGAGCATTTTTACTTTTTTTACTGTTCCGTTCCCAAAACGATTCGAAAAATCTATCCGCCCTGGGACCGATAGTAACGATTTCTATTAGTATCTTTTCTGGATCAAAAGGACTCTCCCTCTTTTTGAAGTTCACTCTCTTTTGGCGGGCAATTTTCTCTACCTCTTCTGCCTCGGAAGGTGAGACTTCCACTCCAACTACCAATTTTTACACCTCCTCCTTTACTATAATTTTATTATAAAAAGTTCCGAGCCTTTTAGACTCGGAACTTTATTCCATAGATTATTTCAAGCATTAAAATAACCTACGGAATAAAGTTCCGCGGTTAATAATAATGCTGATAATTCTATTTTGGATTTTTAAACTTTTGTTCATACTATTACCAATGTAACTCCTACTCATAAATTTGGCTGACAAACCCACCGCTATGGAATTCGCCTGCAACTGAGCTTAGCATAGCACTTTACTCGCTTTTGTCAATAGTAGTTTGACAAGTGTGTTTGACAACTACTACGTTTTGTTCTAATTTTATAATAACAAAAACAATACCGTCCCGGGCGACTGAAAGTAATTAGTTTTGACGCAATTTTCAACAAATAAAATAAGCAGATAAACGAGCTAATAAGATTTATAAATTTTTTCTATGTCCAGCAGAAAGAAAACCTTGCTTAATCTCTTGTTTATTTTAGTTCTGACAATCGCAACTGCCTACATTGTCTATCCTCAGAATCAAGGAATAGAGATTCAGAAGTACGGAATCAACTACCGCAATGATCTCAAGTTTCACTTAGGTCTTGATTTGCGAGGAGGAACTCATCTTGTGTACCAAGCTGATCTATCTCAAGTTGAAGACAAAGACAAAAATTCAGCAATGGAAGGGGTCCGCGATGTAATAGAAAGAAGAGTGAACACTTTTGGAGTATCAGAACCCGTCGTTCAAATAGCTAATAAAGACCGCTTGATTGTGGAGCTTGCCGGCATAAAAGATGTAAACAAAGCTATAAAGATGATCGGCGAAACCCCCCTTCTGGAATTCAAGGAGGAAATGACAGAAGAAGAAAAAAACAAATTTAAAGCGCAATTCAAAGATTCTAACCTCAAAGATGAACAACTTACCCCATTTCTTTACAAAAGCACAGGACTGGGAGGAAAGCAATTGAAACGTGCCGACGTTGTCTTTAATCCCAAAACTTACGAACCAGAAGTTCAACTTCAGTTCGACGATGAGGGAAAAAAACTCTTTGGTGAAATCACAAGTAGAAACGTCGGAAAAAGAGTAGCGATATTTTTAGACGGAGCACCTATCAGCATCCCAGTTGTGGACGAGCCTATAACCAGTGGAAAAGCTGTTATTTCAGGAAATTTCACAGTAAAGGAAGCAAAAATTTTAGCTCAACGTCTTAATGCTGGAGCTCTACCTGTTCCTATAAAGCTTATCAGCCAGCAGACAGTTGATGCAAGTCTGGGAAAAGACTCTGTACAAAAAAGCCTTACTGCTGGAATCATTGGTCTTATAGCATTATCCTTGTTTATGATTGTCTATTACAGACTACAAGGATTCTTGGCTGTTATCGCACTTGCCATCTATTCGCTTGTGGTCCTATCAATATTTAAACTTATTCCAATTACTCTTACTTTGTCAGGCATTACCGGCTTCATTTTATCTATAGGAATGGCGGTCGACGCCAACGTTCTGATTTTTGAAAGAATAAAAGAAGAATTGAGAAAAGGAAAAACAATGAGCATAGCTTTGGAAGAAGGATTTGCTAGAGCATGGAGTTCTATCTTTGACTCAAATGTATCTACTTTGATAACTTGTTTGATTCTTGCCTATTTCGGCACAAGTATAATTGAAGGATTTGCAATTACGTTGGGAATCGGAGTTGCAGTTAGTATGTTCTCAGCCGTCTTTGTAACAAAAACTCTGCTGAGAATAGTGACAATGACAAGATTAAGAAATATTTTATGGTTGTTTGGAGTAAAATCGTCCAAACGTATCACCAGTTAACTATGTTAAAGCACTAAAATGTTAAAGATTGTTCAACGAAGAAAAATTTGGTTTTCGTTTTCCTTGATTCTAGCTTCTATTAGCGTGGCAGCTCTTCTGATATGGGGGTTGAGATTGGGAATCGATTTTACAGGAGGAACGTTGATGGAACTTAGCTTCGAAGGAAACAAACTAAGCAGTCAGGAAATCAAAGACGCATTGAAAGACTTGAATTTAGGAGAAATCGAAATCCAGTTTTCAGGCGAAAAAAATGTCTTGCTGAGGTTTAAAGACGTTGACGAAGACACTCATCAGAAAATTATCAAAGCTTTGGAATCTGCAACCTTACAAAAAAGAGACAGCAAGAATCCCAATGTCGATGATGTGAAGAAAAAAACAGAAGCATCCAAAAGTAAAGATGAAAGAAACAAATTGGAGAACAAAATTGATAAAGGCTTAGGCAAAACAGACACAGCAGTCTCTGTTGACAAGAAATCTTCTAATGACGATACTACAAACAGTGACTCTTCGAAAGAGAGTGAGAACAAAATCGAATCTGCCCAAACAAATGAAACTTTAGGAAAAACAAAAGAAGGAATCAAGGAAAAAAGGTTTAATTCAATTGGACCAGTTATTGGAGAGGAACTTAAGAGAAGTGCATTTTATGCAATAGTGATAGCTCTGGGAGCAATTATACTCTACATTGGGTGGGCATTCAGAAAAGTTTCCTATCCCATTTCAAGTTTTAAGTACGGAATTATTGCAACAATCGCTCTTTTTCACGATGTCATTATAACTCTTGGAGTTTTCTCTCTCCTAGGACACTTTTACCACGTAGAAGTCGGTGTCCCTTTTATAGCGGCTATTCTGGCAATTTTGGGATATTCTGTAAATGACACAATTGTTGTTTTTGACAGAACCCGTGAGAACTTGCTAAAATCCGGCATTGATGATTTTACAGAGGTTGTCAACAAAAGTGTCAATGAAACTCTCATAAGATCTCTGAACACATCGTTTACCACACTTTTGGTGCTTTTTACTTTATACCTATTTGGCGGTGAAACTATAAGATACTTTGTTGTTGCTCTTCTGGTTGGAATTTCGGCTGGAACATATTCTTCAATTTTTATTGCCAGTCCGCTTCTTGTGACCTGGCAAAAATGGGACATAAGAAGAAAGTCGTAAACATCATTTCTGGGCTACCTCGAAGACAATCTCACTAAAAAACCTTGCAGCATTAGGATATTGACCTCTAAAGAAGAGGTCTTTTTGTAAAATTTGTAAATAATGATTTATCTTCCTATCAGACAGAGACTCAATTTCTTTTCGTCTAGGTAAAGTCTGTGGCCTAAATGACGGTATATTAACTAATATCTAAAGTAATATCTAAAACAATAAAAACAGGTCTATCCCACAACCAACGGAACTTTATCTTTACGGAGTTTACTAAACCAGCGAAAGCTACAGTAGACAAGCGCGCTTCAGGCTTCTTGTTAAAAAGTGCGGCGATTGCCCAATAACCATACAGGCAGCAGAGAAGCCAATAAACAACAGGATACCTAGTGTCTTCTTGTTCACTGGATGTCAAGTCAAGAGCGTCAAGTCAAATAAGATGTCAAGTTCAGCCAGAATTACTGATTTTGCTGGAATTTAGCTAATTTGACGGTTAAATTCTGCCATTTTCTAGTTATTTATCACACTTTTTGCATAGAACCCATGCTTTATTGACATATTTTACTATGTGTGATATACTATGTCCACACAAACACAAAAAGTTACCCGTAGACCGTGTGAGGTTTAGAAAAACTGCTTCTCTATTATAGATAGAAATGCAAAATTTTGCTTCTCTTTCTATAAACAACCAAGGACTATGTCGGACAATAAAAGTAAA
>CAYWAL010000035.1:0-11150 GCA_964456605.1 uncultured Candidatus Saccharibacteria bacterium | reverse complement strand
ATTTTGCTTCTCTTTCTATAAACAACCAAGGACTATGTCGGACAATAAAAGTAAAATTAACATAAACAAGCAAGATAATAATTTGGAGAGGCTTGTTTTTAATATGCTTCAGAGGCTTTCCAAAAGGCCCAGAGATATTATTATAAAGAGGTTTAATCTTAACGGCAAAGGAGTGAAAACATTGGAAGAAATCGGGAAAGAGTACGGAATAACAAGAGAAAGAGTGAGACAAATTGAGGCTGAGGCCATTTCCAGATTGAGAAAAATAGGCAAAGAACAAAGTATCAATAGTGTTTTTAATTATGTTGCAAAAATTATCAAAAGCAGTGGAGGGATTGCAACTGAAGAAAAGATAACCAATTGTTTGCTAGGCAAAAAAGAGAAAAGTAGACTGAACAGACAAATTGCATTGCTGATTCTGTCGCTGGATGATAAAATCAAAAAAGCAAAAGAGACAAGAATGCACAAAAAGCTGTATTTTTACGACGAAAAAGATATAGCAAGATTTAAAGAAGTAATTGATGGTCTAGAAAAACATATTAAGAAAATTGGAAAAAGCGTAGATTTCAAAAGAATGGTGGCAATCGTAAACAACATTACTTCGAGCAAAAACCTTAATACTCTTTCGGAGAAATCCATAAAATCTTATCTTGAGGCAAACAAAGTTATACTTGAGAATGTTTTAGGTAAATGGGGACATAAAAAATGGCCCGATGTCAATCCTAGAGGCACCAGAGATAAAGCATATTTGGCGCTAAAAAAAAGCAAAAAACCTCTCCACTTTACTGAGATCACAAACAAAATAAATGCAATTTGGTTCAACGAAAAGAAAGCCAACAGCCAGACCGTACACAATGAACTCATAAAAGACAATAGGTTTGTCTTAATAGGAAGAGGTATTTACGCGTTAAAAGAATGGGGATACAAACCTGGAACAGTTTTAGATGTTATAATAGAAATTTTAAAAGAGAATAAAGGAAAAATGGAACAGGATAAGATTATCCAAGAGGTGCTGAAAAGGAGGCTGGTTAAGAAAAATACAATAATTCTAAATCTACAAAATAAGAAATATTTTGAAAAATTAGGAAACAAGACATATAGATTAAAGAAAGAGGTTGCGAATTAAATTTCGGATCGTTGTGGACAAAACCAGTCTTTGGATAATCTAAGCTTGCCCACCGAGCAAAGCCGAACAAGTAGCAACAAACAGCTGTGATGAAGGATTAATGGTTATTTCAGATCTAATTATTCAATTTTAGGAATAATTATGCCACCATTTTTGTATGTGGTAACAGAATCATTAAAAGAAGCAGCTATTCTATACTACCAATACTGGTGGTTGCTTACGCCAGTAGTTCTCTGGCCTATTTTTGAGCTCTCTTGGCTAACCTACAGGCAGGAAAAATACATAAGAAGCATAAAATGGAATTTGCTGGAAATAAAAATCCCTCAAGAGAGTGAAAAAAGACCAAAAACAATGGAAGAATTTTTTTCTAGCCTTTACAGCACTTATGACGTTATGATAGATACTCTGTATGATATATACTTGGAAGGAGTTGTTGATCTTTGGTTTAGCTTTGAAATTGTCAGTATAGAAGGCGACATTCACTTCTATATTAGAACACCTGTTGACTCAAGAAAACTGGTAGAATCTCAAATATACGCGCAGTACCCAAACGCCGAAATAGTAGAAGTAGATGACTATGTAACTGATGTTCCTGACGACATTCCAAGCAAAGATTATGATCTGTGGGGAACTGATATGGTGCTCCAAAAAGAAGACGCTTATCCACTGAGAACATATGAATCGTTCGAAGACGCTGCTTCCGGAGAATTTGTTGACCCTATTTCAAACATTATTGAAGGAGTTAACAAACTGGAAAAAGGAGAACAACTTTGGATCCAATTCCTAGTAAGAGCCGCGGGAGATGAGTGGAAAAAAGAAGCTGATGAACTGGTTGCCAAGCTTATCAGCAAAAAAAAGAAAGAAAAACCACGCAGTATATTTCAGTTTATAGTAGAAGAAATAGTAGATTTGTGCAGATATATAATTTTTGGGTTTTTCACCTCTGTGGAGTCCCTAGCTAAAAAAGAAGATAGTCAAAAAGAAGAACCATACAGCTTAATGTTGCACTTATCTCCGGGAGAAAAAGATGTAGTTGCCACTATTGAAAGAAGTACAAAAAAGCCAGGTTTTGAAACGGATATTCGATGGATATATTTGGCAAAAAGAGATATTTTTGACAAAACGAAAGGCACAGCTATTGCTTTTTCATATTTTTCCCAGTTCGGATCGCAGGATCTAAACAACTTGGTACCAGATCCCAACACCAAAACAAGCGCTTATTACTTCGCAACAGAACTGAGAAAAGCGATTAAAAAGAGAGAAATTTTGAGAAAATACAAAAGAAGAGAATTTGACAAGAGGGGATACGTTTTAAACACAGAGGAGCTGGCTACCTTGTTCCACTTTCCCACTATTGGCGTCCAGGCTCCGCTGGCTCCTCGCATCGAGGCAAAGAAAGGCAAACCGCCGTCAAAATTGCCGATGTAATAAAGTTATTACGATTTACATATTTACCATAAACACCAAATATTATGGCAGACGATATAACATATTTTGCAAAAACAAATTTCAGAGGACAAGAACATATTTTTGGCATAAAGAAAGATGACCGAAGGAGGCATATGTATATTATAGGCAAGACGGGAATGGGCAAAACAACGCTCCTGGAAAATATGATTGTTTCCGATATAAGAGCTGGTAACGGAATTGCTGTGATTGACCCCCACGGCGATCTTGCGGAAAAGATTCTTAACTTTGTGCCTACTTCAAGAATTAATGATGTTGTCTACTTTAATCCTGCAGATGTAGACTATCCTATTGCCTTCAATGTAATGGAGCATGTTGATCCCAAGTATCGTCACTTGGTGTCTTCAGGTCTTATTGGCGTGTTCAAAAAAATTTGGGCAGATTCCTGGGGACCTCGCCTTGAATATCTGCTAAGGAACGCAATCTTGGGACTTTTAGAATATCCGGGAAGTACTCTCCTAGGAGTACCAAGAATGCTTGTTGACAAAGAGTACAGAAAGAAAGTAGTAAACAAAATTACAGATCCGGTGGTGAAAGCCTTTTGGACCAATGAGTTCACTAAATACTCCAATCAGTTTATGATTGACGCCATTTCTCCAATTCAGAACAAAGTCGGACAATTCCTCTCCACTTCCATGGTTAGAAATATAATTTCCCAGTCCAAATCGACTATAGATATGAGAGACATAATGGATAGTCAAAAAATATTGATTATAAATCTTGCCAAAGGGAAAATCGGAGAGGACTACAGTGCACTTTTGGGAGCAATGCTTATTACCAAGATTCAACTGGCTGCTATGGGAAGAGTCGACACTCCTGAAGAAAATAGAAAAGATTTTTACTTATATGTAGACGAATTTCAAAATTTTGCAACAGAATCTTTTGCTGATATCCTGTCAGAAGCAAGAAAGTACAGACTGAATCTGATCATAGCTCACCAATATATTGGTCAGCTTGAAGAAAAAGTCAGAGATGCCATTTTCGGCAATGTAGGAACAATTATAGCCTTTAGAGTTGGAGCGGCAGATGCAGAATTTTTAGAAAAAGAATTCGAACCTGTTTTTACAATGAATGACCTGGTCAACCTTGCCAAGTATGACATTTACCTTAAGCTGATGATTGATGGCATTGCAGGAGATGCTTTCAGCGCCACGTCACTTCCTCCCGTAAAAGTGGAAAACAGAAAAGATGTTGTGGAAAAAATCATTAGGGTTTCAAGAGAAAGATATGCCAAAAAGAAAGAATTAGTAGAAGAAAAAATCTCAAGGTGGTCAAAAGTTGACAGCGGCGAGCAGCAAGCCAACAAAGCAGCATCTCAAAGTGAAAAAGACAAAGAAACTGGTATGCAAAAAGATAAACCGAAAGAGAAAGAAAGAAATATGTGGGACGCAATCTGTGAAATATGCGGAAAAGAGATAAAAGTTCCCTTTAAACCAGATCCCGCAAGAGAGACATATTGCAAAGAGTGTCTTTTGGAAATAAGAAAACGGGTGGCAGAATCAATAATGAGAGACAAAGTAAAAAGGAGTGACAGAGAATCGACAGATACCGAACCGGATCGAAAATCCTCTGGAACAGTCGAAAGTGCCCGAGAGAATGCACAAAATAATGATAAAGCAGCTGCCAACAAGACCATTTTCAAGAAGTACAAAAATGATATTTGCCCAGAAAAGAAAGAAGATAATGCTCCGAAACCGAAAAAAACAAAAACTAACCTCAAAGCACCGAATAGAGGTGTTGATTGCCGCACTCTGGCAGAAAGCGCGAGTATCAAGAAAAGCGATTCTGATTTTTCTTCAGATGCAAAACAAAGCTCCCAACAAAAAGGTAATCTAACAGTAAAGAAAGGAATAATTAGAGAGGGAGAGATTATCAAGTTTAATACTAAAGCCGAGAACTGATAATTCCACAACTTAACAAAGCGCTAGACAAAAGAATATGAATTTTGAGGAATATCAAAGAAAGTCAAGAGAAACAGCTATCTACCCCCTGAAAGGGAATAATTTCATCTACCCTCTTTTAGGACTAGTTGGTGAAAGTGGAGAGGTGGCAGAAAAAATCAAGAAGGCTCTGCGAGACAGTCAAGGAATTATTGATGAAAAACGAAAGCTGGAGATTAAAAAAGAGTTGGGTGACGTTTTATGGTACCTTGCCCAACTTGCTACTGAATTGAATTTATCTTTAGATGAGATTGCCAAGCTCAACCTAGAAAAACTATTTTCTCGAAAGAAGAGAAACAAACTTCATGGAGAAGGAGATAATAGATGAAAATAATAACTAAAAGGCCAAAAAGCGATAAGATCCATCTCTCAGATTAGGTTTGGCCAAGCATGAATTGGCGAACCAGGACTTACTCCAGGACTTACTAGTGATTTCCACATAATATGAGAAGCAATTATCAATAGTACTGCTGAGACTATCATCAAAGCGCCTAAAACGGCGAATATTTTTATTTTGGATTGGAACTCTGCTGCCTCTTTTTCTTGCGGCAATCTTTCTTTTACTATTTTCAGATTTTCATAGATATTATACTCAAACAAAGAAAGCAGAGGTGACACCACAAAGACCATAACCAGAAGGAGAATAATTACTATAACTATGACAAAAAATGGAAAAATAATTAAAGAAATAAACATCGTACCTAATACTACTCCCAAACCAGCTGCCAACATTAGATAAACAGCTATCAATCTCCACGCAACAGAAAATATCTTTCTTTTCATCAGCCAATAACTATAGCAAAGCGACTCCATTGGGGACATTCTTTCTAAAACAACAGCAAAAGAAGCGAAACTTATCCAAGTTAAAATTATCACAATCAATAAAAATAACAACAATATAGCAATAAACCCCAGCAACCAGGTCATAACAGTCACGGCGCTAGCGAACACTTCTGGGATACCATTTGAGTTAAACAGCATTATTCCGAGGAATAATGCAATTGACAAGATAAGGAAGCCTATAATGCCAGCAATCATGGCAGTAGCTAGCACACCAATCATTGTCAAAAACCCAATAAACATTGTTAAAAAGAAAGGTACTAATCTCTCAACAGCACTTTTTACCGCTTCAAAAATCTCCAACTCTTTGTTTCTCATTATCTTAATAAGAGCAATTCCAATCAATATCTGCAGGATATAAGAAACAAGGATAATCAAAATTCCCAGAATCACAAACAAAAAAGAGTTGTCTCCTACCGACCTCAAGATGAAATTAACTATATCTATCCCAATGCCAAGTACCACTGACAGCGCCACTAGTCCAGCAAATTTTTTCCACCTTTCCGTAAACATTTTCCAAGAAAGAGAAAGAAGTTCGAAAACGCCCATCAGCTTTTCTTCACCAAATTTCCCCCCACTAGAATCATACCCCTTTTGTCCATCTTCTTCTGAATTGGTTTGTGGCATCAAAGAACTGTTCACATTTTCTTCAATCTCATTTTCTTCTTTATTTTCAAGATTTTGATAAGGCTTGATCTTGTCAAAATTTATTTTTTTAGGATCAATTTCCATATTTCTTTATTTCTTTAAATTTCACTGGCTTTCTGCTACAGTTAACAACAAGATAAAAGTGGAAAACATACTTGATAGCAAAACTTCCAATAATGCCATCACAAAATTATTCTTATAAATTTTCCCATGCTGACGACTCAATGTTAACATCAATGCTAGCTCTGTTGTCTTTTATTGTTCTTCTTATTTTTCCATTAAAAACAAAACCACTAACTAAAGACATACTTTCAATAAAAGCCCCTGTGTATTTGAAACTCGCTACTTCCTGATCCTTCAAAATTGCAACTGGGTCAAACTTTTTCTCAAGCTCCATTTTTTCAGCATAGCTTTCAAAAAGCTTCCATATTGTGTTTTCGAAGTCACGGCTTGGTTCAATCACATTTAACCCAAGAGAGGCTGCTTCGTCTCGAGTTATTGGATAACCGTGAATACAAATATCTTCGGTGATTTCATTTACTATCCTGCTTATTTTTTCTTTGTCATTTTCAGCATCAAAATGCATTAACAACAATTTTTCTGTGATTTGTTTTGCCATCCGCGCAGCACGATATGCATTTCCAAGCGATAGTGGATGAATCTTTGCCACCAAATCTTCATAAACATTCACCATCTGTTCATCTTTTACTCCTGCCTTTTCTTTGGCAAGTAAAAAATACGAGTTTAGGTCTTCAACACTGATTTCCATTTTCTGAGTGGGGCTTGCTGGGTTTTCAGGATTAAATGGGTGGCCAGTAGATGGATCAACAGGGCTAAGTTCCCCTAGTCTTCCCATTATGATTCTGTCAGCACCTATCGAGATAAGAGTTCCAGCACTATGTGCTCGATAGGGAATAATTACTTCCATTTCATCTGCATAGCTTCTAATGAGCTTAACTAATCTTATTGGCGTGATCATATCTCCTCCCCGCGTATAGAGAAACAGGCTTATTGTTTTTTGTCTTCCAATTTCTTCAAGATGTCTTGCAAAAATTGGAATTATGTCCTCAGCAACTTTTGTCACAAACGGCTGACGGTCGCCAGTTACATAAGAAATCACTCTTGAATTTCTTTCTCTTTCAATCTTTTGGATTAGAGATTTGGTCATAATAGTCTATTAGTAATTTGGCACTACAAGGTGCCGGAGGAGGGAGTCGAACCCTCATGGATCGAAATCCACACGATTTTGAGTCGTGCGCGTCTGCCAATTCCGCCACTCCGGCAAATTAAGCTTTCTTAGACAAAACTTGCTCGACTAGAATAATTTGAATTCACACTGACAGAACAGTTTGTTGGCAATCCTATCAAAATAAAAACATTTTTTCTCCAACTAATTTATATCACAAACACTGCAAACATGCAATCTTTTATGTTCTTCTCAGAATATCAAATCCCCTTTCTCATCAGTTCTAAAAATCTCAATCTTCATATTCGTCAGCCGATTCAAAAGTTTTTCTGAAGGATGACCATACCTGTTTTTACCCACAGAAATGACCGCTTTTTTTGGTCTAACAGCCCTCAAAAACTTGTTGGAAGTTGCGTTTTTGCTTCCATGATGCGAGATCTTAATCACTTCTGACTCAACATTAATGTTTCCTTCTAATAAATCATTCTCAACCTCAAAACCTGCATCAGCTGTCAACAAAAAAGAATCTTTCCTAGAGTCATCATTAAGGACAAGCTTCATAACTATAGAAGAGTTATTGTCATTTTCTGTTTTTTTATCCTTCAAGTTCTCAAACGGATATAGAACACTCATATTTATCCTATTTGCGACTTCTATATTCTGTCCAAATTCAGCATACCGCACAGGAATATTTTTCTCCTTAACCAATTTCTCCCATTCTTTACAGATGTCAGTTCTACACTCAGTCCCAGTTTCCAAAATTTGATCAACTTTGTAATATTTCAAAACCTCAACTAGACCGCCCATATGATCCTTGTCTGGATGTGTCATAATCAGCAGCTCAACCTCTTTGTCATAAAAAGGCATATATTTTCCAAGCTTATTTAAAATATCCTTCCCATCTCCACCATCCACCAAAATTTGTGTGTCAGGCGAAACATCAATCATAATCGCATCCCCTTCTCCAACATCAAAAAAGATTACTCTTGGTCTTGTTATAAAGTTTTGCTGATAAAAAGCAAGAAAAGCTAAAACATCAAAGAAAAACAGAAATACCAGAATCATATATAAATATCTCTTCATAGTTGACTCCTACAGCAACTAGTATAGTAAGTATATAATTCAAAGAGCTGTTTGTTTGCCAGCGCTACTGACATTTCTATTCTGTCACTGCTCATAACGGAGAGCTTCTATTGGATTTAACTCTGCCGCTTTTTTGGCAGGCCACCAGCCAAAAATGATACCGAAGCCTGCCGCAATAATGAAAGAAACAATAATTGCTTCAAAGGAAACAACAAAGGGCCAATTAAAATTGTAGGATCTTGCCAATAGAGTTATAAGAAAAGAGATAGCAACTCCAAAAAGAATTCCAATCAGCCCTCCAAAAACAGAAATCAAAACTGACTCTATAATAAACTGATTCAAAATATCCTTTCCTCTGGCGCCAAGTGCTTTGCGCAGGCCAATTTCCCGCGTTCGCTCCGTGACAATAACTAGCATAATGTTCATAATTCCTACTCCGCCAACAAGAAGAGAAATAGCGGCCAGCAACCCCAAGAGTAAAGAAATAACATTGGTAACAGTATCAATAATACTGACTACCTGGTCCATTGTCAGCACCCGAAAATCATCCTTGCTTGGGTCATCGATGCCGTGACGCCGGCGAAGCAGCTGTGATATTTCCTCTTTTGCTTGAGGAAAATATTTTTTATCTTCTAGCATCACCATAAACTCAAGAAGGTGGTCAGTGCCAGTAATCAATTTCTGGGCAGTTTTAAGAGGGATATAAACCATATTGTCCATATCTATAAAAAACAGCATCCCGCGTTCTTTTGCCACTCCAATTACTTTGAAATTAATCTTTTTGATTCTTATTTGTTTGCCGATTGGATCCTCATCGCCAAAAAACTTTTTTGCTACTTTGCTTCCAATAACCACCACGCGCGCCATTCCCCTTTCCTCGTCATTGGTAAAAAATCGCCCTTTGTCAATTTTAAGCTGTCCATCGATTTGGGGGTAATAAGCATCACATCCAATAAACATTACTCGCTTTTCTTTGTCCTGATAACTTGCCCATTCCGACCCCATAATATCACCGGAAGCTGTTTTAACATAAGGAAATTTTCTTCTGACTGCTTCTACATCAGCGTATTTCAAAGTTGTGATAGTCACGCCTTCAGCCATAGATCTCATTGATGCGCTTTCATCACTTCCAGGCACTTTAATGCTTACCTCCATCATATTTGCCCCAAAATCGCTAACTTGATTGATAATCAATGTCCTTAATCCTTGCCCTACGGAAACAATCACAATCACAGCCGCCACCCCAATTACAATTCCAAGAACAGACAAAGCGGTTCTAGTTTTGTTTATCCTGAGTGCAATGAGAGCAAGATCAATAGTCTTGAAAAATTGGGTCTTGACAAACTTCATAGATATGCATTAGCACCTATCATAGCCAATTATGCTATGCTTTGTTCTAGACAAAATAGAAGTAAAAAAGCAGAATAACATAGACCTTGATTCATCAAATTTTTCAATCCTCTAGAAACCAGTTTTATTCGTACCTTAGAGCTTCGATTGCATTCAGATTCGCTGCTTTGTTTGCAGGATAAATCCCAAAAATCAGTCCAATAGCAACTGCAACAACAAAAGAAAGAATAATTGACAGGGGTGTGATTACGAGATCCCAATCATACCCAAAGTGATTTACCACAGATGCAACCAAAGCAGCAAAAGTTATACCTCCAACAATCCCTATCAAGCCGCCTATAAAAGTAATTATAACCGCTTCTAGCAAGAACTGAGTTAAAATATCTTTCTTCTTTGCACCAAGCGCTTTGCGCAGGCCAATCTCCCGCGTTCGCTCCGTTACAGAAACCAACATAATGTTCATAATTCCAACCCCGCCAACTAAGAGGGAAATGGCTGCGATAGCGCCTAAGAATAAATTCAAAGCATTCGTAACTGTACCTATCACCTGAAGCGCCTGTTTCATGCTACGAATTGTAAAATCTGTCTTCTGTGGATCCTCAATATGATGCCTTCTTTGCAGGAGCTTTTTAATCTCTTTAATTACTAATGAAGAGTTTTCTCCTTTGTCTACCTTGGCCCGAATTAAACCAACATGATTGACGCCAAGCATTACTTTTTGGGCTGTTTTTACAGGAATAAAAACTTCTTCATCTCGGTTGACCATTAGTGATGCCCCTTTTTTCTCCATCACTCCAACCACTAAAAAACTAATTCGGTTTATTTTTACTCTTTTGCCCAACGGACTTTCTTTTCCAAACAATTTTTCTTTTACTTTCCAGCCAAGAACAACAATTCTGTCTGCATTTCTATCTTCACTAGGCAGAATAAATCTTCCTTCGCTTACTCTGTTGTCTTCAACTTTAATGTACTCCGAAGTAACTCCAGAAAAAGTGGTAGTTTTGATTTTATCACCAAAAGAAACATCCGCGCTTCCTTTTACATAAGGAGTTACGGCAACAATGTGCGGAATCTTTCCAATTGCCTTGGCATCTTCATATGTCAAAGTGGTAATTACCGCTCCCAAAATTGGAGGAGGCGGCGCATTCTCCTCACTTTCTCCTGGTATAATTGCAATCAAATTGGTGCCAAACGAGGCAATCTCATTAAAAATCAAACTCTGCGCTCCAGCTCCAATAGCCATAATCGCAATTACAGACCCTACTCCAATAATCACTCCAAGCATAGTCAAAAAAGACCGAAGTTTGTTTGCGGTCAAATTAGCATAGGATGATATTATCACTTGAAAAATGTTCATTTATGAAGAGAGACAAAATAACTATAGCAATCTCTGTCATCTTGAGCGACTGAAAGGAATGAAGAATCCCCTGATAAATTGTCATTCTGAGCCAAAGGCGAAGAATCCCGTCTGGAGTAAGAATGTTGTCATCCTGAGCGCTAGCGAAGGATC
>CAYWAL010000034.1:0-11259 GCA_964456605.1 uncultured Candidatus Saccharibacteria bacterium | reverse complement strand
CTTTCACCTCATATTATATCATTGTTTTCAGTATAACTGACTGAGTGAAGCGAAGAATCCCGCAGGAACAGCAACAGTTGCCGCAGCGCAGTAGAGCCTATTGCTACATAAGAGATCCTCACTCACTTTAGTTGCTCAGGATGACACTATAACATTGACATTGTTTTAGATTGCCTGGATTTACTAACTAGCGGAATTTAAAAGACTGCATTTCGCAGTTTAAGACAGATATTCAGCAATTTAGTGGCACGCTTTCCTGCAAAAGCAGCAGATTTGCCTAAAAGAAGACTCGACTTTTCACTGATTATATTCTGTTATTTCCCTAGTAGTTATCCACCACACTTTTTGATAAGGAGCCGCACAACTTTTGACAAATTGTCTCTATTCTGCTAGTATTACCTACGATACAATTTGCACCTCAAAGATGAGTTTTGTTTTGTGGTAGCAGAATTCCCAGCTCAGTCAGTAATGTTCAAGATGGAATTTCTAAGCAGCAATATCTGCATCTTTCTCGCAAAGGCGCAGTTTTGAAAAGACCGTTTAAGGTAAAAAATAATCCTGCTATAAGCTTACCAGACAAAGAAATGAACATAATAAAACAGATAAAAAAATATATCGCCGAGGTAAGAGATGAAACAAAAAAAGTTAGCTGGCCAAGTAAACAACAAGCAATTAGAGACTCGATTGTGGTTGTTGGTATAAGCATAGCAACAGCAATATTCTTAGGAGGCGTTGATTATCTGCTTTCTTTGATTGACAAGCTTGTTATAGTTCAGTAACAACTCTAGGACTTTCTACTTCTCTTGCTTTATTAGGTTTTCTACATAAAACCTACCCTCTAAGAAGAAGGATATTATCTTCCATCTAACATCTTAAATACATTAGTTATGCCAAAACAAGTAGCTGATCTTGGAAGAAATTGGTATGTTCTCCATACCTATTCAGGATATGAAGACAATGTCTGCAGGAACTTGAAACAGAGAATTGAATCTATGGGTATGGAGGATAAGATATTTAATGTTTTAGTCCCAAAAGAAAAAAAGATAAAAATAAAGAATGGAAAGAGAAAGGTGATAGAAGAAAGAATATTCCCAGGCTATGTTCTTGTTGAAATGATTGTGACGGACGATTCTTGGTATGTTGTCAGAAATACTCCAAATGTAACAGGCTTTGTAGGTTCAGGAACTACGCCAACTCCCATATCAAAAAGCGAGATGGAAGCACTGAAGAAGAGAATGGGAGTTAAGGAACCGAAATATAAGGTCGATGTTTCTGTTGGCGATATTGTGAAGATAGTTGATGGACCGTTCAAAGATTTTGACGGAAAAGTGGATGATGTTGACGAAGAAAAAGGGAAAGTAAAAGTCTTGGTTCAAATGTTTGGCCGCGAAACCCCACTGGAGCTCGATTTTCTGCAGGTTAAGAAGATATAGCAATCAGCGGCAAGATTTGCAAATTGCAAGCGGTTCCTTTTTGCACAAGTGGAAGACAGTCAAACTGTTTCTTCTAAGAATAAATTATCCATTTTTTATTTTGTCTCTGATGACATTCTAGATTCTAGTAGGAGAGAAGTTGGGCCTTTAATGTTGTTTCAACTTTTGAGTTTTAGCCTTTAACTTTCTACGTTATGTCTAAGAAAATCAAAAAAGTAGTCAAACTTCAAATTCCAGCAGGAAAGGCAAACCCTGCTCCTCCTATTGGTCCGGCTCTCGGACAGGCAGGAATTAATATCCAAGAATTTTGCACTCGTTTCAACGAGGCATCAAAAGACCTCGGGGGTGAAATTGTTCCTGTTGTAATCTCTGTCTACGAAGACAGGTCCTATGACTTTGAACTAAAAACACCGCTCGCTTCTGCCCTTCTCAAAAAGGCAGCAAAGATCCAAAAGGGCTCAAAAGACCCCCTAAAGGAGAAAGTTGGAAAAATTAGCAAAGAGCAATTGAGACAAATTGCAGAACTAAAAATGAAAGATTTAAACGCTAATGACATTGAAGGAGCGATGAAAATTATAGCAGGAACGGCAAGAAGCATGGGAATAAAGATTGAAGAATAGCACCGTCGCAGAAGGAATTATGCATTTGTGAGTTTGATATATAAGCTATTAGGTGTTCAGGAATGGACGAACAGTTTTGACTGGAAAATAGATATTTAACAAACGTTCTTAGCGATAAATGTTTCTTTGCGGAAAGCAGAACTAGCAACCCTTAGCCATATTCCACACTGATGATATTTCCTCGTTGGAAATATGGAATATGCCCAAATCTGAGACTTATAAATCTCCTGTATATGAAAGAAAAATATCTGGCTAAAAAAGAAACAAAGATAAAGGGATACAAGGCACTCATATTGCTTTTCGCTTTGATCGCTTTTGTCGTCTCTACTTTCTTTTTTTTAAGCAATTTTTTAAGCAATGAGGCTGTTTTCAAAAGCAACAAGACTGAAAGTGCTGGCATCTCAGAATCAAATAAAAAGGCAAATGAACAGTTTTTCTCCGCTAGTGTAAAATTAAATTACGGAGAACGCGTCAAAAGCTATAATTTTAGAGGCATCGCTGGAAAAACAACAGTTTTTGACGCTCTCAAGAGCGTAGCCAAAGAAAATAATATAGAACTGAGCTATAACAACAATTACAACTGGGGAGTTTTCGTAGAGAGTATTGGGAAAGTCAAAAATGGAGACAATGGAAAGTACTGGCAATACTATGTAAACGACGTGCTGGGTGATGTAGCAGCTGATAAAAAGATCTTGAAGGAAGGAGATGAAGTTGAATGGAAGTTTGAAGAAGTGCCACTTGGAAATTAAATAGTTAAAGCGAAGAGGCAAAATGGAGAACAAGGATGCAAAACTGGAAAAGATTAAAATGATTTCGGCAGGAGCATTGATTCTGATAGGCATCGGGGGAAGATTCGCGCTAGTGAGTTATGTGAGAATTCCAAATCTCGAAATAGTGACAGCTCTGACTCTCGTTTCTGGAATATATCTGGGAGGTATTTATACCGCTGTGGTTCCCTTGTCTGTGATATTTCTAAGCGACCTGGCAATAGGCAACAATTACATTTTTATATTCACCTGGACCGCTTTCGTGTTGATTGGACTTTTAGGAGCTGGATATAGAAGGTGGCGAATTGCAAAGCGGGGATTTCAAATCACAAGAGACAATTTCAAGGCACAACTTCCGGAAGCAATAGGGCTCGGTATCAGCTCCTCCCTATTCTTCTTTATCTGGACAAATTTTGGCTGGTGGTTAATCTCTGGAATGTATGAACACAATCTGGCTGGACTCATAAAATGCTATTGGATGGCGATTCCGTTCTTCAAAAATAATCTGATTGGAAATCTCGTTTTTGTGCCGATTGGAATTTATGCCGCTTCAAAAGCGCTTTGTTGGGCCAAAAGTAAAAATTGGAGGATTCAAAAATATTGCCGCAATATTACTGAGGCTAAACTTGATGACTAAAGACTGCCTCGCTAGCTGGTGTGTATTATCACCTCTCACCAACCTTATAAATTACTAATAACTGTTAACTCGTGGGAGCGCTGTAGAAAGTTAGCGCGCCTGTGACCACGCCTGCTTGTTCAGCCGACAGGCAGGGAAAGGAGAGAAGAACTATGAAGAGATCAAAGCGTTACAAGAGTATAAGAGAAAAAGTAGATAAAAGTAAGACTTATAAAATTGAAGAAGCGGTTAAGCTTTTGATTTCAAATGCAACCGCAAAATTTGACGAGAGCGTTGAAGTCCACATCAAGACTGGAATTGACCCAAGACAATCAGATCAAGCAGTAAGAGGAACCACTGTTCTTCCTCATGGAACTGGAAAAGAAAAAAAGATTGCCGTGTTTGCAGAAGGAGAGGAGGCAAATGAAGCTAAGAAAGCCGGCGCTGATATTGTCGGAGGACAAGAATTGATTGACAAAATAAAACGAACTGGAAAAGCTGATTTTGATATCTCAGTAGCTACTCCAAGCATAATGAGAAAGTTGGCGCCTATTGCTAAAATTCTTGGACCTAAAGGCCTTATGCCATCCCCAAAAACTGACACTGTGACAGAAAACATTGAGAAAGCAGTACAGCAGCTTAAAAGCGGCAAGGTGAGTTTTAAGAATGATGAAGCGGGAAATATACACCAAGTTGTCGGCAAAGTCTCTTTTGGAGAGAAAAAATTAGTAGAGAATGCTGCAGCTTTTATTCAGGCTGTAAAGGAAGCAAGGCCAAGGGGAGCAAAAGGAGAGTTTATTAGGAATATTACAATAACCTCTACAATGGGAGTTGGAATCAGAATTAGTCTCTAGTTTTTAGACAGATAGGTATAACAAACTAGGATGAGAAACGAAAGCAAGAAAAACAAAACAGGTGTTTTGCCTTCCCAATATATAGAAGAAATGATAGCCGCAGGAGAGATATTGAACGCCGAAAAGACAAGCGTTCAACCGGCAAGTATCGATTTGAGTATTTCTGAGGAAGGCTATAGAATGAAAGGCACATTTTTGCCAAGAAAAAATGAAAGTGTCCGTGACATCATAAAATGGGGAGCACTCTACAGAATGAACTTTGACAATCCCCTGGAAAAAAATGGAGTGTATCTCATCAGGCTCAACGAAAAGTTGAATTTGCCGCCCGATGTGTTCGCTTTTTCCTATCCAAAAAGTTCTACAGGAAGAGTTGACTTGCAAGCCAGAATTATAGTTGACAATTATTCAAGATTTGACAGCATTCCAGCCGGCTACCGAGGAGAGCTTTGGCTGGAGGTTGTTCCAAGATCATTTTTAGTGAAACTCAACTTTGGAGACAAACTAAACCAGATAAGATTTTTCAACGGAGAAGCAGGCATCAGTCGCGATGAAATGTGCAAAATTTACACAGAATATAGATTATTTTTTGATGAAAACTCAAACTTTATACCAATGGAAGAAAAGTTGGAAAGAAACAGCAGATGCAGTGTTGTAATGAGTATAAATCTTGACGGAGGAGAAGCTGATAAAGTAATAGGCTATAAGAATCTATTAGTTGATCAAGTCTTGGACTTTTCAAAAAGAAATCACTATAACCCAGAGGACTTCTTTAAACCTATCTACCCTCCAAAAGACGGCAAGCTAGCGCTTGAAAGAGGTTCTTTTTATATCTTTTCCACCAAGGAATTTATAAGAGTGCCTGTAGAGTTTGCAGCTGAAATGGCTGCTTATGACATTTCCAGCGGTGAATTTAGAAGCCACTATGCTGGGTTCTTTGATCCCGGGTTTGGATATGGAAAAGACGGCAGCATCAAGGGAAGGCAAGCAGTTTTGGAAATAAGATGTCACGACAACGGCTTTATCTTGCGAGACGGGCAATCGATATGCAGAATGGACTTTGAAAGATTAGTAGAACCGGCAAGCTTCAGCTACGGAGAAGAAATCGGTTCTCATTATGCTGATCAAAGCGGTCCAAAGCTGAGTAAGCACTTTAGATTCTAAATTCTTCGTGGGTCTTAGAAAAGTTCCCTGTACTCTTTGTGTGCTTTTAATTTTTTTGGATAAGTAGAGCAATGCTTTGAATTAAGAGATATTCTTACAAAGTCAGGGTTGCTTTATCCGTCATTTTCAATTAAAGCGAAGAATCTCGTAGGGATAGTATACTACCTATGACAGCATAGCTTACTTCTCTAAACATGCTTCTCTAAACATGGAACCTTTCACTCCGCCCAGGATGACAGTGTTTTTTCCGTGTCATCCTGAACGCAGTGAAGGATCCCGCAGGAGTGGCAATATCTGTAGCAGAATGTCTTACCTTTCTCCAGGCGAGATCCTTCACTCCTTTCAGTCGCTCAGGATGACGCAGAGTTGTCATCCTGAAGGCGAAGCCCGAAGGATCCCGTAGAAATAACAATACCACAACATAAAGATTTGAAGACAATTCAAAAATAAAAATAATGAGCAAGCTTGGCTATCTTCTAAAATCCGGGGTTAATCTAGCACAAATATTTCCTAAAGAGGTGAAAATTGCTGGAGGAAGAATAGTTTTGAAGAAATCTCCCCTGAAAAAAAAGAAGCTTTGCAAATTCGAAAGAGACAAGCTGCATAAGTTGAATTGGCCAATAAATTCCGGCACTTACAGCGTCACTGACCCGCAAGGAGCAGTGGCAGTGGTATGCCCGCGCCAGGACTCTGTGCTGCAGTCAGCAGCGTTAAATTATGGAGCAGCCATTGCAGGTCCCTGCATCACTCCAGGTAGAGGAGTGGAGCTGGTTGTTACCAACATCATTTCCAATCCTAATTTGCGCTGGCTGATTTTGGCTGGCAGAGATTCAGGGCATCTTTCTGGAGATGTAATCTACTGTCTTTCCAAGTATGGTATAGATCCCGCAACGAAGAGAGTAAAAAACACTAAATGTCCGACTAATCCGTTCTTGCCAAATCTACCTCAAGAGGCAATTGATCGCTTTCAAAAGCAAGTTAAAGTTATAAACCTGCTACAGATTTATAACGACAAAGACCCAGAAGAAGTAGAACGAATCAAGGAAGAAATGGGTCTAGTGATCCGCGCTTGCCTGCAAGAACCAGAGAATGCAATTAAAATGGTGGATAAGAAAACAGGCGATGAGTATTACTTGTGCGATCCAGGCACAGAGGAGCTAGAGCCAATGATTATCAACTTGGAAGTGGAAAAAATTGGAGGATACTATGAAGGGTATTCGCGAGTAGGAACAACTATACATGCTAACACTGTGGCGGAAGCTGAACCGATGATTAAATCTCATATTTTGCAAAAGGGAAATTGGGGAATACAGGAATCCACCAGAAGGGTTCTAAGTGTAACTGCTCTGCAGACAGTTATTTACAATACCAAGAGAGGTTTGCTTCCTGCTAACTGGAGACCGTTTAATGTAATAAAATCCGACGAAGAGGCATTGGATTATCTGGAAAAATATCGCACTTGGGTTTACTTGTTTCCACTGAGCGATGTAAAGTTCGATGAAGCCGAACAAAAATGGGTTCCATATATTCCTGATAATATGGATTATGTTTACGGCGGACGTCTCACTGCTTATTGGTATGAAATTGCAGAAAGAAAAGAAAAAGAGGAGATCAGAAGGCTGGTCACTCAAATGCATAAGAAATTTTACACCAAACTGCCCACTTTTGATGATACACTCGAGTTTTATGAGAGATTGGCGAAAGTTCAAAAGAAAAGCTTTAATCAATTGTACGCTACCGCCAAAGCGGCAAGGATCTGTGTGAAAAATAAGATTGGAAACTCCTACCGTCTGTATATGTCACTCCAGACTCCCCCCTTGGACATTAAAGATGACCCTAGGAAAGCGCACAATCCATGCTTTTGTCTTTACGAGGTTTATCCACGCCTCATTGACGGTTCTTGGCAGCTTGACTGTTGCTTTTTTCTGCGCGCCCATGACATTTTAGCTTTTCCTGCCAACGCCAACGGTGGAATCGCCATTCAAGACTTTATTGCCAAGTATGCTGGAATAAAAACTGGAATCTATGTTCATCACGCCGGAAGCTTAGAAATCTGCGACTACCTGCTTCCAAAAGAAATTTTGCGCAAATATAAATCGTCAGATGGTCCATAATCCGGCAAGTTTGCCGGAGAATCACATTAGCTAAAACAAGGTTGGGCAAAGCAAAGTTGGTAGGCGAAAAAGAATAAAAAATTGATGTCGATGATATAATCAGAAATTTCATACAGCGTTTTGGCGGATTCTAAATACCTAGACACCAAGTGCCCATTGACACTGGATGTCTAGGACAGAAAGGCTATATATCACTTCAAAAAGCTCTTTCTTCTAATCTAAATGCAACCATATCTTGCTAATTTTAGGAAGTTGACCATTTAACAATATAATTGTAAAATTAAACTGCAACTAATCAACTAAGGCAAAAGTATGTTAGGAGAAGTATTAATTACCTCATTGTTTTTTATAATAGCACCGGTGATTCTGATTCTAGCTATTAGCGGACTGCGTGTAATAAGACAGTATGAGAGAGGCGTTGTTTTGTTTTTAGGAAAATACTTTACAACCTACAATCCAGGACTTAACTGGATTTTTCCAGGGTTAATGTCTATGTTTATCGTGGATCTTCGTATTACAACTGTAGATATCCCACAACAAGAAGTGATTACAAAAGACAATGTTCCTGTTGGCATTAACGCAGTGGTATATTTCCAAGTTGAAAAAGCTGAAGATGCGGTTTTGAAAATCAAAGATTATACCTATGCGATTGCCCAGTATGCCCAAGCGACCTTGCGCGACGTCATTGGGGGAGTTGAACTTGATACTTTGTTAACCGAAAGAGAAAAAATTGCAGAAGAGATAAAGAAGATAGTTGATGAAGCCACTAATTCGTGGGGCATAAATGTCACAAGCATCAAAATTCAAGATATCGAACTGCCTGCAGATATGAAACGTGTAATGGCAAAACAAGCTGAAGCAGAACGTGAGCGCAGAGCCGTGATTATTAAAGCACAAGGAGAATTGACAGCTTCTGAAAATCTGAAGATGGCAGCAAAAAATCTTTCTTCTGAACCAGGAGGTTTAAGCCTTCGTACACTTAAGACAATAGAGGCAGTCAATCCAGATCCTTCCAAAACTGTAATTTTTGCTTTGCCGATAGAGTTTATGGAAGGCATAAAAACAATAGGCGAATTTTTCAAGAATAAAAAAAGCGAGCAGTAAATAGGAACAAGCAGTTTTCTTTTTTGAAGGCGATTCCAGTCTGAAATAAAAACACCCCGCAGCTTTGCCGCTGCGGGGTGTTAAAGTACGTAAAACATTTATAGGGTTTCTACCCTCTTGGACAAAAATATACACCTACTTGATTTCTTGCAGAAAATTCTCTGCCAATCTAGCAGTATCTGCCGTGTCTTGATAAAATTCCTTCCAAACCACTACAATATCAGCGTCATTAAAAATGGCGCGCTGCACTTCGCGGATTGTATCTCCGCCGGCAACAGAAATCATAATATCATAATTTCCTTTGATGCGGTGAATTTCGTGATATGGAATTTGTTTTTCTCTGTTGAACTTTTCTTCATCAACTCCTCGGTGAAGAATTACTACATCTGGAAGTTTTTTTAATTTACGCAGGATTTCCAGCGGATAACCAACATTCATCATATCAACCATTGAATCTATATTGTGAGCCGCGCATGAATCAATGAAAGAATCAATTGTTTCAATTGGAGCTTCTCCCAAACAAACAGCAGCGCTTGCTCCGTTCTCAGCAGCGATTCTTACTTCCCTGTCTCCCCTATCCATAGTTTTCATATCAGCCACAATATAAGGATATTCGGCGCGTTTCTCTACTGAAGAAAAGCGTTCCTTGGAAGATAAAATCTTGCTTACAGAAGAATTCTTTGAAAAGAACGGCAGACCGCTACCTCGCTCCAAAATCTGGCTTATATCTTGAAAAGCCATTTTTCTCTTGCCCCAATTTCTTATTTGCCTAATAACTTGTCCTCCATAAGCTTTAATGAGAGGAGTGCCGGCTTCTATCAAAATCCTTTCGCTTACAGGAAGCTTGAAAATTATACTGCGCGCTTCTTCTATAGTGCTATTAAGAGCAATCTGCAGATATTTTTTTCGTTTATTCAAAATCATAGATCTCAAATCTAAAAGATTGTTTCATTATTCTCATCATACCTAAAGCATACAGTATTTGATTCAATTACGCAAAATGTGCGTATTCAGCACTCTAAAATCTAACCAAGGGGTGGCCACAGGGATTCGAACCCTGAATGAGGGGACCACAACCCCTAGTGTTGCCGTTACACCATGGCCACCATCTTATCTCGTGGGTCGTGAGGGACTCGAACCCCCAACCAATTGCTTAAGAGGCAACTGCTCTACCATTGAGCTAACGACCCAAATTTTATTGTCTGCCTAATAATGACAAAACAAAAATAGGATTTTCCTTCTCCTTTTTCCGCCAGCAATAAACCTTGCCCTACTTCCGCCTGTTAGCCTGTTGCTCCAACATTCCGATGGACTGCAGCACTTTTGCTGCACCTTGCAAAGCAACTCATTTTCAAAATTACACGAGTACAATAATGATACCTAAGCACAATCTCTCTCCTGCAATCTATCACAATCTATTGTTTGTGAACCACGCATTTATTATTATGATCTTCCTTGTGGGGCGTACAGGGATCGAACCCGTGACCCTCAGCTTAAAAGGCTGCTGCTCTACCAACTGAGCTAACGCCCCTTGCTTTAAACAATACTTCTCGTTTTAATCCTTCTGTCCAATTGGGATCAATCCACACTAAAACCTCACCTGGCACTCGCGCCGCAGTACCATCCATAACTTCGAGAAGCATAAATTGTGCCTCCGTCAGGATTCGAACCCAAAATTCTTGGTCCGAAGCCAAGTGTGATATCCATTTCACCACGGAGGCTCGTTGAAAGACAAAATAATTTTTCTGCGCCGCAGTTCAAGCGCTTAAATAAAACTGAACATCTGTCTATAAACCACCCACTTTCTGCGCAACAAAGCTGGAACTATACCCTGCTGAAAACAGCACCCTCATATTAGCAAAACAGAGACAATTTGTCAAAAGGCTGTATCAATTCTTAAACCCAAACGCAACTGCAACGGCACCAGCTCAACAACCCGTGGGAGTGATGTACAAAAGAAGAAAAGGCATAAACCAGATTAAGCCGATTTATGCTCATTATAAACCAGTTCTTATTTATTTTATTTATTTTAATGCCATTTTTTGAGTTGAAATGGCAAATCATTTCTGCTCTCTTTTAACTTCCCTTCTAACAATTACATATAGAACACTCAACAAGACAAACAATGAGAAAATGCTGCCACCCACTGCTTTTAAAACTGTTCCGCTTTCAGGCATACTTTCAGACATAGACATAAGCAGAGCTATTATGAAGAACACTGCAAACATTACTAAGAAAAGAAAAATAACAGAGAGCGGATAAGGTACTTCTATTTTTTTCACTTATTCACCTCCTATTTTGTTTTTTATTGTAAATGCTGGCAGATAGTTGTCAATGCTTATTGCGATTCTTGCTGCAGCACAGTGGGCAAGAATGTTGAGAACATAGATTCAATTTTGGCCGCATCATATCTCTTCTGGATCTACATCAATGATCCAGCCTCTGCCTACGCAACTTAGCAAAGAATTTCTCAATCCAATATCTTTGACAGTTGACTTTATGATAATGTTCCAGCGATATTTTCCATGCTCCTTATAATTTGTCGCCGCAAAAGGCTTGGAAATTTCAAACTGCTTCTTCAGCTTCTTGT
>CAYWAL010000033.1:0-11402 GCA_964456605.1 uncultured Candidatus Saccharibacteria bacterium | reverse complement strand
AGGATGACACAGAATTGTCATCCTGAGGGCGAAGCCCGAAAGAGCCCGCAGGAACTAAAATAACCGCTGAGCAACATTACGTCTTATCAGATTCCACACGGGATCCTTCGCCTTCGGCTCAGGATGACAGTGTTTTCTCCGTGTCATTGTGTCATCCTGAACGCAGTGAAGGATCCCGCAGGAATGGCAATATATCTATGATAATATGTCTTGTCTTTCTCCAAACGGGATCCTTCGCTAGCGCTCAGGATGACACCTCACCTGCCTGCCTGTGCATTGCATTTTGCAATTCAAGGAGGAAATTGAGTATAGAATTTTTAATGACAGGAAAGTGAAGGAATAAAGGTTTATTTTGTTTCCATAGACGAAAATGGAAATTTGGTAAAAAGACGTAGCGTGAAGTAGTTGTTTCTAATAAAAACTTCCGAACTATCAATAAGCGTAAGGAAGATAAGTAGAGGGGCAAGTGTAAGTTATCTAATAGCACTCAAATTATTTGACATTCTCAGACGGTGCATGGTTAGAGAACTTTCAAAAAGACAAAAAGCTAGAGGACGAAATAGAGAGTAGAATATTTATAATCACCAAAATTCTTGCTAAAGAGCTGATAATAGCGCGAGTAAATTTAAAGAAAAATAAAAACAATCCAACACCGCTTGCAAAAGGAGCATTGGCTTGCAATTTATAAAACGAAGAATTTCACAGTTCTTAGAAGGCTATGCTTTTTCTTTCTAAAATTTCTTTGACCTTTGCAACAATTTCTCCCACTGTAAAATGAGCTTTGATTATGTAATCCTCAGCTCCTAACTTTAGGCCTTTTTCTATTTCACTGCGTTGGCCAAGGTTTGTCAGCATAACAACCGGAATGGATGACTTTGAAGGGTTAGATTTTATCTTTTCTAACACATCGAATCCGTTTTGTCCTGGTAGAATAATATCCAAAAGGATTAAGTGAAAATCATTTTCCATAACTTTTTTAAGAGCTTCGTTCCCATCCTCGGCAATAGAAACATTGAAGCCTTCTTTCTCCAATTTCTTTTGGCATATATTTCTCAGAAAATCATCATCTTCCACAAGCAAAATTTTGACTTTTTCTCCCTCTGTTTTTCTTGCTTTTTTCTCGGATATCTCTTCTTTATTCTCACTCTCGCTGTGTTCGCTATTTCCATTGTCATTTGTGCTCTCTGTTGAGGAATCATACTCTTCAATGTCAATCTTGCGACCATCTTTCTTTTCGGGTTCTGATCCAAAGAAAAACTTTTGTACCTTCTGCACGACTTCCTCAGGATCAAAATCAGCTTTCACTATATAGTCAACTACTCCCATCTCAAGAGCCTTCTTTATTTCAACAGGCTGGCCAGAATTGGAAATTATCATAGTTGGAATAGAAGAAAGAGCTTTGTCTTCTTTCAACCTTTTTAAAACCTCAAACCCATCCACTTTGGGCATCAGAACATCAAGCAACAGTAAATCTGGCTGATAGTCCTTGACAACTTTTAGCCCTTCTTCTCCATCACTAACAGCTAAAATATCATATCCTTCTTTTTCAAGCTTTCTTTTTAGCAAGTCTCTGAGAAGCTCATCGTCCTCCATTATTAAAATTTTCTTCGCCATATCCCAAAGATTATAAGATTAGAACGCCAAAGCTGTTTTGGCTAGACTGCATAGAATTTGACTTTTCTACATATATGACAAAATTTTGTTTCTGAAGATTCAGGGCGGGCTGATAGGTTGTGTAACTTTCTAGCTTAGCCAAACAAACTATGGATGGGTGCTGCACAGTTTTGATGACTCGATGAAACAAACAATCTGCAAGGAATGTAAGAAATTCTTTGGCTTCTCAATATTTGTTATAGTGTTGAAACTCTTTACTTTTGGCTTGGACCAACGAAGAAGAAGGATAGATGTCTCTTTGCTCCTTATTCCAAAAATAAAGCCAAATAATCTGCTGACAGGTGGGCTCTTTGTCTCTTAATCTTTATGACTTGCTATTTGCTTTGAAACATTTTCACTCTTCAACATATTTTATAACTACTCTTCTTGTCAAATTTTCTCCTATGCTTTCGGTTGTTAGGTTCTTTCTACGTGCTATTTCCAAGTGAATAATTTTTCTTTCATAGGAAGACATTGGCCTAAGCGCAACCGAGTTCTTGCTATAAATCACTTGATTAGCCATAGTCTCTGCCAGTTTAATTAACGATTCTTTCTTGTGCTTTTTGTAATCATTTACATCTAAATTAAATCTAATCTTGTCAATCTTCTTCTCCCCCTCTTCCTGTAGCATTTTTTTTCTGACTATAAGTTCTACCAAATGCTGGAGAGACTGCAAATTTGATCCGTATTGGCCGATTAAGAGGTTAGGATCTTTTGTGCTCAGATTGATTGTAAATATTTCTTCTTCCTCTCCAATATTTTCAATCCTTTCCTCTTTAATAGTAGCATCAAGTCCCATAACATCAAGAAGTTTGCTGGTTGTTTCTCTTATAAGTTTCTGGCTTTTTTCATCCATACTTTGTATTTTAAATCTTATCTTTTTCTTCTTTTTTTCCAAGGTTTTCCTTCTTTATTATAATGTATTGCTGGATAATTGCAAATATGGTTGTCACAATCCAGTAAAGAGCTAATCCAGAAGGGAAGCTCATAGCAAAAGCGACAGTTATAACGGGCATTACATAAACCATCTGCTTTGTCATCTCTTGGGCGAAATCTTTTGTTTTTTCTTCTGCTGTTTTTTCTTTCTCGTCTTTCTTTTCATTTTCCTCCTTTTTTTCATTCTTGCTTTTCATTAACATCTTGGTTTGCAAGTACTGCAAGGCACCTGCCGCAAAAGCCAGATATACGTTCCTTTCCGATAAATTAATAACTCCTAAGAACATAGGATTTATATGGATGGGGTTCTTGACAAAAGGATATAGAATTGAGAGGCTCTCATCTTTGAGCCCGTTGAGAAAAACGTGGTAAAGAGCTATTAGTATTGGGAATTGGATTAGGAGGGGCATACATCCTGAGAACGGATTTATCTTTTCCTTTTGGTAGAATTCCATTAACGCTTTTGCTTGCTTCTCTTTGTCATCCTTATATTTTTCTTGAATCTCCTTTATTTTCGGCTGAATTTCCTGCATCTGTTTTTGACTCTCAATGGATTTCTCGTTAACACGGTATAGCGCAACTCTAACCAAGAATGTTAATACTATTATGGCAACTCCAATGTCGTTGCCTGGTATTATGTTGTAAAGAAGTACCAGCAAGTTAAAAAGCGGGCGATATATTATTTCATTGTATAAGAATACCAGAAAGTTCATTTGGTTTACTTTAACATGTTAACAGTAGCTTGTAACAAACGAAGATACAACCTAGCATCTTGTGTGGTTGTAAAACTGCTGCTGGGTGCAGTAAAACTTGAAGTAATTTTCAGATCTTGCGCGGCATACCTGCTTGGAAAGTTTACTATAGCAGAATAAAATCTTTTGAAGCGTAAGATCGCAGCCATACTACAAAACGCTCAATTTTTCCAGTATGCTATCAAACCAATACAGAGTATGACTTCAGAAGAAAGCTCCAATCAAGAAGATTGGAGTTAAAAGAAGCTTTCAAAAGACAGGTTATTAAAGAGTGAGAAGTTGCTGGATTTATTTACTAGTTTTGAAATTTCCATCCTTGCAACTATAACGTACCAACGATTGTTGCTCTCAATGGTTTAGTTGAAAATTGTTTTCAGTCAAAAAGGCTGACTGCAGACCAGCGGAAATCGAAATGAAGAAGATTTAAAGGGTCAGATATTATAAACAATCTATTCCACAGGATCCCATCCTCCTTTAGAAAAAGGATGACATCGGCTGATGCGTCTTACTCCCATAAGCACGCCTTTAACAACACCATATTTGTTGATGGCTTGATAAGCATATTCACTGCATGTTGGGTAGAATCTGCATCCCAAAAAAACAGAACTTTTTGAAAAAGAAAAGAAACCGTGATCAAAAGACAGGGTTTTCTGATAAAATCTGATTAGTTGTAGAATGACTTTCTTGAGCACAATGCTGTGTAAGTTAGGACTTTAAAATTACTTCACAAGTAATCCAGACTTTTTCAACAGCTTTTCCACACTTATGCTGACTTCCTTAAAGTTTTTGCCAACTATTCCCTTTCGGCAAATGAGCACCACATCAAATCCAGGTTTTATACTTTCCTGCAACAATCTGACTGATTCTCTCAGCAATCTTTTTATTCTGTTTCTTTCCACTGCTTTTTTGGAGATCCTGCTGCCGACAACAAAACCAAACCTAGAGAGAGACATATTGTTTTTAATCATTTTCAGCGCTAAGAAATTTTCAGAAAAGTAAGCTCCCTTCTCAAATACATTTTCAAAATCCTTTTGCCTTCTTAATCTGAATTGTTTTTTAAGCATCCTGTTGGCTGAAGTAATCGATAAAAAAATCTGTGTTGCACTACTTTATACTGCAATGTCTTGCTCTCTAGGAATTTACAAACATTGAAAAAGCACAATTTCAATATGTGCAATGTACGGTAGGAATCTTGTTTCCTTAGTGATTGCGGTATCTTTGCCATTTCTGAAAGTATGGTATGCGGTGAAAACTCATACAATCTTAGGATAAAAGTTGCCGACTTCTGACCTTAACTTAAACGGTTAACCTTTTTCTTCCTTTTCTTCGGCGTGCGGCAAGCACTCTTCTTCCGCCTGAAGTACTCATTCTTTTTCTAAACCCATGCTCTCGCTTTCTCTTTTTCTTTTTAGGCTGGTATGTTCTTTTCATAAACGATACTTGAAATTTATAACTGATTTTCAGATTTTATTGTTCAAAGTAATAATCTCCTCTCTTTAACTGCGGTAGCAAATTTTCTCTTCTGTTTTGTCTTTTCCATAAACTGCATCAAGAGATGTTAGTAAGACAATCCTTACAATGCCGCCTCGAACTTGCTAAAGCAGATATTTTTGAGATTATTGGCAGAATGAATTTGATATAAAACAACTTAGTAGATTACAGCCAGTATAGTATTGTTTAGAGAGTTAGTCAACATCATTTCACCACTCTTTTTATGATTCCTCCACCAAGCACTTCGCTGCCTCGGTAAAATACGACTGACTGCCCAGGCATAATAGCACGTTGAGCTTTGGAAAATCTGACTATGTAATCTCTATTGCTGGCTTTCTCGATTGTTGCTGGACTCTCGTTCATTCTGTATCTTGCTTTTGCTTTTGCTCTAAGAGGAAGTTTGGGCACATCTGCAGAAATCCAATTTACTTTTTCTGCGATGAGTTCTTTGGAAAACAGATTTTTGTCTCTTTTCTTGTTGGTAACTACAAGCTGGTTCTTCTGGTAATCCATCTTAATTACATAGTATGGACCTGTTCCACCAATCCCGATATCCCTTCTTTGTCCTATAGTGTAAAGAGGCAGTCCTTTGTGTTTTCCCAACACGTTTCCATTGCTGTCAACTATATCTCCCGGGACAAGCTTTAGGTATTTTCTCAGAAAATCTCCATAGTATTTGCTCTGTACAAAACAGATTTCTTGGCTTTCCCTTTTGCTGTGAACTTCAAAGCCGCAGGTTTTGGCAATTTCTCGAACTTGATCTTTTGTATAGTCTCCTATGGGAAACAAACAGTGCTTTAGTTTTTTTTGGGTTAGAGTGTATAAGAAATAGGACTGGTCTTTATTCGTATCTCTGGCTTTTAGCAATTTGTAGATGAACTTTGGATTCGACCGCTGAAGACCTTGGTTTTGCGCTTTAAGTTTTAATCTCCTTGCGTAGTGTCCGGTTGCCACATAGTCTGCTCCAATAGCAAGCGCTTTGTCAATGAGAATGCCGAACTTTATCTTGCGATTGCATTCGATGCAGGGATTGGGAGTTCTGCCGCGGTTGTACTCACGGAGAAAGTAGTCCACAACAGCCTTTTTAAATTCCCCTGAGACATTTATTGAATAGAATTTTATGCCGATTTTTTGGGCTGTTCTTCTTGCGCTTTCTTCAGCCTCTCTGCTGCAGCACTTGTTTTCGATGCGCATATCGATAGCCTCTAGTTTATCAGCAATGTCGTGCCAAAAGTGCATAAAAACTCCACTAACGTCATATCCTTGGTTTTTGAGTAGTGCTGCGGCTACTGATGAATCAACTCCCCCCGACATAGCGACAATTACTTTTTTTGTCTTTGAAGCTGTCATATTTTAAAGTTAACCGTCAAATTACTGATAAAACTTTTTCAGAATCTCATCCTTTTTAAATTCTTCAATATTTCTTTTTACCTGTTTGTAAAATTCTGGATAGTGGATTCTGTTTATCCAGCGAAACATATAAAACTGGCGATACGGTTTTTTCTGATGATGAGCAAGTTCATGGGCAATAACGGCGAGAATGCTGCTGTACTTCTTTGGTTTTCTAAGTTTTTTAGTGTAGATGTCGATCACAACTACTTTTGATCTCAAATTAGTATATCCAAGCCTGTAGCTCCTTGCAGAGCTGTTTGTGGAAACTGCTTTTTTAGGCTTAAAGGTGAAGCCCTTGAGTTTCAAAACTTGGCAGGCTCTTTGGAAGATATATTCACAAATTCTTTCATGGGTCGTCATAGTCATAATTGGTCTGAAAAGGAACATTGGCAGGAGACTTATAAGCTTATTCAAACATTTTTTCTAGCTCTAGAAATCTTTCCAGTGTCTCTTTTCCATATCTTGAAAGTTCTTTTTTAATACTGCTTGGGCTGTCTTTTTTTCCGCTTTTGCTGTGAAACTTGTCCGCATAGCAAATCAGCTTTTGTTCCAAGGTGACTGGCAAAAAGTCTCTTTTTGGAAGCGGCAGATTGTTTTTTATAACATCTCTCTTGGAGATTCCTGATCCAATGTGTCTTTCGGCAATCAATGCTTCTCTTTTTAATCCTTCGCTTCTTAGTATTTTCCCTCCGATAACACCATGCAAAATGTATTTTTCTTGATCTCTATCTGGATATTCCACAAATCTAAAGGTTCCAATGTCATGCAGCAGACATCCTGAAATAATCAAATCAAAGTCTACTTCGTTGTACAATTTTTTCTTAGCTATAATTTCTACGCTTTTTCCAAGTACGAACAGACTGTGACTTAGAACGGTGTTAAATGATTTTTCTGATAATGAATATTTTTTCAATATTTTAAAATACCTGTTCATAGATGATTTTCCTTAGTTTTGTTTATCCTCTTCTATTATATCATACTACTGTCGTAATTTGTCCAATGGAAGAAAAGGTGGTATAATCAACGAATAATAAAATAAAAAATAATAGAAGATGAAAAAAGTTATTCTTACAGTTCTAGACGGTTGGGGAATTAGCAATGAGACAGTTGGCAATGCCATAGCTAATGCTTCAACTCCAAACATGGATGATTTTATGGGATATTACCCAGGAACTATTCTTCAAGCTTCTGGGATAGCAGCAGGCCTTCCTTGGGGAAAAATGGGCAATTCTGAAGTAGGACATCTGATATTGGGAGCAGGAAGAATACTATATCAAAATTTGCCGAGAGTTTCCCTTGCTATACAAGACAAGACGTTTTTTAAAAATGAAGTTTTGTTTGGAGCAGTCAGACATGCTAAAGACAATAACTCCAACATACATTTAATGGGATTGGTTAGTGATGGAGGAGTTCACAGTCATATTGATCATCTCTATGCCCTTTTGGAATTTTTGAAAATGAACAATGTTGACGGCAGCAAGGTTTTTATCCATGTTTTCACAGACGGCAGAGACACGGATCCAAGAGATGCTGTTAAATTTGTATCAGAACTTATCAGAAACATAAAAGAAGAGAACTGGCCTGGAAGAATTGCAAGTATTATGGGCAGATATTATGCTATGGATAGAAATAAAAACTGGGAGAGGACAAAGTTGGCTTACTACTGTCTTGTAAATGCTGTGGGTAGTGTGGAAAAAAGTCCGGTGGAGGCGTTGGAAAAATGTTATAGGAATGGCATCACGGATGAATTTATAAAGCCTATACTAATTGCGGACGGCAACAACAACTTTGGTTTAATAAAAGAAAAGGATGCTGTGATATTCTTTAATATTAGAGAAGACAGAGCTAGACAGCTTACTAAGGCTTTTGTCCTGGATCCGTTTGACGAATTTGACAGAGGGGAAAAATTGCCCAACCTTTACTTTGCTACAATGGTGGAATATGAGAAAGGTCTGCCGGTAAATGTTGTTTTTCCGCCTGAAGATATCAAATATCCTTTAGGTAGAGTGCTAAGCGAGGCTGGCAAGAAGCAGCTTAGAATTGCGGAGACTGAAAAGTACGCTCATGTGACTTACTTTTTTAATGGTGGAAGAGAGGAACCGTTCAAAAATGAGTTCAGAATTCTGATTCCCTCACCATCAGTTGCAAAATATGATCTGGCTCCTGAAATGAGTGCGAATCTAATCACCGATCAAGTTGTGAATGAAATAGCTGCTGACCGATTTGATTTTATTCTAGTGAATTATGCCAATGCCGATATGGTGGGACATACGGGAAACTATCAGGCAGCAATAAAAGCTATTGAGACTGTAGATAGATGTCTAGGGAGGTTGTATGAAGCTGCAATGAAAAATAGAATGACCCTTATCATCACAGCTGACCATGGAAATGCAGAGGAAATGTTTAATCTCAGGACAGGCGAAAAGGTTACTGAGCATTCAACCAATCCTGTTCCATTTGTAATCATTGAACGAGACAATAGGCTTTCGGAGAGGAAACCAGATGATTCTTCAGCTGCGGTAGGAGGGATGCTGAGCGATGTTGCTCCTACAATCCTAGAGATTTTTGGAATTCCAAAACCTGAAGAAATGACAGGAAGGAGCCTATTGGATAGTTTGTAGTTTCTGCTAAGTTGCTTCTCATTTGTCTTGTCGCAATTTAGTGGCAAATTGATGCTTTGGCGTGGTTGTGGTACAATTAGAATGAAAAGTTGAGCAAACCGCGTATGACAATGTTTTTTCTAGAACTTCCTCTGACTTTTGAAATTTGAGTGGCAGAATTCTGCCAAAAATAAAGATGTCCCGAAAAAATAATTTCAAAGTATTTTACGCCTTTTCTGTGGCATGGCAGTTGGGATTTCTCATTGCAATTCCCATTGGAGGCTTTTTGCTTTTGGGAATTTTGGGCGATGAATTTTTTGGAACACATCCACTTCTTTTAATTGGCGGCCTTGTTATTGGCATCCTCACCACTGTATATGAAGTTTATCACTTGATTGCTCCCCTGATCGACCGCTAAAAAACAAAGGTGTAAAATCTCGCATTTTGCATCCGGGATAAAGTTCTTCCAACTGTAAACATTGCATTCTTTGCTGTTTGCTGCTGGAACATTCTCAGTTTCTCTGTGTCGGAAAAGTAAATATGGCGAGTGAATAGAAGTGTAGTTTCTTGCTGAGAAACAGAACAGAAATTTTTTCTTCAAGGAATTAAGATAAAAAATGATTAACATTAGTTTACATTCGGAATATATTTTGTCTATCTTCGGCTTCAAAGTAACCAACACTTTTTTGACTTCTTTTTTAGTCACAGTAATTCTTTCTGCTCTAGGATTTGTCTTTTATCTAGCAAAACAGAATCGCAGAAACATTATTCTGAACGGAATGAGAATTCTTATTTTTGAATTATTAAAGTTTACTGATACAGTAACACAAGACAGAGAACTTTCTAAAAGGGTTCTTCCTTTGATTGCCACCTTTTTCTTATTTATTGTCACTGCTAACCTTCTTGCTCTTATGCCTGGCTTTTTAGGCTCATTCTTTGTTAGAACCTCTGAAGGTAATCTTCCAGTTCTCCGATCGCCTAATAGCGATTTAACAACCACAGTGTCTTTGGCACTCGTTTCTGTATTTTCTATTCAATTTTTTTCAGTAAAAGCATTTGGCGCAAGAGGATATCTGGAGCGATTTATAAATTTCTCTAATCCGATCAGGTTTTTTCTTGGATTTTTTGAGATCTTTTCAGAAAGCGTCAAAGTGCTTTCTTTCTCTTTTAGGTTGTTTGGCAACATATTTGCAGGCGAAATTCTGCTCTTGATTATCGCTTTTCTGGTTCCATACATTATCCCTCTGCCATTTATGATTTTGGAAGTGTTTGTTGGCATTATTCAAGCATTTATTTTCTCTACCCTGACTCTGACGTTTATCAAGACAAGTCTAGTGGATCGCCTTAAACAAGAAACAAAGTAGGTTTAGTTTAAAAAGTGTAAGATAAAAATATGATCCTGAACTCGTCGGCATTTATAATGGGTATAGGGACCTTCGGTCCAGCTTTGGCAATTGGTTTAATTGGAGCTGCGGCTATGATTGGCATTGCGCGCAATCCGGACAGTGCTGGCAGAATTCAAACCGCTATGATCATTGCTATTGCTTTCGCCGAAGCAATTGCCATTTATGCTTTAGTGGTTGCACTTATCCTGAAATTTGTAAAGTAAGTCTTCTGTAAAGTGACTCATTTTTTGAAAGAGCCGACTCTCGGCAGAGTTGGTGTGTGCTTGCGGAGTATCTGCTTATAGGTGGACAGGCTTGAAGAGTTTTTAATGTTCCTCCGAGTCTCTTGTAGAAATGCGAAATTCTCTTCTGGGCTGAACTAGAACGGAGTTTCAATTCCTATAAATTAAAGGTTTACTTCTCGATGCTAATTACTAACATAAATACTGTGGACGAAGAGATAAAAAAGCGATTAGACAAGCAGGATGAAATGTTAGAGAAAATTTATCTCTCTTCTGAAAAGACGCGAAAGTATTTTTTATGGACGCTCATTGTATCCTTGCTTGTGTTTATTCTTCCGCTTATCGGTTTGATGCTGGTCATACCTAGATTTTTAAGCATATATACGGACACCTTGGAAGGGCTTTAAGAAATATGGGATTTCTAGGTAGTCTTGGAATTGATACAAAACTTTTGATTGCTCAGGTGGTTAACTTTGGGCTGCTTTTGTGGCTGCTTACAAAATTTTTGTATAGACCTATTATAGAGCGGATTGAAAAGGATGAAAGAGAGCTAGAGCTGGCACAGATACAAAGAGAGGAATTGAGAAAGGAAAAAGAAATTTTTGAACGAGAAAAAAGAAACGAAATAGCAAAGGCAAAACAACTGTCGAAGGAGGTTATAGAAGAAGCGGAAAACATTGCAGAAGAAATAAAAAAAGAAGCTCGCAGTAGAGCAGAAAAAGAAGCAGCGGCAATAATTGAACAATCTCAAAGAAGAACTGAGTTGCGGGAGCCGGCAATCAGAAAAGAAATTGTCGAGAGGGTAGGCTCGAAAGTTGTTAATTTGTTTCGGGAATCTTTTAATTCCTCTTTTTCGCTATCATCTCGCGAAGAGCTTCAGAATGCTTTTTGGAAAGACATCGTAGATCAAATTAAAGATCTCCAATTAAAGAAAATAAAAAAAGACGATCT